>JBNAVY010000001.1:0-112413 GCA_049700195.1 Thermoanaerobacteraceae bacterium
AAGCCTTTTTAACACCTTTGTACATTATTTATGCACAAATTTTAGCTTTTTATAAGTCCTTGAATCTAGGGATAACACCTGATGATCCAAATCCTGAAGGAAGAGTAAATAGGGTTGTTAAAGGGGTAATAATTTATGAATATGTTAAGTAATATTTAACATCAAATTTAAAGACAAGATATGAATAAAAAACGTTAACTTAGACAAGAAATGTTTTTAAAATCAACAGCTTATGATATATAATAAGGATAAAACAGAATGTAGATAATTTTTAGAAAAGGAATGATAATATGATTTTTGAAAAAGATGCAGTTAAAGATATAAATATTGCATATATCGGAGGTGGTTCAAGGGGATGGGCATGGACATTTATGTCAGATCTTGCATTAGAATCTCAATTATCAGGCACTATTAAATTATATGATATCGATTTCGAATCAGCATATTCCAATGAAATTATTGGGAACAATATATCTAAAATGAAAGAAGCAAAGAGTATATGGAAATATAAAGCTGTCAAATCACTTGAAGAAGCTTTAAATGGAGCTGATTTTGTTATTATTTCAATATTACCTGGAACTTTTGAAGAAATGGTATCAGACATATATACACCTGAAAAATATGGGATTTATCAATCAGTTGGTGATACAGTAGGTCCAGGGGGTATTGTAAGAGCATTAAGAGCAGTGCCCATGTTTATTGAATTTGCAGAATCTATAAAAAAATATGCACCAAAAGCATGGGTGATAAATTATACAAATCCAATGACTGTTTGTACAAGAACATTATATGAAGTTTTTCCAGAAATAAAAGCATTAGGAGCCTGCCATGAAGTATTAGGGGGTAAAAGGCTGTTAGCAGATATGCTTATAGATTCAGGGGAGATAGAAATCAACAAAGAAAAAAGAGAAGAAGAAATACAAAAAATAATAGAAGAAATACAAACAAATGTCTTAGGAATAAACCATTTTACGTGGTTTAGCAAAGCTACATACAAACATCACAATCTAATAAAACTTTTTGGAGAATTTGCAGAAAAATATTATAAAACAGGTTTTGATAAATATGAAGGTAAGAAAGGCTGGAAAGAAAACTACTTTACTTGTGGTCATAGAGTTAAATTTGATTTGTATAAAAGATACGGACTTGTGCCAACAACAAATGACAGACATTTAGTAGAATTTATGGGCTCAATATACTTAAAAGATTATGACACAATAAAAAGATGGATGTTTCATTTAACACCTGTGAGTTACAGAATTAAGAAGCAAGAAGAATTATATGAAATGAGCAAACAATTTATAAAAGGAAATAAAAAAATGCCACTTGAAAAATCTCATGAGGAAGGAGTTAAAATTATAAAAGGAATTTTAGGTTTAAAGGAGGTGATTACTAATATAAACATACCAAACGTAGGACAAATGCAAGGAATACCAATAGGAGCAGTTGTAGAGACAAATGCAATATTTACAAAAGACAGTGTCATTCCGGTAGTTGCAGATGTAATGCCATATGATTTACAGAGTATAGTATTAAGGCATGTTTATAATCAAGAATTAACTTTAAAAGCTGCAATAAAAAAAGATAAAAACTATGCATTTAGAGCATTTATAAATGATCCTTTAGTAAGTATAGAAATAGAAAAAGCGGAAGAATTATTTAGTATAATGCTTAAAAACACAAAAGAATACTTACCGGGATGGGAAATTTAGAGTTTTAAAATTTATGAAATGTTAAAGGAGGATAAAAATGGTAAAGAAATTTTTAGCACTTATAGTAACGACAATATTTATCTTAAGTTTATTAATGACAGGATGCAGTAAACCAAATACATCAAGTTCGTCTAGTAATAGTAATACTTCTAATAATACACCTAAACAGGAAAATGTTACATTAAGATTTGCATGGTGGGGGGGAGAATCAAGACACAAAGCTACAATGGATGCAATAAAAGAATTTGAAAAGAAATATCCCTATATAAAAGTGCAAGCAGAATATTCAGGTTGGGATGGATATTTTGATAAATTGACTACACAATTAGCTGGAGGAACTGCTCCAGATGTAACACAAATTTCTGTAGCAAATATAGGACAGTTTGTAGCAAGAAAACAGGTTGTGTCTTTACAAAAATATATTGATGATAAAATAATTGATATTTCTAAAGTTCCAGTTGCTATGTTGGATGCTGGAAAATATAGCAACGAGATTTATTCTATTCCTACAGGTATTAGTGCTCCAATTTTGTATTACAATAAGGACGTTTTCAAAAAATATGGTGTTCAAGAACCAACTAATGATTGGACTTGGGATGATTTTTTAGCTGCAGCTAAAAAAATAACTGATGCAGCTAGAGCAGATGGGAATAAAAATCTTTGGGGAACTGCACCTTTTATGTGGGGAGGAATGGATATTGATTTTCAACTTCCTCTATACGAGAGAGGCGGCAAGATGTGGAATGAAGATTTGACAAAGGTTGCTTTTAATAGTCCTGAAGGTTTGGAAGTTTTCAATTTTGACAAAAAATTACAACAAGAAGGTATATCTACACCTATTGAGGTTTCAGCGGGGGATCCTCCTGGTACAGATGATTTTATAGTTGGGAATGCAGCTATGATACTTGCAGTTAGCGCAAAAGTTTACAATTATGAAGCTAACGTGAAATTTGATTTTGGTATGGTCAGAAGACCAACAGGACCCAAAATTAAAGCATATGAAGTTGCACCAACAATGCTGTATGCTATAACTAAAGATAGTAAACATCCTAAAGAAGCTGCTATGCTTATTAACTATATAATAAATGATATGGAAGCAGGTAAGATATTACAATTGCAAAGAGGATTGCCAATTAACACACAAATTTTAGATGAACTATATCCCACCATGTCAGCTAAGGCTAAAGAAATGGTGGATGTTATAAAAGCAACGGAAAGTGCTCACAGTGATGTTAAATGGGAGCCAGCAGTTCCTACTGGGGAAGCTATAGAGGATGCATATGATCAAGAATGGGAAGCTATGATGTTTGGTAAGAAAACTCCTGAAAAAGCACTTGCTGATTGGGCAGATGAATCAAATAAAATATTAGATGAATTTTATAAGAGTATAAAATAGGAATTTTGATTTGGATATTGGAGATTTTCCATATAGGGTCTTCAATATCCAATAATTGAAAGGTGTGATACTTTGAAAACTTTGGATAAAAGAAAGATTAATTCTTTATATCGCAATTATGAAGGATACTTATTTATAAGTCCATGGCTAATAGGTTTTTTTGTCTTTATGGCAGGACCTATGATTTATTCATTTATTTTATCTTTTATGCAGTATGATATATTTACTACTATGAAATTTATTGGAATTAAAAATTTCACAGACATGTTTAGAGATAGTTTGTTTATAAAATCTTTAAAAGTAACAATTTTTTATGTTTTTATATCTGTTCCTTTGAGATTAGCAACTGCATTGATAATTGCTATGATACTTAATATAGGTGTTAGAGGCATGTCCATATATAGGACAATTTATTATTTGCCTTCAATTATTGGTGGTGGTGTAGCTGTATCTGTAATGTGGAAAATGTTATTATCAAGAGAAGGAAGTTTGAATACTATATTAAGTTCAATAGGTTTAGGGCCATATAATTTTTTGGCAAGTCCAGACTTGTCTTTACCCACTTTATCTGTAATTGCAGCATGGCAGTTTGGTTCAGCCATGGTAATATTTTTAGCTGGTTTGAAACAAATACCAAAAGAACTTTATGAAGCATCAACGGTTGATGGCGCTACAAAAATCCAACAATTTTTTAATATAACAATACCTTTACTAACACCAACCATATTTTTTAATTTGGTTATGGGTATGATTGGGGCTTTTCAGGTTTTTACGCAAGGCTTTATAATTACGCAAGGAGGTCCTGCAAACTCTACTCTGTTTTATGTATTGTATATGTATAAAGTAGGTTTTACTCAATTCAGAATGGGGTATGCTTCAGCAATTGCTTGGTTTCTTACAATTATTATTTTAATAATAACAGTTATATTGTTTAGAACATCTGGTAAATGGGTTTATTATGAATCTTAGATTAAAGTTTTTATAAATATTTATACTTATAAAGATATATTTATATAGTAATTATAATATTGATTTAAATTAATTTAAGTTAATATTTATTTTTAAAAATAAGGGGTGAAAATTTTGGAACATATAGATTTTTCAACAAAAAAAAGGATTAAAAAACACAAAAGGAATATTAAAATAACAAAATTAATAGCACATATTTTTTTATCTATTGGAGGTCTAGCTACAGCTTTCCCATTACTATGGCTGTTAAGCAGTGCATTTAAACCTAGTAATGCTGTATTTGCTAAACCTTTTACATGGATACCAAATCCTATAACAATAGAAAATTTTATAAAAGGTTGGAATATAACTGGTGAATATACATTTGGACATTTTTTAATTAATTCAATATTTTTAGCAATATTTGTAGTGATTGGGACAGTATTTTCAAGTTCTTTAGTAGCATTTGGTTTTGCGAGATTGAAATTTAAATTTAAAAATGTTTTATTTATACTAATGCTTTCAGCACTAATGCTTCCGGAACAAGTTACAATGATACCCGTTTATTTGATATTTAAAAAATTAGGATGGTTAAATACTTATTTGCCATTTATTGTACCTTCTTTTTTAGGTGGAGGAGCATTTTATATATTTTTAATTCATCAATTTATAAAAGGCATACCTACAGAACTTGATGAATCAGCAAGGATTGATGGGGCATCTACTCTGCAGATATTTTGGCATATCATACTACCATTAGCGAAACCTGCACTTTTTTCAGTTATGATATTTAAATTTATGTCTATTTGGAATGATTTTTTGGAACAATTAATTTATATAAGTGATATACAAAAATATACTGTACCACTTATATTAAGAACATTGGTTGATACTACTTCTGTAGTGTCGTGGGGTCCTTTAATAGCATTAAGTTTAATTGCAATCATTCCTCCAATTCTTTTGTTCTTTTTTGCACAATCATATTTTATAGAGGGGATTGCTACTACTGGATTAAAAGGATAATGACAATTTAGAATAAAGGAATATTAAAATATATTAGAGGAGGAATATAGTAAATGAAAAAGTTGCGAATTGGAATAATTGGAGCAGGGGCATCAAGAGCAGCTGCTTTTGGGAGGAATTTATCAAAACGTGAAGATGTAGAAATAACTGCAATATCAGATATAAATACAAAAAGATTAGAAGCTTTTTCCAAGAACTTTAATCTTGATAATGTTTTTAAAACAAATAATTATAAAGAAATAATTGATAAAATAGATGCGGCTATAGTTACAACACCTGATTTCACACATAAAGATATTGTGATTGAACTCTTAAATTCTGGAGTTGATGTTTATTGTGAAAAACCCATGGCTACATCTATAAATGATGCAAAAGAAATTGTCGATGCCCATGAGAAGTCAGGTAGACTACTTTTTGTAGGATTTAATATGAGATTTACTTGGGTTTTTAAGACTGTAAAAAATATAGTTGACAGCGAAATTATAGGTAAAGTATTTACAATTTCTCAAACTGAGATATTAGATTCCTATCATACTGGAAGTTACTATAGAAGATGGCATAGAAAAAAAGAAAAAAGTGGTGATATGATTTTAACAAAAAGCTGCCATGATTTAGATATGATAACTTGGCTTGCTGGTTCTAAACCTAAAAAGGTTTTTGGGACAGCAAAGAGGGTTTTTTTTACTTCAGATAAAAAGAAAGCTGATTATTGCAGTATTTGCCCAATAAAGAGCAATTGCCCTTTTGTCTATGAGCAGTCAAATTATAATTTAAGTTTTGAAGAAAAAAATAATCCTACGAAATTTGGACTTGATTTATGCGTTTTTAATGATGATAGTGATATAAATGATTTATATAAAGCTATTATATCCTATGAAAACGGAATCCAAGCTGTATATGAACTAATACCATTATCAAACAGAGAAACAAGATTGGTTTATATTGTGGGTGAAAAAGGTGACATAAAAGTAGATGCAGAAGAACAAAAAATTACTGTAAATATTTTTGGTGATAAAAGTATACAAGAATACAAATTAGATCTTGAAACAGATAGCCATGGAGGTTCTGATCCTTTAATTTTAGATGAATTCATTAGAACATTAAAGGGGGAGAATGTCACTAAAGTTGATGGAATAGACGGGCTTATAGCTACGGCATTGGCTGAATCAATTAGAATATCCGCTGAAACAGGTGAGGCTGTTGATTTTAAAATATAATTAAATTTCCTAAATATATAGTGGAGGAATCTTATGTATAAGGCAAAAGTAGGTCTAATTGGTATTGGAGGTTTTGGAAGAACACACTTAAATATGATAGAAAAACTTACAGGAGATTATATTGATTTTAGAGCATTTTCAGAAGTCAATTACGAAAAGAATAAAAAGAAAATTGAAACATTAAAATTAAATGGGATAAATCATTATGTTAATTATGAAGAAATGCTTGAAAAAGAAAATCTTCTTGACTTTATAATTATATCAACACCTATATATACTCATAAAGATATAGCTTTTGAAGTTATAAAAAGAGGATTTAATGTACTGTTAGAAAAGCCTCCAGCTGTAACAATACAAGATATTGATGCTCTTATAGAAATCAGCAAAAGTAAAAGGAAACTATGCGCTGTTAACTTTCAGCAGACTTCAGGAAAGGCATTTATAAAATTGTTAAATTACATTAAAAGTGGACGTTTAGGAGTTATTAAACGTATAACAGGTGTTGGAATTTGGAGTAGAGATGAAACCTACTATCAGAGAACATCATGGGCGGGCAAAATTACAGATAAAGGCAACTATATTTTAGATGGCAGTTTAAATAATTCTTTAGCACATCTTTTAAATAATACTTTGCTGTTAGCTGAAGAATTTGGTAAAGATAATGGTATCCCATTTAATATAACTGCAGAGTTATATCATGGAAATAAAATTGAAAGTGAAGATACGGCTTGTTTAAGGATACTTACACAGGGGAATATTGAAGTGCTTTTTTATAGTACATTATGCAGCTTTAATGATGAATTACCATATATAGTCATAGAAGGTACAAAAGGAACAGCATATTGGGATTATAATAATTTAGTTAAGATAAAGTTTTATGAGGGGCATGAAGAAATAATAAATTTTTGTCAAGAGGATTTAATCGAAAAAGTATATTTAAACTTAATAAACGCTATATTCGAAAATGAAAAACTGTATTGTCCGATTGAAAATACACGCAATTTTGTTTTGGCAACAAATGGGGCATTTGAATCTAGTAATATTATTTATACTATAGATGACAAATATATAGATGTTTATAAAAAAGGAGACAAAAATACTACAGTTATTAAAAATATAAAAAATATTATCGACAGGGCGGCTAAAGATAAAATGCTGTTTTCAGAATTAAATGTACCATGGGCAAGAAAATCAAAATCATTTACTATGAAAAATTACAAAATATTTGGCAAATATAAATGACTGTTATTGTGAATAACGGAGAGGAGATTAAGAATGCATACAGTTGAAGAATTAGAAGCCATACTATCAGAACCATCACAGGCTTTAATTTCTGAAATAGCTCAATTAGAAGGAGATATAATGATTTTGGGCGCTGGAGGGAAAATGGGTCCAAGTTTGGCTAAACTGGCTAAAAATGCAATTGACAAAGCAAAAGTTGACAAGAAAGTAATTGGTGTTTCCAGATTTTCAGATAAAGAACTCCAACGAGAGATGGAGGATTATGGTATACAAACCATTAACGCAGATTTACTGGAGGATGACCAGCTTCAAAGTTTACCGGAAGTTAAAAATGTCGTATTTATGGCAGGACATAAATTTGGGACAACAGGGAATGAACATTTTACGTGGGCAATGAATGCCTATCTGCCAGGACAGGTTGCAAAAAAATTTAAAAATTCCCGCATTGTAGTATTTTCAAGTGGCAATGTGTATCCATTAGCACCAGTTTTTATGGGAGGAGCTTCAGAAGAATATCCAACAGGCCCAGTTGGAGAATATGCTCAATCAGTTTTAGGTAGAGAAAGAGTCTTTGAACATTTTTCACGTAAATACAATATTCCAATGCTCATTATGAGATTAAATTATGCAATTGACTTAAGATATGGAGTTTTTCACGAAATTGCAACACTTGTAAAAGAACAAAAGTCAATTGATTTGAGAATGGGACATGTAAATGTCATCTGGCAGGGGGATGCCAATGAAATTGCCTTAAGAAGTCTTAAATTTTGTGAAGTACCTTCTAAAATACTAAATGTCACAGGACCTGAAACCATTTCTGTAAGATGGCTTGCTGAAAGGTTTGGAGACAGATTTGGTATACAACCTATCTTTGTAAATGATGAAGAAGAAACAGCTCTTTTGAGTAACGCTTCAAAGGCCCATTATTTATTTGGTTATCCTCGCGTTTCTTTAAGGCAGATGATAGATTGGACAGCTGAGTGGATTAAGAGCAGCGGTATATCACTTAAAAAGCCAAGCCACTTTCAAGAAAGGGAGGGGAAGTTTTAAAAAATGGATAACAGAATGCTTCTTTCACCTGAAATTTATAAATTGCTACAAGAAGGCACAGTAATTCCCGCTCATCCTTTGGCTCTTACAGAAGAGAGAAAATTAGATGAAAAAAGGCAAAGAGCCTTAACCAGATATTATATAGCGGCTGGAGCTGGGGGTATTGCAGTAGGCGTTCACACTACCCAGTTTGAAATTAGACAGCATAATCTATATGAGAAAGTATTAGAAATTGCAGCAGAAGAAGTAGAAAAAGCAAATCTTAAAAGACCCCTCATTAGAGTAGCTGGCATTATAGGGCCAACTGAACAAGCTTTAAAAGAAGCAGAGATTGCAGTAAAATATGGATATCACTTGGGGCTTTTAAGCATGGGAGGTTTGGACGATTGGAGTGAAGAAGACCTAATCAAAAGAACAGAAGAGGTGGGAAAAGTAATACCTGTATTTGGTTTTTATTTGCAACCGGCTGTAGGTGGCAGAAAATTTAGCTATAACTTCTGGAGGCGATTTGTAGACATCCCTTATGTAATGGCTATAAAGATTGCTCCTTTTAATCGATATTATACCTTAGATGTTGTAAGGGCAGTGTGTGAATCGGATAGAAGAGACGAAATAGCACTATATACTGGAAATGATGACAATATTGTAATTGATTTACTTACAAAATATCGCTTTAATATCAACGGAAAGATTGTTGAAAAAAGAATTGCAGGTGGACTATTGGGTCATTGGGCTGTATGGACAAAAAAGGCAACAGAATTATTTGAAGAAATTAAAAAAGCCAGAGGAAAAGATACAATTCCGTCAGAATTACTTACCAAAGCTATAGAAATAACTGATTGCAATGCAGCCTTTTTTGATGTAGCAAATAATTACAAAGGTGTAATTGCAGGTATTCATGAAGTTTTAAGAAGGCAAGGACTTATGCAAGGAATATGGTGTTTAAATCCAAATGAAGACTTATCTCCGGGTCAAAAAGAGGAGATTGACAGAGTTTACAAAGCCTATCCTCATTTAAATGACGATGACTTTGTGAGAAAACATATAGAAGAATGGCTGTCTTAATGAAAGAGGTGGCGTTATTGTACGATGCAGATTATTTTTTAGGAAGAAGCAAAAATTTGTATAATTACTTAACCTCCATCTACAGAGATTTACATCAATTTCCTGAACTTTCCTTTCAGGAAAAGAGGACCTCTTCAAAGGTTGCAGAAGAATTAAAGAAAATGGGAATAGAGGTAAAAGAAAAAATAGGAGGGTATGGAGTAATTGGCAACTTAAAAGGGGCTAAAGAAAAACCTCTCATTGCTTTGAGAGCTGATATGGATGCTCTGCCAATTCATGAAGAAACAAATCTTCCTTTTTTTTCACAACATAAAGGTATTATGCATGCCTGCGGGCATGATGCTCATACAGCTATTTTATTAGGGACAGCACAAATTTTATCAGAAATAAAAGACCAACTTTCAGGTTCTATAAGGTTTATATTTCAACCGGCTGAAGAAGTAAATGAAGGAGCAAAAGCCATGATATCAGAAGGAGTTGTTGATGAAGTTGATGAAATCTATGGACTGCATAATTTACCCACTTTAGAGACAGGAAAAGTTGCAGTAAAGTCTGGTGCTATGATGGGCTCTGTTGACAAGATTGAGATTTCTGTAATAGGAAAAGGTGGTCATGGTGCTATTCCAGACATGAGTATCGATCCAATAGTTGCCTCTTCTGCAATCATTCAAGGGATACAAAGTATTGTGAGCAGAGAAATATCTCCCTTTGAACCTGTTGTAATAACAATTGGAAGCATACATGGAGGATCTTCTTACAATGTCATTCCTAATGAAGTAAAAATAGAGGGAACTGTCCGCACTTTAAACCTGCAAACCCAACAGAAAATAGAAGGGCGGTTAAGAGAACTTATAGAAAGCATATCAAAAAGTTATCGCTGTTCTGTGAAGATAAAATATATAAATTTGGTTCCAACCCTTGTGAATTGGGAAGATAATGTAGATTGTGTAAAAAAAGCTGCTTCACAAATAGTTGGTGAGAATAATTGTATAAAGACCCAACCTATCCTGGCAGGAGAGGACTTTTCACTATATTTACAAAGAAAGCCTGGGGCTTTCTTCTGGTTAGGATGTAAGCCAAAAAAAGAGGAGGAAGTTTTTGGGCTACATCATCCTAAATACAGGATAGATGAATCCTGTATACCTCTAGGCTCAGCGATTTTAGCAATGTTAGTGTATATGAGGATAGGCGAAATAAATTAAAAGTTTATTCAAAATACTCCATACTGATTAAAAACAAATATTCAAAATAGATAATTCAATCAATATTAAGGAAGATAAAAATGATTTTTTATAAACTAATTGAAACACTAATTGAAATAACTTTTATTATGTTTATAGGATATTGTAGTGTATATTTTGGAATAGTAAAAAAAGAAAATTTTAGAATGATTACTGATTTTATTGTTTTAATTACTACTCCTAATTTGATATTTTATAGCATTTGTATAAATTTTGCACATATTACAATTAAAAATTTATATATAATACCAATTGCGAGTATATTAGTGGTTGTTGTAACTTTGTTAAGTTCAGTTGTTTTCTTAAATTTATTTAGAGTTATTAATAATTATAAAAATATATATTACATTGCATCAACATTTAGTGCAACATTATTTTTTGGTTTACCGATAAATATTGCTATATTTGGTGATAAAAGTGTACCATATGTTATATTGTATGATTTGGGACATACCACATTATTTTGGACTATAGGAATGTGGATTTTATCTAAAAAAGAAAATTTTAGTATAAATCAGTTAAAAAAAATAATAAATCCTCCCTTCATTTCATTGGTTTTTAGTATTTTTATTATGATATTGGGCATTAAACCACCAGATTTTATACTCAAGAGCAGCCAAATGGTCGGTAATATGACAATACCTTTAGCAATAATGTATATTGGAATGAATATGAAAGTATTAAAAAAAGGAAATTTAGATTTTTCTGTTTTATTGGTAGCTGTAATAAAACTTTTTGTATCTCCTTTAATAGCATATATAATAGTTTATTTTTTAAGAATTCCTGAATATGTAAAGATAATTATAATATTAGAAGCTGCAATGCCTACAATTTTGACCTTACCCCCATTGGTTAATCAAATAGAGGGGAACGGAGAATATGCTTCTAAAATAACATTTATTGTAAATATTTTGTCTTTTCTTGCCATACCAATTGTATTTTCGATAATTAATATAAAATAATAATATTATAAACAAAAAAATTTTAATGTGAATATAAATAGATCTTATTTTTTAGATATTTAATAACATAATGAGGAGAGATTGTAAATGGATATAAGGATTTTTAAGGATGCAGAAGAGTTAGGAAAAGCTGCGGCTCAATTAAGTGAAAAAATAATTAACAAAGCAATTCAAGAGAAAGGATATGCAAGAATAGTACTTTCAACCGGTTTATCACAAATAACTTTACTAAATAATCTTATAAAAGCTAAAATTGATTGGAATAAAGTTATTATGTTTCATTTAGACGAATATATAGGAATTGATGAAAATCATCCAGCAAGTTTTCGTAGATATTTAAAGGAAAAATTCGTAAATAAAGTAACTTTGAAAGAAGTCTATTTTGTAAAAGGAGAAAATGATATAAATCAACAAATTGCTGAATTGTCCAAAGCGATAAAAAAAGAGCCTATAGATTTAGGGTTTATTGGTATAGGTGAAAATGGACATATTGGTTTTAATGATCCTCCTGCTAATTTTGAAACTAAGGATTCATTTATAGTAGTTAATTTAGATAATAGGTGCAAGCAACAGCAAGTAAATGAAGGATGGTTTGAAAATATAGAAGATGTTCCAAAGCAAGCAATTACAATGTCTGTATATCAAATATTACAGTGCAAAACAATTATATCATGTGTTCCATATAAAGTTAAGGCAGAATCAATAAAAAATGTTATAGAAAATGATGTTACACCAATTATACCAGCAACAATTTTAAAAAGTCATGATGATTTTTACTTATTTTTAGATGAAGATTCAGCATCTTTATTGGATAGAAAAAAAATTGATCAGCATATTTAAAAGTGTTTTTTTAAATTCAACAAAAGGAGGTGCTGATATGTATATAGCAGGAATAGATGGTGGAGCAACAAAAACAGAATGCATTATAGGTGATGAGAAAGGTAATATACTTTCAAAAGGAATAGGATCAGCTTCTAATTATCAAGTTGTAGGTCAAGAATCTGCAAAAAAAGCGCTAAAAACTTCATTAGGAAGGGCATGTAATAATATAGGAATTCATTTAAAAGACATAGATTATGTGGTATTTGGTTTAGCTGGTGCTGATATGGAAGAAGATTTTAAAATATTAAATAATATATGTAAAGAAATACTTGTAGATATTCCTTTTGAGATAAAGAATGATACATGGATAGCATTGAGAGCAGGAAGTAATAAATATTGGGGAGTTGTAACAATTTGTGGAACAGGTTCAAGTGCCGCCGGTAGGACAAAAGATGGAAAGGAAGTCATATTGAGAAATTTGTCATATGAATACGGAAACATAGATGGTGGCTATGAAATAGCTTTAACTGCGTTACATTATGCATTTAGATCAGAAGAACTTACTTTTAATAAAACAAAGTTGGAAGAGGAAATACCCAAAATTTTCAAAATTAATAAAATGGATGATTTAGTGCCGCTTTTGCGAAAATTTAAAGGTGACAGAAAACAATTAAACCTTATACCACCTGTTGTTTTTAGACTTGCATCGGAAGGCGATTATGTTTGTCAGAAAATTTTGATTGATATGGGTCATAATTTAGGCATGATTGCTTCAGGAGTTTTAAAAAAACTTGGAATTTACAATCTCGATGTTCCAATTGTTTTAGGCGGGAGTGTCTTTGTTAAAGGGGCAAATCCTCTACTTATCGATGAATTTACAACAACGGTACACAGAGTAGCGCCTAAGGCTATAATATCAAAAATAACAGTTGATCCAGTTGTAGGAGCTTACTATTTAGCTCTAGATAAATTAAATTTAAAATCGGCTAAATAATATGAATAAATTCTTTTAATTAAAAAATTAGTTATCTTTTGTAAGGGGGGTATTTATAAGTATGATCAAAAAATCTTATTATGCAGTATTAATAACAATTATCTTAATATTTTTTATATCTGCTTGTGATATAAATAGAGATGTTGACAAAAATACTATAAAATATTACGAATATCACAATGATAAAGGTATAGGATTTTTTTATCCAGATCAAATGGAGAAATTGTCTGGAATTGCAAAAATATATGGTTTAGCATACACAGGAGAAGGATGGGATGAAGAAGATAAAGGCGTAGGAAAGGTAATAGTTAACTTTGGTGACAAAAAAGAGATGCTTGCTAGAACATATGTCAAAGATAGATATTGGATAAGGACATTTGATACATCTGAATTTAAAGATGGACCCCTTAAAATAAAGGTTACTGCATATGATAAGAGTGGGAACTTAATAGGTACAGCGACAAATATTGTAGTAATTGATAATTCTAATTCTAATGTTTTAAGAAAGATTTATATATCACCATATGGTAAACCTCAAAACAAGGGGTCAATTGATTCACCTTGGGATATTAATACGGGTATAAATAATCTTAGACCAGGTGATGTGCTTTTTTTAAGGGAAGGAGTTTATAAAGAAAATATTGTATTACAAACAAGTGGTACAAGTGAACATCCTATTACAATCATGAATTTCCCAGGAGAAAAAGTTGAATTAAAAGAAGCTAATATACGTATAGGGCTTGGAGTTGAACATTTAAACATACTTGGTATTGATCAAGGGGGATTAAGACAACTGGCATCAGGTGTTGAATTAGGAGATTCAGTTAAATATATACAATTTTAGGACTGTTCTTTCAATGACAATACACATCCTTATGATCAAATTAAAGAAAATAAAGATCTTTCATATGGTACCGGTTTTCTTTCAGATATTACACGTACAGATGCCCCAGAAGGTAACAGAAAATTTATAATAGTTTCTCACTGCGAAGCTAAATATAATGATGTAGATGGGTTTCATCTTAGTAGTATTGATCATGGTAGATTTCAATTTCTTGAAGCTGCTTGGAACCCCAATCATAAAAACAAAGATATTTTTCAATATAAGCACGCAAATGGCTTTGTAAACAAAAATAGCTCTTATCAACATTGGGGAGTTGATTCTGAAGATAATATATACTTGTTTTGTTATGCACATCACAACGGACAGGATGGGTGGGATCTAAGGTCACCTCATGGATATCTATTTGGTTGTGTAAGCAGCAATACAGCTCAAGCTGGTAATGATTTTGGCGGAGTAGGTATGAAATTTTGGGAATTTGATTATAAGGTATTTAGTAGCTTGAATTTTCGAAACAATCTTATAGATTCTACTGGAGGAGGTATGATAATAGGTAAAAAAACTGATGGATATATAAATAGATATACTTTTATTTATAACACTGTTTTTTATGAAACACCTGAATATGCTATAGTTTATCCGGAAAATAGCGACTACATATTTGCTAAAAATGATATATTTATGAATTATTATGGTATAGAAGATTCCCCACTATTGACAAAAAACACAATATTTTATGGGAAAGGTGGTGTTCCTTCAATAGGACAAAATATTATAAATAAAAACCCAGAATTTATAAATCCGGAGGTTGGAAATTTCTTTTTCAAATCAGATAGCCCAGCACTCACATCAGGGGATATGGATGGCATGACGTTTGTTGTTGATGGTAAAGATTATTGTAAATATGATGGTTTAGGAAGGCCTAGATATAGTAACAAAGAAATTGGTGCATATACGTTTTATCCTGAAAATTAACGAGTTTTTTTCTGATGAGTAAAATTATAAATCTTGAAAGGAAGGATTAATTATGATGATTAAACAAGGAGAAAAAATACTATTTATAGGTGATAGTATTACTGATACTGAAAGAAACAGAGACGATTTTAATGATTTGGGATTTGGATATCCTATGTTTGTAGCATCATGGTTTTTTGCAATGTATCCAGATATGAATATACAATTTATAAACCGCGGAATAGGTGGAAATAGAGTTAAAGATTTGAAGGAGAGGTGGACTCATGATTGCATTGAGTTAAAGCCTGATTGGGTTTCAATATTCATAGGAATTAATGATTGCTGGAGAAGATATGACAGTAATGATCCTACCCATATAGATGCTTTTGAATCTGATTATAGAGATATATTAAATCAAGTAAAAGAAAAATTAAATGCAAAAATTATAATTATAGAACCTTTTGTTCTGCCAACATCTGAAGATAAAATACAATGGCGTGAAGATTTAGACCCAAAGATACAAGTAGTAAGAAAACTTGCAAGAGAATTCAAAACATTTTTTATACCTTTAGATGGGCTTATGGCACGATTATGTACTAAAAAGGATCCTTCATTTTGGGCTGAAGATGGAGTTCATCCAACTTTTGCAGGACATGCTTTTATAGCTCAGGAATGGCTTAAAATAGTAAAAGCTTTATAAATAATTAAACAAAAAATAGGATTATATTATGAATAATATGGCAATACTTGAATATTTGATATCTGATTTTTTAGGAGAAGAATGATTAAATCAAAAAGGTACATGGGATTTTGAATTTAAATGCTGAAATGGTTTATAAATATTTAATTGAGGAAATTTCACAATTAAGCTTTGATTTTTGAAGCTAAAAAAGACAATAGCAAAGCTAAGCATAACAATTACTGTGGATAACTTATGAACCTTGAAAATTTAATTAATACTACTTTTATTTGTCAAAAAGAAATAAGCATTCTTGTCGAATACACATAAGTATGTTCACCTCTTTTGTTAAAATTTGTTTGATACTTAAAATATTCGACATTTGGGGTGAACTTCCTTTTTTTATCTCTTAAAAAGTTAGTAATATCAAGCTATTTAAAATATGAAATTTGCTCAATTTAGAAGTGAAAAATAGGGAGTTATATGAAATATAAAATCAAAGACAAGATATGTATAAAAAACGTTAACTTAAACAAGAAGTGTTTTTAAAATCCACAACTTATGATATATAATAAAGATAAAACAAAATTTATATAATCTTTAAAAAATAATGATAATATAATCTTTACAAAAGATGCAGTTAAAGATATAAATATTGCATGTATGGGAGGAGATTAGATAGAAAAATATTTACTTAAATACTATAAAGTTGTATACAGTACCGTTATTACTTAATTCTTTTAAAGGGCTATATATTACTGACTGGCCACTTATGATGTCTGCTTCAGCAATTGCTATAATACCAGTCTTGATTGTTTATCTTATAGGGCAAAGTTATATAATCGAAGGAATCGCATTGACAGGTATAAAAGAGTAATAAGTTATATATTAACAGAGCACAATTTCAAAGTAAAAATATAAAAAGGGAAAGGAGTATTAAATGATGATAAATAGACCATTAAAAATTGCTGTAATAGGAGGTGGTTCTAGTTATAGTCCAGAATTAATAGAAGGTTTTATCAAGAGATACAATGAATTACCTATACAGAATATCTATCTTGTAGATATAGAAGAAGGGATAGAAAAATTAGAAATTGTCGGCGGTCTTGCTAAAAGGATGGTAGAAAAAGCTGGTATAAAAATTAATATTCATCTAACTTTAAATAGAAAAGATGCTATAAAAGATGCGGACTTTATTATAACACAATTTAGAGTTGGGCAGTTAGACTCAAGAATTAAGGATGAAAAAATACCTTTAAAATATAATGTGATTGGTCAAGAAACAACGGGGCCTGGTGGCTTTGCAAAAGCATTAAGAACTATACCTGTTATTTTAGATATATGTAAAGATATAGAAGAACTTTCGCCAAATGCATGGCTTATAAATTTTACAAATCCTTCTGGTTTAATTACTGAGACTATTTTAAAATATACAAAGGTAAAAGCTATTGGACTTTGTAATGTTCCTAAAGGTATGATAAATGGTGTATCGCAACTCTTAAATGTTGATTCTAAAAGAGTTTATATAAAATTTGCTGGACTTAACCATTTGGTATGGGGTACAAATGTATACTTAGATGGAGAAGATATAACAGAAAAATTTATAGATAGTTTAATAGGTGGAAAATCACTTACAATGAAAAATATACCTAATATGCCTTGGGAACCTGAATTTTTAAAATCACTCATGATGTATCCTTGTCCATATCATAAATATTTTTACATGAAGGATAAGATGCTTGAAGAGCAAAAAGAAGAATACGAGACAATTGGAACAAGAGGAGAAGTAGTTAAAAAATTAGAAAAGGAATTGTTTGAATTATATAAGGATCCAAATCTAAATATAAAACCTCCTCAATTGGATAAAAGAGGAGGAGCCTACTATTCAGATGTAGCTTGTTCGCTTATAAGTTCAATATATAATGACAAAAAAGATATACATGTTGTAAATGTAAAAAATAATGGTACAATTGCAGATTTACCAGCAGATGCAGTAATTGAAACAAATTCAATTGTTGGTGGGAGTGGCGCACAACCAATAAATATTGGACATTTGTCACCAAAGATAAGAGGCTTAATACAATCAGTTAAAGCATACGAAGAATTAACAATTGAAGCAGGAGTTAATGGAGATTACTATTCTTCATTACAGGCATTAACAATACATCCACTAGTGTCTTCTGCTAATGTAGCTAAAAGTATACTTGATGAAATAATAAAAGAGAATAAAGATTATTTACCGCAGTTTAAACTTTAAAAGTTAAAAATAAATTTAAAATTTTTGTTCTCTTTTTGATTTTCTATATTTTAAAGGGGATATACCTACTAAGGATTTAAATGTTCTGCCAAAATGTGTTGAGCTGTCAAAGCCTACTTTTCCAGTTATTTCTTCTATACTTAAATCGGAATTTTTTAAGAGATGTTGGGCTTCTTTTATTCTGATTCTATTTAAATATTCACTAAATGTAAATCCTGTTATTTCTTTAAAACTTCTACTAAAATACCATGGTGATATATTAAACTTTTTTGATATGATATCAAGTGTTATAGATTCATAAAAATTTGCGTTCATAAATAGGGCGATTTGAGATATTTTTTCATGCAAAGCATTAGGATATTGAAAAAAGTTTATAGATGAATTTTCACATTGCCTCTTCATAAATATAAGAAGATCTAAAAGTAGAATTTTAAGAGAAAATTCCCATCCAAACTTTTTTGTTTGGTATTCATCTAACATTCTATATAATAAACGTTCAATATTTTGCTGTTCATTTATATTTAGCCTTATTGCATTAATATCTCTTTCAAAAACAGAAAGCAAGCTTAAGTTTTTGGCAGAAACCAAGAATTCATTCAAAAATTCTGGTTTAAAGTGTACCAAAATTCGTTCATGATTGGGATTTTTTAAACCACTGGTTTTATGAATATCATTAATATTTATAAAAATCAAGTCACCGGACATTACATGATAAACTTTATCCTTTATGAAGTAATATCGTTCTCCTGAAACTAAATAATATATTTCGTATGCATCATGATATTGTTCAGAAGGCATATTAAAAGGTTCAGTTGTTTTTCTATATTCAATCATAAAGTACTGGTGTATTTCAAAAAACTCAATTGGAGGCTGGCTCATAGAAAACACGTCCTTTTTTAGAAAAATAAAAATAATTAACTTTATATTAATTAAATTTTATCATAAATGTTTTAATTAAAAAAGAGTATAAATTTATAGGAGATGAAAATTATGGAAATCAACAGTAATATAAAACAACCAAATATTTATGATGGTATAGGTAATGTTTATGAAGGAGGACTATATAATCTTAAGGGAGGTCCTTCTTCAAGTACTGTAAAATTACAGCAAGGAATCTTTCTTGATAAAGATATACCAGATGCTCAAGTAATTATGACTACGACGCCTTCTAATAAGATTTTAAATAATTATGGTATGGGCTTAATAACATATTTATGTGATGAAGTTGGACCTCCCAAAAAAGATGGCAAGTCAACATATGAATTGATGGATGAATTGGCAAAATTACCTTTAGGCAATAAACTATATATACGGGTAAATTGGAAAGATGTCCAGACAAAGCCCGGGAGGCTTGATTTTTCAGATCATTGGAAAATAGCTTTTGAGTTAGCTGAAAAATATTCAAAACGGATTGGTTTCAGAATCATGCTTTCTAATCCAAATATTCCAGATTATGCTATGCCAGATTTTGTATCGGGAAAAGTACCTTTAGTAAAAATGGGAGAACGCTTTGGTAAAATGCAGTATGAACCCAGGTATGATGATCCATATTTTTCATCTGCATTTAAAGAGCTTAATTATCTTTTGGCTGAAAAATATGATGGACATCCTTTGGTAGAATTTGTTGATACTTTCATGTATGGTTTTTGGGGTGAAGGACATACATGTGGAATAACTGAGCCATTAGTGAAAAATCCATTTCCAGATTTTTTGACAGCACAAAATACTTTTAATATGATGTTTTCAGAACAGCTTAATCAATGGGTTAAAACACCATTGGTTACTAACACCCAACCTGATTGCAGCAGAGTAGGAAACGCTGAAATTGTTGATAGGACAATCAGAACAAATAATTGGCTGCGCACAGATACTATTTTTATTGAGTGTGAGCAAATCGAAATTCTAAGCAATAGGCCACCATGGACTGCTGCAGTATCAGAAATGTGGATAGCTGATGGTGTCTATAATCCACAAACAATTGATGAAGGTATTACAAATACTGATAATGCGATATATCATGTTAAAGATATAGGAGCAAATTATTGGTCGTTATGGAATTGGCATAACATTGGATATGATAATATAATTAAATATTATAAAAAATATCCTGAAGTTATAAATAAAATTTCACATTCTATTGGATATAGAATAAGACCTTCATGGATATGGTTTGGAAATTACATAGGAAACCCATCTCTTATAATTGCTTTTGTCAACGATGGTATATCTGGAGTACCTGGTAATCTAATAGTTTCATTGATAGATGTTAATGGTAAAGTTATCGTTGAAGGCAGTTTAGATGCTGGATATCCAATACCAAGAAAAGTTAAACAAGCTTTATTTCCATTACCAAAAGATGTAGATTGGAAAAAATTAAAATTAAAAGCTCAAATAGAAGTAAAGGGAGTTAAATATCCTGTCGAATGGGCTTGCCATGAAAAAATAAATAATGATGGTTCATTATCTCTAAGGCAAAGTATAAATATGTAAGATTATAAAATTAATATTTTATCTGTATATATTTTTAAATCTAAATTTATATTTATATAAATTTAGATTTAAAATAATTTAGGTTAAATATAATTAATTTATAATTGTTCATTTTAAATAATATATTTACAATCTAATGTTTTTTATAAAATTATTATTTTTCTGAACCAGGATAGTAGGTTACAATATTTGTGACGCAAATTTGTTATGGATTAAGTTTTGTAAGACAATTTTTAAAACTAGAGGACACCTTTTTTTAATCTTATATTTTTTCCCATTTTAACTAAGTTATATAATATTGCAATGTATTTTTGTTATATAAATGATAAAATAAAATTGTCTGAAAAGAAAAATACTTTTTAACAGTAATTTTGAGGTAATAACCTCTGTAGTTTTAAATAAAAATAAAACTACAGAGGTTAAAATTTAAATTTTAGAAATAAATTATAATATATCAATTGGAGAGAAGGTAGAAATGACCTAAAAATAGTGGTGATTTGGTCAATCATAAAAGTCGAACTCAGGTTGTATTATTATATGCCAACTTTTTAATTTTTTACAGCTACATTAAAAATTTTTTATATGATATATTTTTAAAAACTGTACTACAAGTAAATGTTTGCCCACATATCCTCTGTACTTATAAAACAAGTTATATATCATAAATTAAGAGATATATAAATTATATATTTTCATATAAAATTTTATATTGCTATTTTTTGTAAGTATTATTACATTTTGCATGATAAAAATTTGTATTTCGAAAATTTTTTCAAACAATATTATTCTATATGGATAATTTTCAGTTTTAAAAAGCGCATAAAAAATATTGGCTATTATTTCTTCTATAAAATGTTGTATAATTATAGTATACTATAACTAATAAGGGGTTTTTTTATGATTAATTATGATATTATAAGAAAAATTGCCAAGGAAGTTCAGAAAAACATAAAACAACCATTATATATAATAGATAAATCTGGTCAATTTATATATAATGGCAATGATTTTTTTGAAAAAAAAGAAGGATTTTTATCAATAAAAAGAGAATATATGAATATAAGAGATTTTTATGAGGAAAATGGGTTTACATTTTATAACATTTTTTTAGAAAATAAATTGAGTTTTATTATTTTTTTAGAAGGGACAAGTCAGGATACAAAGGAAAAATTAGAGCTTATTTCTATGATTTTTTCTAATCCATATGAACAATTTACAAAAGAAAAGTTTTTCTATGACCTTATAATGGGAACTTTAAATGAAGAAGATATATTTTATTATTCTTTAAAATATGGAATTGATAAAAAAGCTGAGTATGTAGTTTCAATTATAGAATCAAATGAAAATGTAGATGATGCAATAAAAATTGTTACAAATATATTTGATAAAGAAAATTTGAATTTAATTATAATTGGTGAAAAAAAATTTGCTTTACTTCTTTTTCATAATAAAGAAATGAATATATTTAATGAATACAGAACAATAAAAGATATGATTGAATCAGAACTTCTTATAAAAGTAGATATAGGTATTTCTTCTAATTTTATTGGACTTGAGAAAGCTCCAAATGCATTTAAAGAAGCGTCCATAGCTCTTAAGCTGGGAAAGATTTTAGAAACAGATAAAAACCTATATTTTTATAATAATTTACTTTTTGCAGAACTGATATCAAATGTCAGCAGGACTGAAGCAGAAAATTTTATACAAAAATTAAATGTAGATTCTTTAGTATTTAATGATGAAGAACTTGTGCAAACTCTTAATGCTTTTTTTAAAAACAGTTTAAATTTAAGTGAAACCTCAAGAGAACTTTATGTTCATAGAAATACCCTTGTTTATAGGCTTGATAAGATTTACAGATTATCAGGTCTGGATCCAAAGAAATTTGATGAAGCGCTGCTTTTAAAAACTATTATGATTTTGGTAAAATTATTTGATTTGTCGAGGTGATTGTTTTGATTAAATTTATTAATGTTTCAAAAACTTACAAAAATGATGTTATAGCAATATCAAATGTAAGTTTTGAAATTGAAAGCGGCGAATTTGTTTTTATAGTTGGGCCAAGTGGTGCCGGAAAGTCTACAATTATTAAACTTCTTTTAAAAGAAGAAAATCCTACAACTGGTAATATCATAATAAATAAAAAAGATATTACAAAATTAAAGAAAAAAGAAATACCTTATTTAAGAAGAAGTATGGGAGTTGTTTTTCAGGATTTTAGGCTTTTGCCAAATAAAACTGTTTATGAAAATGTAGCTTTTGCAATGGAAGTAGTTGGCGCACTGCCAAAAGATATTAGAAGACGAGTACCAATGGTTTTATCTTTAGTTGGTTTAACTGAAAAAGCTTTTAGTTATCCACAGCAATTATCTGGAGGAGAACAGCAAAGAGTATCTTTAGCAAGAGCTATTGTAAATGAGCCATCTTTACTTATTGCTGATGAACCTACGGGGAATCTTGACCCTGATACTTCCTGGGAGATTGTCAAACTAATCTCCGAAATTAACAAAAGAGGTACTACGGTTGTTATGGCTACTCATGCTAAAGATATTGTTGATGTTATGAAAAAGAGGGTTATAGCTTTGGAAAAAGGAAATGTTGTAAGAGATGAAGTTAGGGGTGCATATGGTTATGAAATTTAGTTCTATAAGATATTTTGTAAAAGAAGGTTTCAAAAATTTAAGACGCAACCGAGTTATGACAATTGCTTCTATAACTTCGGTGATGGCAGCACTTTTAATATTGGGCCTTTTCCTTATAATGATATTAAATGTTGATACTTTTGCAACACAAGTAGAAGCACAATTGGAACTCAAAGCTTTTTTAAATGACAATCTTAATAAAGATGAAGTAAGTAAAATAGGGAATGAAATAAAATCCATAAATGGAGTAACTTCTATCACTTTTGAATCTAAGGAGCAAGCATTAGAAAATATGAGAAAACAATTAGGTGATAAAGGTTACTTGGTTGATGGACTTCAAAACGACAATCCTCTTCCTCAATCATATATAATAAAAGTTAAAGATGCTAATTTAATGAAAGAAGTATCAAAAGATATAAAGCTTATTAAAGGCGTCGAAAAAGTAAGCTATGGACAGGATGTTGTAGATAAGCTTTTAAGTATAATAAAAATAGTAAGAATTGTAGGATTAACTGTAATATTAATTTTATTTGTTATTTCTACAGTAATAATATCAAATACTATAAAATTGGGAGTTTTTGCAAGGCGTAGGGAAATTAATATTATGAAATATATTGGTGCTACTGATTGGTTTATACGCTGGCCGTTTCTTATAGAGGGTGTCATATTAGGAGTTTTAGGATCTTTAATTTCTGTTGGCTTATTGGCTTTAATCTATGGGTATGCTTCTGATTTGGTTAACAACAAAATTGTGATTTTTGAGCTTTTACCTTTAAATAAGATTTTTACTGATATAGCTATATATTTTGTTATTCTGGGTTCCTTAATTGGAGCAGTCGGCAGTGGAATATCGATTAAAAGATTTTTAAATGTTTAAAATTAACAAGGGGGAAGATGAATTGAAAAGGAACAAAGGAAAAGTAATAGTATTTTTAGCAGTTTTCATATTATCTTCACTATTTGCGTCATATACTAAAGCCGATCAGCTACAGGATGCGAAAAAAAAGCTGAATGATGTGCAAAGTTCTATAACTCAGATTAAGAAGAATAAAGAAAAAATAATTAACCAAAAACAAGACATAAGCAGTCAGTTAAAAGACCTTGATACAAAGTTGAATCAGACTTCACAGGAGTTAGAATCGGCAAAGAGCAGGTTAGCTGAAATAATTTCAAAATTAAATAAAACACAAAAAGAATTAGACGAAGCTAAAAAGACGGAATTAAAACAAAAAGATGTTATGAAAGAAAGAATTAGAGCTATGTACATAAGTGGTGAGGCAGGATATCTTGATGTAATATTGAGTTCAGAAAATTTTGCGGATTTTATTAGTAAACTTGATCTTGTAAAAAAAATAATAGATTTTGACATTAATTTATTCGATTCTTACCAAAAAGAACGAAAAGCTATTGAAGTAAAAGAAAAAGAATTAGCACAGCTTAAATCTGATGCAGAAAGTTATAAAAATCAAATTGCTTTAAGAGAAAGAGATCTTCAAGTGGCTGTTGTTTCCAGGCAAGGTCTTATGCGTGATTTGGAAAACCAACAAAAGCTTTATGAGCAGCAAGAAAATGATCTGTTAAAACAATCTGAGCAGTTGCAGACTGTAATTAAAAATTTACAGTTAAAATCAAACTTGAAATATGCTGGAGGAAAACTTCTATGGCCAGTTCCTTCGAGTGATGTAATAACATCTCCTTTTGGGATGAGATATCATCCCATATTACACGAATATAAAATGCATACAGGCATTGATATAGCGGCAAATACAGGGGCTTCAATACTTGCTGCTGCTGATGGAAAAGTTATTTTTGCTGGATATTATGGTGGTTATGGTAATGCAGTAATAATAGATCATGGTGATGGTATCTCTACTCTTTATGCACATAATTCTGCTATTTTAGTTAACGAAGGAGATAGTGTAAAAAGAGGTCAAGTAATATCAAAGGCTGGTAGTACTGGTTGGGCAACAGGACCGCATTTGCATTTTGAAGTTCGTAAAAATGGTACACCTGTAAATCCAATAGATTGGTTAAAATAACCAGTCTATTTTTTTTGTTGTATTTATGTTGTATAATAGATTAGAATAGACATATAATTTAAAAGACTATAAAAAGGTGGGGAAAATATGTCAAAACGAAAAATCTATTCTGGTGCAATTGCACTAATCCTTATTACTAGTATTATTACATTTTTTTTAACAAATACTATATCTATTATTTTACCAGATGGAAAAGTTATTATTTCAAGACAAGATTATGATTTAATGCAGCAGTATAAAAAGTTATTTGAAGAACGTCAGATTCTTTTAAATGGCTATGTTGATGAAATAAATCCATCAGTACTATATAATGGTTCTTTAAAAGGGATGGCAAATTCTCTTAATGATCCTTATACTGTTTATATGGACAAAAAAGAGTTTTCAGATTTTATGACACAAACTACAGGTACATATGGAGGAATAGGAATTGTTGTTGCTGTTGATAAAGATGAACACATTGTAGTTGTATCGCCTATTAAAAATACTCCAGGTGAGAGAGCAGGAATAAAATCAGGGGATATAATTACAGCAGTAGATGAAAAAAAAGTAAGTGGTAAAAACCTTGACGAGGCTGTTTCTATGATGAAGGGACCTGAGGGAACAAAAGTAACATTAACTATTTTAAGAGATGGCAAAACTTTTACAAAGACTATTACAAGAGAGATAATTAAATTAGAAACTGTAGATAGTACAATGTTACCGAACAGTATAGGTTATATAAAAATCACAATGTTTGATCAAAGTACATCTAAAGATTTTAAAGATGCCCTAAATAAATTAAAAACGGATGGTATGAAAGGGCTCATAATAGATTTAAGGGATAACCCAGGCGGTCTTTTAGATGAATGTGTAAGTATTGCTAATGAGATTGTACCAAAAGGTGTAATTGTTTCAACTAAAGGAAGAATTGATAACAAGGTCTATAATTCAAAAGGTCCAGGTTTGAACAAACCCCTTGCTATATTGGTAAATAAAGGTAGTGCCAGTGCGTCTGAAATTTTATCTGGAGCAGTAAAAGATAGAAAAGCCGGAGTACTTGTTGGTACTACAACTTTTGGGAAAGGTCTTGTTCAGACAATCGTTGATTTTAATGATGGTACAGGATTAAAATATACAATTGCACGATACTATACTCCTAATGGAGTTAATATTCAAGGCAAAGGAATTGAACCAAATTTTGTTGTTGAGCTTCCTAAAGATTATGTAATAAAGGATAAACCAGATTTAAAAACTGATACACAGTTAATAAAAGCTTTTGATATAATTAAAAGTGAGATAAAGTAAGGTGTGAAAATGATAATATTTATTCAAGTTATTTGGGAAACAATAAAAACTGTTGCAATGGCTATATTTAATCCGCTTTTTTGGCTTGTAGTAGTATTAATCTGGCTTCAATATAAAAATAAAGTAAAGCTTGAACGTGAGATTCTTGGTAAAGAACAGGAAACAATGAAAGATCTACTTTTGGATTCAATTGTTTATGGACTTTTTGCTGCTATAATTGGAAGTATAATTATAGTTTTACTTGGTATAACAATTGAAAATATAGGTCTTGAATATGTATGGCCATTAGCAATATTACTTATGTTAATTAACCCCAGATATATTTGTTTTTCATATGCTGGCGGGTTAGTATCTTTGTTTAGTTTAATATTTGGTTTTCCTCATATTAATGTACCAGCACTTATGGCTATTGTAGGCATACTTCACTTAATGGAAAGCATGTTGATTTTTTTAGATGGTCATCATAATAGCACGCCAGTATTTGTAGAGCTTAATGATGGAAGAATAGTTGGCGGATTTTCAATGCAAAAATTTTGGCCTATACCTTTTGCAGTTTTAATTATTGTAACAGGAGTTACAGCATCACAAGGTTTTAATATGCCTGATTGGTGGCCTATAATAAAGCCAACAGGTATTGATACTAATAATATGATTTTGGGTATTACACTTGGTATGGCTGCACTTGGATATGGAGATATTGCCATTACAAAAACTCCAAAAAAGAAGAGTTTAGTATCTGCGAAAAGATTGTTAATATTTAGTTTGATTCTGATTGGTTTGTCAATTGCTGGGATATATAGTGTTATTTTTCAGTTTTTAGCTGCAATATTTGCTCCTTTAGCTCATGAAACAATAATTTTATTTGGACAAAGAGACGAAAGGATTAATGCACCTCTATTTGTTGCTCCAGAAAATGGTGTTATGGTATTGTTTATTGCTAAAGGCTCACCTGCTGAAAAAATGGGTATTAGCCCAGGAGATACTATATTAAAGATTAATGATTTTACTATTAAAGATGATAATGACATTATAAATATTTTATCGAAACAGCCTGATTTTTTGAGTATAACTGTACGGGAATTAGGAGGAAGTTATACTAATTATGAATATAGAGATTCCAGAGGTATTAAAGGAATAGGTGTTTTAATTGTTCCTAAATCTCCACAAATTGTAATGAAAATTAGTGACGGAAGTTTAATAGGTGACAAAATAAAAAAATTCTTTATTAATTTATTTAAAGGGAAAAGGTAAGGTGAGGCATAATATGGAACTACAAACTTTTGAAACTTATTTATCAGTTAATGAAAGACAAATTAAAGATAAAATGATTGTGATTATAGATACATTAAGAGCTACAAGTGTTATTACTACAGCTCTTTATAATGGTGCTAAGGAAGTAATTCCCGTTGCTGAAATAGAAGAAGCAGTTAATTTTGTAAAAAATTTTGGGAGAGAAGGTTACTTACTTGGTGGTGAAAGGAATACATTTAAAATAGATGGCTTTGATTTATCTAATTCTCCCCTTGAATATACAAAAGAAGTAGTTCAAGGTAAAACTGTTATTTTAACGACGACAAATGGAACTAGAGCGTTAAAAAAAGTTTCAGCAAATGATGATGTTATTTTAGGATGTTTGCTCAATGCTGGTTCTATAGCGGAATATATTGCACAAGGGAATAAAGATGTTGCAATTGTATGTTCAGGTACAGAAGGAAAATTTTCAATAGATGATATAGTAACAGCAGGAGTGATATTTGATAAGCTAAATAAATATTTAGATTTTGACAGTGATGATTTAACTAAAGCTAGTTATCAGTTATATAAGCCTTTTAGCAATGATATTACAAAGATTATTGAGTTAGGGACTCACTATAAAAACTTAAAAAAACAAGGTTTTGATAAAGATTTAGAGTTCTGTCTTTCTATTGATAAATATAATATAATTCCACGATATAAAGATGGAGTTGTAAGGGTTATAGCTGACTTTTAGTCAGCTTTTTTTATTAATTTGTGTAAAAAAAAGCTGTATGTTATAATTAATAATTGATAAAATATATTAATTAAAAGAAGGTATTAATATGAGTAGTTTTAAGCTGAAATCTGATTTCAAACCAACTGGAGATCAACCAAAAGCAATTAGTAGATTAGTTGATGGTATAAAAAGCGGGTTTCAATATCAGACCCTTTTAGGTGTTACTGGTTCGGGAAAAACTTTTACTATGGCAAATATTATTGAAAAATTGAATAAACCTACTTTAGTAATTGCCCATAATAAAACTTTAGCTGCACAATTGTGCAGTGAGTTTAGAGAATTTTTCCCCGAAAATGCTGTTGAGTATTTTGTAAGTTATTATGATTATTATCAACCAGAAGCTTATATACCTCAGACAGATACTTATATTGAAAAAGATTCTTCTATAAATGAAGAAATAGATAAATTACGACATTCAGCAACTGCAGCCTTATTTGAAAGACGAGATGTAATTATAGTTGCAAGTGTTTCTTGCATTTATGGCTTAGGTGATCCAATTGATTATGAAAATTTAATGCTTTCTTTGCGCCCTGGAATGATAAGAGATCGTGATGAGATTTTAAAAAAACTTGTTGACATACATTATGAAAGAAATGATATTAATTTTATAAGAGGCAAATTTAGAGTACGAGGAGATGTTGTTGAAATTTTTCCTGCTTCTTCATCTGATAAGGCAATAAGAGTAGAATTTTTTGGAGATGAAATAGAGAGAATTTCTGAAATAGATACCCTAACGGGAGAAATTCTTGGAATAAGAAATCATGTTGCAATTTTTCCTGCATCACACTATGCTACATCAAAAGAAAAAATTAACAAAGCTATTATAACAATAAAAGAAGAATTTGAAGAAAGATATAAAGAATTAAAAGATAATGGAAAAATAGTCGAAGCTGAGAGATTAAAACAAAGAACCAATTATGATCTTGAAATGTTAAGCGAAGTTGGGTTTTGTCAAGGTATAGAAAATTATTCAAGGCATATATCTGGAAGACCTGCTGGAAGCCCTCCTTTTACACTTATAGATTATTTCCCAAAGGATTTTCTCATGTTTATAGATGAATCACATGTTACAATTCCTCAGATTAGAGGAATGTATAATGGAGATAGAGCAAGGAAGGAAACTTTAGTTGATTTTGGTTTCAGACTTCCTTCTGCTTTTGACAATAGGCCATTAAAATTTGATGAGTTTGAGAAGCGAATAAATCAAGTAATATGTGTTTCTGCAACACCGGGGCCGTATGAGATTGATCACTCTGAGAGAGTAGTAGAGCAAATAATACGACCAACTGGTTTACTAGATCCAGAAATAATTGTTAAACCAATTAAAGGTCAAGTAGATGACCTCATAGGGCAAATAAGGGATACAGTAAGCAGAGGTTTTAGAGTGCTTATAACAACTTTAACAAAAAAGATGGCTGAGGATCTTACAGATTATCTGTCTGATATGAATTTAAAAGTAAAATACCTTCATTCTGATATAGAGACTATAGAGAGAATGGAGATAATAAGAGATTTGAGATTAGGAAAATTTGATGTTTTAATAGGTATAAATTTACTAAGAGAAGGTCTAGATATTCCAGAAGTTGCTCTTGTAGCTATTATAGATGCTGATAAGGAAGGATTTTTACGTTCAGAAACCTCACTTATACAGACTATAGGACGTGCAGCCAGGAATTCTGAAGGGCGTGTAATTATGTATGCTGATACAATTACTAACTCTATGAAAAGAGCCATTGATGAGACAAACAGAAGAAGAAAAATACAAATTGATTATAATATAGCCAATAACATTACCCCAAAAACAATTGTAAAAGGTATAAGAGATATAATTGAAGCAACTAAAACTGCAGAAAGTCCAGAAGTATATAAAGTTGATAAAACATCTAAAAAAGATAAGTCTATCATAGAAGATATGATTGTACAGCTTGAAAAGGAAATGAAACAAGCTGCTTTAGAGCTTCAATTTGAAAAAGCCGCAAAATTAAGGGATATGATTTTCGAAATGAAGAAGGAGCTAGAAAAAGTAATTTGAGGTGGAATGATGTCAAAAGATAAAATAATAATTAAAGGTGCAAGAGTGCATAATTTAAAAAATATAGATTTAGAAATACCAAGAGACAAACTTATTGTTATTACAGGGTTATCTGGTTCGGGTAAATCTTCACTTGCATTTGATACTATTTATGCTGAAGGGCAAAGAAGGTATGTAGAATCTTTATCTGCTTATGCAAGGCAATTTTTGGGACAACTAGATAAACCTGATGTTGATTATATAGAAGGTTTATCCCCTGCAATAGCGATAGATCAGAAAACAACCAGCAAAAATCCAAGGTCAACAGTAGGTACAATTACAGAAATCTATGATTATTTAAGACTTCTTTATTCCCGAATAGGAGTTTTACATTGTCCTAATTGTGGTAAAGAAATAACCATGCAGACAATTGATCAAATGATAGATAAAATCAAGGAACTGTCAACAGGTACAAGAATACAGATTCTTGCACCTGTAATCAGAGGGCGCAAGGGCGAGTATATTAAACTTCTTAATGATATTAAAAAAAGCGGTTATGTAAGAGTAAAAATAGATGGAAGTATATATGATATAAATGAAGAGATTAAGTTGGATAAAAATAAGAAACATACAATAGAAGTTGTAATTGACAGGATTATAATAAAAGAGGGTATTGACTCAAGACTCGCAGATTCTTTAGAATCTGCTTTGAAACTTGCAGACGGTATTGTAACAATAGATGTTATTGGAGGTGATAGTATTACATTTTCAGAAAAATATGCATGTACAGAATGTGGTATAAGTATAGAAGAACTTTCACCTCGGATGTTTTCCTTTAACAGTCCCTATGGGGCATGTCCAACTTGTAATGGACTTGGAGAGTTTATGAAAATAGCACCTGATTTATTAATACCAGATATGGAAAAATCTCTTGCAAATGGTGCACTTCCAGGAATTGTTGCATCATATGATAGTTATGCATATCATACTTTACTGAAAATTATAAATCGATTTGGGTATGAAGAAGACACCCCATTTAGTAAATTTAGCAGTGATTTATATAACATTCTTTTATATGGAAAAGATACAAAAGGTAAAAGCTATAATTTTGAAGGTATAATTAATAATCTTGAAAGAAGATATAATAGTACTTCTTCAAGTTATATAAAAGAGGAAATTGAAAAGTATATGAGAACCATAACCTGTCCTGCTTGCAAAGGAGCAAGATTGAAACCTGAAGTACTTGCTGTTACAGTTGGTGGACTTTCAATAAAAGAAATGACGGATTTACCAGTTATAGAGCTTATTGATTTTTTTAATAATTTAAATCTTACAGATAAGCAGGAAATGATAGGAAGGCAAATATTAAAAGAAATTAAAGCAAGATTGCATTTTCTTGTAGATGTAGGATTGGATTATTTAAACTTATCTAGAAAAGCAGGTACTTTATCAGGAGGAGAAGCACAGAGGATAAGACTTTCCAGTCAGATAGGATCAGGCTTAGTTGGTGTAACATATATACTTGATGAACCAAGTATTGGACTTCATCAAAGAGATAATGAAAGGCTTATTAATTCATTGAAGAAGTTAAAAGATCAAGGTAATACTGTTATTATTGTTGAACATGATAAGGATACTATGTTTGCGGCAGACTATATTGTAGATGTTGGACCTGGGCCAGGAGAACATGGTGGTCAAATTGTAGTTTCTGGGGATATCAATGATGTAATTGCTTGTGATGATTCAATAACAGGTAAATATTTAAGTGGAAAAATAAAAATAAGTGTTCCACAAATAAGAAGAAAGCCTAATGGAAATAATTTAATAATAAGAGGTGCAAGGGAAAACAATTTAAAGAATATTGATGTTATAATACCATTAGGGATTTTTATTTCAGTCACAGGGGTTTCAGGTTCTGGGAAAAGTACTTTAATTAATGAAGTTTTATACAAAGGTCTTGCACAAAAAATTTACAAATCAAAAGACAACCCTGGTAAGTTTGATAAAATTGAAGGGATAGAATATATAGATAAAATTATAAACATTGATCAATCACCAATTGGTAGAACTCCAAGGTCTAATCCTGCTACTTATACAGGTGTTTTCGATTATATAAGAGAAGTTTTTGCAAATACAAATGAATCAAAAATGAGAGGATATAAACCCGGCAGATTTAGTTTTAATGTTAAAGGAGGAAGATGTGAAGCTTGCAGTGGTGATGGTATAATAAGAATAGAAATGAACTTTCTTCCTGATGTATATGTTCCTTGTGAGGTATGTAAAGGACTTAGATACAACAGAGAAACCCTTGAAGTAAAATTCAAAGGGAAAAATATTTCTGATGTTCTTAATATGACCGTAGAAGAAGCTATTGACTTTTTTGAAAATATACCAAGAATAAAAAACAAGCTTCAAACTTTAGCTGATGTAGGATTAGGTTATATAAAACTTGGTCAGCCTTCAACACAATTATCTGGTGGCGAAGCACAGAGAATAAAACTAGCTACAGAATTATCAAAACGATCCACAGGTAAAACTTTGTATATATTGGATGAACCTACCACTGGCCTTCATTTTGCTGACGTTCACAGACTTATTGAAGTATTAAACAGGTTAACTGATAGTGGAAATACAGTTATTGTAATTGAGCATAATCTTGATATAATTAAAAATGCGGATTATATTATAGATATGGGACCTGAAGGTGGAGATAGAGGCGGCAGAGTCATTGCTACAGGTACACCAGAACAGATTGCTGCAAATAATATATCTTATACCGGTTATTTTTTAAAAAATGTTCTATCTCAAGAATGAGGTGAATTTAATGTTTACACTGGCATCACAAATTTTAAAATATGTCCTTATAATCCTAATATATTTATTTTTATATAGGGTTTTTAAAATAATATATTTGGACATAAAAGGTGTCAGAAGAGAAAGACAAATTACAAAAGCCAAATTAGAATTTTTAAATGGAGAAGGTACTTATAATTTGTTTGAAGTTACTACAATAGGGAGAGCTGACGATTGTGATATTGTAGTTGAAAGCCCTTATGTTTCAAGTAAACATGCAATTATAAAAAAAAGAGGGAAAAACTTCGTGCTTCAAGACTTAAACAGTACAAATGGAACTATTTTAAATGGGGAAAAAGTGAAAAAAATTTCTAAATTAAAAAATGGTGATATCATTTTAATAGGTGATACTGAGTTAAAATTTATTTTATAGGGTGAGCTTTATGGAAGATTATTTAAAAGATGCATCAAAAGCCATGAGATATATTTTTTGGATATTTTTTATAGCATTTATGCTGCTTTTTATTCATAATAAGCCGCAAGGTTTTAATACTATTTATTTTACATTGGCTTTTCCAGTACTTATCTATATAGTATACAGAATTCACATAAAGCTTTTTCCTTTAGGAGAAATTGATTTTATAATACTTACATCTTTCCTAACAGAAATGGGCTTAATAATGATTTATAGAGTTGCTCCAGATTTACTAATAAAACAGATAATATGGATATTAGCCGGATTTTTTGTTTACTTTATTTCTTCTTATGTTTCTAAATATTATAATATTCTGTATAAATTTAAATATAGTGAAATACTCTATTTAATAATTACTTTTATACTTATATTATCAACCTTGATGTTTGGAAGAGAAATAGGTGGTGCTAAAAACTGGCTAACATTTGATGGTATATATATCCAACCAGCCGAAGCAGCAAAAGTAATTTATATAATTTTTTTAGCTAAATATTTGTCAATAAAAAAACAGACAAAAGATATTATAATATTAGGTATAATAACAATACTAATTGTTAGTATTTTTGCTGTAGAAAAGGATTTAGGAATGGCTTTTCTGTTTTATTCTACAACATTATTTTTGATATTTATTGGAACATCCAATCTCATATATACAAGTGTAGGAATAATGACTCTTGTTTTTGGTACATTGCTGTCATATTTCTTATTTTCCCATGTAAGAATCAGAATACAGGCTTGGTTGAATCCTTGGATGGATGTTCCTGGGAAAACATATCAGATTGTTCAGTCTCTTTTTGCTATAGGTTCTGGGGGTTTTTTTGGAACAGGTCTTGGAATGGGACATCCAGAATATATTCCTGTTGTTTCTACAGATTTTATTTTTGCTGCAATAAGTGAAGAGTTTGGGCTTTTAGGAGCAATTTCTCTTATTCTTGTGTACTTTGTTATAATATATAGAGGTACAAAGGTTGCTATAGATTCTAAAAATGAAACAGGTGCTTTAATAGCTATAGGTTTAACTTCTATGTTTGCACTGCAAGTATTTACAATAATAGGAGGAGTAATTAAATTTATACCTTTAACAGGAGTTACTCTTCCGTTTGTGAGTTATGGGGGAAGTTCTATGGTAATGAGTTTTGTGACTCTAGGTATGTTAAATGGGATTTCTCTCAAGGAGGCAGAAGATTATGAACAAGTTGAACCGGAATATTAAAATTGTTTTTATTATTTTTTCTGTGCTTTTTTCAAGCCTTATTATATATTTAACTTATTTTCAATTGTATGAAAGAGAAAAATTAATTACCAGTTCATATAGTGTTTATAATAAAAGATTAATAAATCAGGAAAGAAAAATTTTAAGAGGTAGTATACTTGATAGAAATGGAAATATTTTAGCTAAAAGTATTATTGTTGATGGAATCCAGAAGCGAGAATACATTGATCCAGAGGCTTTTGCACAAGTTATAGGTTATAGTCGAAGGATATACCAGCAAGGAAGCAGTGGTATAGAAAATACTTATGATAGACAATTGTTGGGAATGATTAATTCGGATCCTATGACTTATTTAAGAAAAGTAATTTTAGGAAAACAGCAAATAGGTGATAATCTAATTCTGACAATTGACAAAAAGCTTCAGGATATAGCTTATTATGATTTAAAAGGTAAAAATGGTGCTGCTGTTGCTATTAATCCAAAGACAGGTGAGGTTCTTGCTATGGTGTCTCTTCCTTCTTACAACCCTAATAATCTAAGTGAAAATTGGACACAAATTATGAATAGTCCAGATAAAGTTGTATTAAATAGAGCTACACAAGGTTTATATCCTCCTGGATCAATCTTCAAAATAATTACAGCATCAGCGGCATTAACTTATAAACCAGATTTATATACAAAAAGTTTTGACTGTAAAGGCTATACTATAGTTGATGGGAATAGAATAGAAGATTATGAAGGGATCGCTCATGGCGTATTAGATTTTAAAAAAGCTTTTTACTTATCTTGTAATTCTGCTTTTATTGATATAGGATTAAAATTAGGTGCAGATAATTTACAGAATATGGCATATAAATTCGGCCTTAATAGTCAAATTCCTTTAGATATTGATACAGCTAAAAATATTTTTCCTGATATAGCTCAAAAAAACGATAAAGTTATTTTAGCAGAGACATCTATAGGACAAGGTAAAATACTTGTTACTCCTCTTACAATGGCATTAATGGCATCTTCTGTAGCTAATGAGGGAGTTATTATGAAACCGTATTTAATGAAGTATGTAATTGATCCTGTATCTGGCACTGTATTAGAAAAAAGCAGCCCTTCAGAGTATCTTAACCCTATATCAAAAGAAGTTGCTTATAAAATACGAGAACTAATGATAGGAGTCGTAAAAGAAGGTACAGGTACAGCTGCTCAAATACCTGGTATTACTGTAGCAGGCAAAACTGGTACAGCTGAAAATCCTCATGGCAAACCTCATGCTTGGTTTGTAGGATTTGCTCCTGCTGAGGATCCTGAAATTGTGGTAAGTGTTATAGTTGAAAATGGTGGTACAGGTGGTGAGATTGCGGCTCCAATTGCTAAAGATATAATCAAAACATATATTGAAAATAAAGCAAAAAGGTGAAACTAAGATGAATATTAAGGAAAAATTAAAATTATTACCAGAAAAACCTGGCATTTATATAATGAAAGATAAAGATGGCAATATTATATATGTGGGTAAAGCTGTAATACTTAAAAACAGGGTAAAACAGTATTTTCAAAATCAGGCTAATCAGATACCAAAAGTTAAAGCAATGGTTTCTTATGTCGAAGATATAGAATATATTGTTACTGATACAGAACTAGAAGCTCTTATGCTGGAATGTAATTTAATAAAAAAATATAAACCTAAATATAATGTTCTTCTAAAAGATGATAAAAGCTATCCATATATTAAGGTTACCGTAAAAGAAGATTATCCACGTATTATTTTTACTAGACGTGTTGAAAATGATGGAGGAAAGTATTTTGGACCATATAGCAGTTCCTTTGCTGTAAAAGAAACTATAAAAATGTTGAGAAAGATGTTTCCGCTTAGATCATGTAATAGGAATCTGGATAAAGATAAAAATAAACAGAGAGAATGTCTGTATTATCATATAGGACTTTGTTCTGCACCATGTATAAATAATATTTCAAAAGATGAATATAAGAAACTAGTTGATCAAGCATTAATGTTTTTAGAAGGTAAACATGAAGGACTTATAAAAGAACTAAAATCTCAGATGGAAAATGAATCTTTAAATTTACGATTTGAAGAAGCTGCAAAAATCAGGGACCAAATTTTTGCTATAGAAAAAACTTCAGAGAAACAAAAAGTAATTTCACCTACAGAAGATGAACAGGATGTTATTTCTATGGTGAGTGATGATGTAATTGCTTTAGTACAAGTTTTTTTCATAAGAGATGGTAAACTTAGTGGAAGAGAACACTATTATATGAAAAATATAGAAGGATTATCAAGAGGTGAAATAATTTCATCATTTATAAAACAATATTATGAAGGCGCACCAAACATACCCAAAGAGATAATTATAGATACACAAATTGATGATCAAACTATATTAAGGGATTGGCTTACAAAGTTAAGAGGTAATAAAGTTTTCATTACAGTTCCTGTTAGAGGTAAAAAAAAGGATCTGGTAGAAATGGTATTTCAGAATGCAATTGAAGTTCAAAAAAATGATTTGTTAAAAATAAATATATCTAAAAAAGATGAAAGTGTTTCAGAATTATGCAAGCTACTTGGGCTTGAATATAAAGAACGAATAGAAGCTTATGATATTTCAAATACAAAAGGTCAGGACAATGTTGCATCAATGGTAGTATTTGAAAATGGGATACCCAAAAAATCACAATATAGAAAATTTATTATTAAATCTATTGATGGGCAAGATGATTATGGAAGTATGAGAGAAGTATTGAGAAGAAGAATATCTCATGGAATTGAAGAACAAAAGTTAATAGAAAACGGGAAATTAGATCTGGGAAAAGCTAAATTTTATATTATGCCAGATTTAATTTTATTAGATGGTGGTCTTGGACATGTAAATGCTATAAAAGAAGTATTAGAAGAATATAATTATAATATACCAGTTTATGGTATGGTAAAGAATGATAAACACAAAACAAAAGGACTTATTGGACCTTTTGGGGAAGTTGAACTTTCAATTAGAAGCAAGGCTTTTAGGCTTATTGCAAATATACAAGAAGAAGTTCATAGGTTTGCTATAACTTTTCATAGAAATAAACAAAGCAAAAGACTAAAAAGTGAATTATTGAATATACCAGGTATTGGGGAAAAAAGAGCTAAATATTTATACGAAACTTTTAAAACAATTGAAGAAATAAAAAAAGCAAATATTGAAGAACTTAAAAAGGTAAAGGGGATGGATGAAAAAACTGCAAAGAATTTATTTGAGTATTATAGAAATAATTGATTAAATTTTTTATACAAAAAAAACTATAATTTAAATGGACAACTATCATTGATTAAATAAAATCATGATAAAAAAGACAATGTACCATTAAATTATAGTTTTATTATTTTATTTCATATAGATTCCATGGCAATTTTTCTATAAGTCTATTTCTATATATAGAATCTGCACCCATAAAAATATATTTTAAATCATTAGTTTGGGGTATTTTTAATTCTAACCATATTTTATTTCTATTTATAAGAGGTTTATCAGCTAAAACATTCGTAATAGCATTTTCAGCTCTTTTATATTGATACATTTTGCCATCTATTAAACCTAAATCAATGCGCTTAATATCATTATTTTTATAAAAAAGACGCATTTCTATATGATATATTACTTTTTTTGATATTGGTCTTGCTGATTCAATTCCTATATATAATTTATTATCATAATAGAATGAACCTAATTGAGTCAGTGCTGCACTTCTGTATATTTCTTCACTTAAAATTCCGGTTCCACTTACTTTTAAAAGCGAATATAAAAGGCTTTCTGATTTTAAATCTGGCTTAGAATAAATAGTAGGAATATTTATAACTGGTTTTGTACCAAATAGTTCAGATTTTCTTACAAATGCCATTAAAAATGGTTCCATGATTTCTGTTTGTGTTCTGTACTGTTTTATGGCAGCTTGTTTTGAAGATATTTCATTAGGAGTTAAATCAAAGGCTTGCCATTCAGTATTGCTATTTTTCATATCTACAGGAGGTAACATTGGTTTATTTATTTCTGCTGCCCATGGAACTGGCCACTGTGGATGGTGAACTAAAAACATATGTTCTCTTACATTTAAGTTAAGCATCAAAATTGTATATCTTACAAAATTACTCACTGCCCAATGATCTGGGTGTATATCATCTGCTATAGGATAATAAATATCTGTTGGTTTAAAATCTTGAATTATATTAGTTAATTCATTTACCAAATTTTGTCCCGTATAAGGTATACCTGGTTTATATACTGTATCATATGGAGCATATGCTACATTAGTTCCGCCACTAATTCGTGGATGACTATTATCCCAATATTGACTCCACAGAAATCTTGTGCTTCCATCTGCAAAACCTAAAAAAATAAGATCTTTTCTTGGTAATCCTAAAACTTCCATAGCATTAATGCTTTCTTGCTGTCTTGCAAGACCTAAGCGATAAAAATCTTTTGGAGTAGGATTAGATTTGCCTGAAAATGACATTGCAGCCTTTCTGTAACTTTCACCACTTGTAACTATTACGACTTCAATTGGCCTTTTTAATTCTACTGCTCTTTGAATTATTCCACCCATTCCAAGAGTTTCATCATCGGGATGAGGCACAATAACAAGTATTCTTTTACCTGGGTCATCAAAAGTTGGAAGATTAGTTTTTTCTGTAAAATTAGCTATTGCCATCTCCCAATTCATAATATAAGATATTATTAATAATAAAGCGGTAAATATGGACAAATAAGCTAAATGCTTTTTCTTCATATATTTTACCTCCATTCATAGAGTAGATTATAACATAAATTTATGAACAAATTATTAAATTTGTAGTAAAATGTATAATAAATAAAAATTTTTATAATGCAATTTTAAGTCAAAAATAATTTAAAATCTTGTTTTAAGAGTAGTATAATATAAAAAAACAATAAATTTTAGAATAGAGGCATAACATATGAAATTTTCCATAAAAAAAATACTTGCATTTATATTGTTGATTTTTATATTAATAACTTTTTTTTCTGGTACTGTTTTTGCAATGCAGGAAACTAGTACAGCAGTTGTTATAGAAGCAAGCGGTTTAAAAGGAGTTTCTCCTACATATCAAACGGTAAAATTGAAAATAACCAGTGGGAATTTTAAAGGGAGAATTTTTACAATAAAAAACCAGACAGCAGGAAATTATGCATATGACATGGTTGTTAAAAAAGGTGATAGAGTATCCGTCTATATAAAAGAACAAAATGGGAATATAAATGTATTTATTATTGATTTTTATCATCAGAATTACATTTTATATCTCACATTATTTTTTTTGGCATTGCTTATTTTAGTTGGAAAAGGGAAAGGGATAAAAGCAATTTTAACACTTTCTTTTACAATATTTATAATAATTAAAATTATTTTACCTGCTATTTTGTTAGGATATAATTCAATTTTAGTAACTATAATTTTTTCTACAGTTATTATTGTTGTTTCAATGCTTATAATAGCTGGTTTTAATAATAAAAGTATAGCAGCAATATTAGGAACATTAGGAGGAGTTTTATTAGCAGGTTTTATTGCATATTTTGTAGAAAAAAAAATGGGGCTAACAGGTTTTAGCAGTGATGAAGTTGCAGAATTAATAATGAATATGCCACAACAGATTGATATTAAAAATCTGATTTTTCCTGGTATAATTTTAGGTGCTTTGGGGGCAGTTATGGATGTAAGTATTTCTATAGCTTCTGCTGAAGATGAAATATATAAAGCAAATAATAATTTATCTACTAAAGAATTATTTTTAGCTGGAATGAATGTAGGCAGAGATGTAATGGGTACAATGGCAAATACGCTTATTTTAGCATATGCTGGAAGTTCAATGGCTCTATTATTTTTATTTGTAGTTTATCAAAGTTCGGTGCAGGATATTGTAAATATGGATATTGTAGCGAATGAAATAGTGCGTTCTTTAGCTGAAAGCAGTGGGCTAGTAGCATCAATTCCTTTGACAGCAATTTTGTCAAGTATTTTGATTACAAGAGAAAAAAAGCAGTCATAATTATTTCTATATAAAAATTACATTATATATAATCTGATAAAGATCTAACTGAAACTTCTGAAGAAATTACAGGGATAATTTCTTCAGAAGCAGTTTTTATTATTAAATATCCGTTGTCATCGATACCTATTGCTTTTCCTTTTAATTCCTTATTATTATAAATAATTTTAACATCTTTGCCAATAGTTAAAGAATTATCAACTATTAAATTTTTAATAGAAGTAAAACCTTTATCTAAAAATGCCATATAATAATTTTCAAATAAATTTAGAATTTCTATTAATATTTTTTTTCTATCAATATTATGTTTTTTTTCTAATGAAAGTGATGTAGCTATATTTTTTATTTCCTCAGGGAAATTAGTACAATTTACATTAATTCCTATACCTGCAATTATGTAGTTTATTTTGTCAATTTCTGAATTCATTTCTGTTAAGATACCACACACTTTTTTATTATTAATTATGATATCATTTGGCCATTTAATTTTTGCATTTAGATTTGTTATATTAACTATTGCTTTTTGAATTGCTAAAGCAGCAACTTGTGTAATTTGCAGTGCATTTTGCGGGTTTAAATGGGGTTTTAATATAATAGACATCCATATACCGCAGCCTTTTGGAGATACCCACGATCTTCCTAAACGCCCTCTTCCCGAGGTTTGTTCTTCAGCAATTACTAAAGTGCCATCTGGGCTTTTTGAAGCTATTTCTTTTGCGAAGGTATTTGTTGAATTAATAATATCATAATGAATAAAGTTTCTTCCTATAAATTTAGTATTTAAAAAGGGAGATATCTCCTCATAATATAAAAATTCAGAACTTTTTAATAATCTATAACCTAATTTATGATGAGATTTAATATTATAACCTTCTTTTTTTAATTGATTTATACATTTCCATACAGCAGTTCTTGATACATTAAACTTACTGCATAAGTATTGACCTGATGTATATTTTTCAGTATTGTCTTTAAGAATTTGAAGAATTTCTGACTTTAACATCATACACCTCACATATTTAACGATTGAAACATGAATTTATACATAATTTATAGTATAATCATATTATACTATAAATTATGTATAAAAAAGATACAAAATAAAATATATTAATTTGTATTTTCGCTTGTTTACTAAATTTATATAAAATAATATAATTAGATTAAATATGACATTTTATAAATAGGAGGTGTGTTTGTGGACAGGATTTCAGTTGAGGATCTGATAAAAGATTTAAAATTAGAGGTTATTGTTTCTGCTAAAGAAAATAAAATAGATATAATAACAAGTGATGTAAACAGGCCAGGGCTTCAATTTTCAGGTTTTTTTGAACATTTTGCCTATGAAAGGGTACAAATTATGGGAAGAGTTGAGACAACTTTTGTTGGACAATTGCCTGAACAGGTTCTTTTCGAAAGAGCAGATAAATTTTTTCAATATTCAATTCCATGTTTAATTATAACGAGGGACTTAGACATAAGAGATGAAATTATTGAAGCTGCTAAAAAACACGATAGATATTTACTTAGGACAAAAGAAGCTTCAACAAAATTTATAAACAGGTTAATAAATTATCTTGATGAAAAATTAGCTCCACAAATTACAATACATGGAGATTTAGTTGATGTTTATGGTATTGGAATACTTTTGCTTGGCGAAAGTGGCATTGGTAAAAGTGAAACAGCTTTAGAATTAATTAAAAGAGGCCATAGATTAGTATCTGACGATGCGGTAGAAATAAGTAAAATCACTGAGGAGAAGTTGCAAGGGAGCTCTCCTGAAATTATAAGGCATTTTATTGAAATAAGGGGCATTGGTATTCTTGATATAAAAATGCTTTATGGGGTAGGATCTGTACGCAACAGTATGAACATAGATTTAGTAATCCAAATGGAAGAATGGGATGAAGATAAATATTATGACAGACTTGGCCTGGATGATGATTATATAAAATTTTTAGATGTAAAAATACCAAAGCTTACTATACCCGTAAGACCTGGCAGGAATCTTGCTATAATTGTTGAAGTAGCGGCAATGAATCACAGACAAAAGCAGATGGGTTATAATGCTGCACATGAACTCAACAAGAAACTTTTAAAACAGATGAGTACTTAAAAAGGAGAGGATAGTTTTGGAGTTGGTTTTAGATACCCATACACATACCATATCAAGTGGTCATGCTTACAGTACTATTACAGAAAATGCTAAAGAAGCATATAAAAAAGGGCTTCAACTTATTTGTATGACAGACCATGGACCTAAAATGCCAGGGGGTGCACATTTATATCATTTTGGTAACCTTAAGGTTATTCCTGATAAAATTGAAGGTGTAGAGATATTAAAAGGAGTAGAAGCAAATATAATGGATGTCGATGGTACATTAGATATTCCCGAGAGTATTTTAAAAAAACTTGACATAGTAATTGCAAGTCTTCATGATGCATGTTTTGAACCTAGCGATGATATTGAAAGGAATACAAAAGCTATTATAAATGCATTAAGAAATCCTTATGTGGATATAATAGGGCATCCTGGCAATCCGATATATCCTATAAACATTGAAAAAGTTGTAAATGCAGCAAAAGAATATGGTAAATTCATTGAAATAAACAACAGCTCTTTTATTACATCAAGAGTAGGCAGCGAAGATAACTGTTCATTAATTGCAAGGAAAGCTAAAGAAATTGGCGCTAAAATATCTGTTGGAAGTGATGCACATATAAGTTTTGATGTTGGTAATTTTGACGAGGCAATTAGGATTATTAAAGAGGCAAACATAGAAGAAGACATGATTTTAAATACTGATGTAAAGAAAATTAAAGAATACATTATTAATAAAAAAAGGAATTTTATTAAATAAGGAGGAAAAAAATGAGGCTTGGGGTTGATATTGGAGGGACAAATATAGCAGTTGGTATAGTAAATGATCAGGGGAATATTTTAGCTGCAGGTAGCCGACCTACAAAACCTGAAAGAAGATATGAATTAATTGCAAAAGATATAGCTGAAATAAGCATAGAACTAATCAAAAGAAGTAATTTAAATATTAAAGATATAAAGTCAATGGGGATAGGGGTTCCTGGTGTCGCAGACAGCCAAAGAGGTATTGTAATAAGAGCTGTGAATTTATTTTGGACAAAGGTACCTCTAGCTAAAGAAATTAAAAAATACATAGATTTACCAATTTATATGGATAATGATGCGAATGTAGCTGCATTAGCAGAAGGCGTATTTGGAGCAGGCAGAGGTTCAAAATCTTCAGTTACAATAACTTTGGGGACAGGAGTTGGTTCTGGTTTTATTCTTGAAGGTAAGATTTACAATGGTGCTCATCATTTTGCTCCTGAGCTTGGACACATAGTGATAGGAGACAATGGTATAAGATGTAATTGTGGCAAAATTGGGTGTTTAGAGACATATGCTTCAGCAACTGCTTTAATAAGAGAAGGGAAAAAGGCGGCAGAAAAAAATCCTTCTTCACTAATTTTAAAATTTGCTAAAGGGAAAATAGAAGATATAACAGCAAAAAATGTAATAGATGCTGCAAAACAGTTTGATGAAGATGCAATGCAAATAATGAATGAATATATTAAGTACTTAGCTATTGGGATTGTAAATGTGATAAACATGTTTGACCCTGAAGTGATAATTATTGGTGGTGGCATAGCAAATGCTGGAGAGTTTTTGCTAAAGCCATTAAAAAAAGAAGTGGCTGAAAATATTTTATTTAAAGATTTACCATATGCGGATATAAAAAAGGCTGAACTTGGTAATGATGCTGGCATAATAGGTGCTGCTATACTTGAATAAGGGGGATTTTCTATGAAAATTTATGAACTTTTTAAAAATACAAAAGTATCTGATGATCATGTAGCAATAAAATTTAAAGATACCGAATATAGCTATAAAGATTTAGATTCGATAATAAATAAATATGCTTCCTTTTTTCAATCTTTAGGAATAGTTAATGGAGATAAAGTAGCATTGAGTTTTCCTAATTGCCCGGAATATATATTTTCTTTTATGGGTGCATCTAAAGCTGGAGCAATTGTCGTACCGCTGAATATGATGCTTACACTGGAAGAAATTGCATATATAATTATGGAATCTGGTGCAAATACAATTGTTGTTCACCCTTTAATAGCACAGAAAATAGATAAAAACCAATTATCTAGTCTAAGGCTTAAAAATATTATTATATTAGATGATTATGTTATAGAAAAGATTTTAGGTACGGGAAATCCTAAAGAAATTGATATAAAAGATGATGATATATGTACTTATTTATATACTTCTGGGACAACAGGGAAACCTAAGGGTGCGATGCTTACACACAATAATTTTTATTCTGACGTAAAAGCCATGGATGAAGTTTCTGACTTAGGCAAAGATGATAACTTCCTGTGCGTTCTGCCACTATTCCATAGTTTTTCCTGGACCGTTAATGTTTTATTGGCATTTTATTTAGGTGCAACGGTAACCATTAAAGAGAATTTTATGCCAAAAGATACACTGGATACTTTGATAAATGAAAAAATAACTGTTTTTTGTGGCGTACCATCTATGTTTGCAATTTTAATGCGCATGGCAGAAAAAGGGCAATTTAAAGCTTTAAGACTGGCTATATCAGGTGGTGCTCCATTAGCGCCAGAGATCCAAAGAGGATTTGAGGAAAAATTCAATTTTCCTCTTGTAGAAGGCTATGGTTTAAGCGAAGCTGCTCCTGTTGCTCTTTTAAATCCTTTAGAACCTGATGCAGTGAGAAAACCTGGATCTATTGGTTTCCCTTTACCTTGTCTTGAAGCTAAAATTGTTGATGAAAATGATAATGAAGTTGCTGTCGGCGAAGTTGGAGAATTAGTTTTAAAAGGATCAAATATAATGTTAGGTTATCATAATATGCCCGAAGATACAGCGATAACTTTAAAAAATGGATGGCTGCATACAGGAGATTTAGCTAAAAAAGATGATGAAGGATATTTTTATATTGTTGATAGAATAAAAGACATGATAATTTTAGGAGGATTAAATGTATATCCTAGAGAAGTAGAAGATGCTTTATTAGAACATCCTGATATCTTAGAGGCAGCGGTAATAGGAGTGGGAGATCCATTGAAGGGAGAAGATGTTAAAGCATTTGTTGTATTAAAAGAAGGATCTACTGCTGATAGAAAGGAAATACAAAAGTTTCTAAAAAATAAACTTGCAGCTTTTAAAATACCTCAGATTTTTGAATTTGTTACAGAACTACCTAAAAATGCAGCTGGTAAAATACAAAAAAAGCTGCTTAAATGAATATGTATATTTTAAATTGGAGGTGAAAATAATTTGAAGGATTCCAAGTTGTATGATATAGCATATCTTTTAAGTGATTTAATAATACTTAACATATTATGGATTATATTTTCACTTCCATTAATTACAGTATTTGCATCAACAGAGGGCTTGCTTTACTCTATTCATAAATTACGAGAAGGTGAAAGTGAAGGTAACTTAAAAGAATTCTGGAAAGGATTTAAAAAGAACATTTGGTGGACCATAATAAATTTTATAATAGCATTATCAGTTATTACAATTCTTTATATAGATGTCAGATTTTTTTTGATGCAAAATAATATATTAAGTTATTTATTGTCAGGACTTATATTATCATTCGGACTTATGTTTTCAATCACACTTATATATACTTTGTTAATGCTGCCTTATTATAATGGGACTTTTTTAGTCCTTTGGAAAAATTCATTTTTATTAGGACTTGGGTATTTGCCTAAAACGGCACTTATATTATTTTTATTTATATTTGCTTTTTTTGTAGTACAGTTTTTTCCTATTTCATTTTTTATTATTTTAATTAGTGGTTTGGCATATATACTAGATATAATTTTTTCTGGTATAATAAAGAAACACCTAAAATAAATTATTTCTGTATTATAAAATTTTATATGGTTTATAAGAAAAAATAATTCATATATTTTAAATATTATAATCTTGTTGACACATACTTATGTATGTGTTATTATTTATATAAATCGAAACGTTTCAATAGAAGAAAGAGAGTGGTATGATTGGCTACAATAAAAGATGTTGCTAATTTAGCTGGTGTTGCAGTTTCAACAGCTTCTTATGCTTTGAATAACAGCCCGCGTATAAGTAAGGAGACAAAAGATAAGGTTTTAGCAGCAGCTAAAAAATTAAATTATCAACCAAATGGTATTGCAAGAGATTTGAAATCGAGTAAAACAAATACAATAGGTTTAATTTTGTCTGATTTATCTGGACCTTTTTATTCAGAGCTTATAAAAGGTATTCAAGATGTAACACTTGCAAACGGTTACGATTTAATAGCTGTAAGTTCCCTAGGGGGGAAAGACAGTACAGCAATAAAATTTTTAAAAGAAAAAAGAACTGATGGTATTATTATTTTAGCTCATAATATTGATAATAAATTAATAAGCAATGCTGCAAGAAAAGATATGCCGATAGTCGTTTTAGATAGACCATTTAATTCAGAATATGTACTAAATATAAGAGCTGATAATGAAGGTGGAGCCTATAAAGCTGTAAACCATTTAATTGAATTGGGATATAAAGAAATTTTGTATCTTAGCGGACCAAATAATTCCTTTGATAACTTGAAACGTTTCGAAGGCTACAAGAGAGCATTGGAAGAACACGGAATTCAATTTAATAAACAATGGATTTATCAAGGTAACTTTACAAAAGATGGTGGATATCATGCTGCAAAATTAATGCTTTTGCAAAATGATTTACCTGATGCTATATTTTCAGCAAATGATGAAATGGCAATAGGGGCTATAGAAGCTTTCAATGATGCTGGGGTAGAAGTTGGAAAACAAGTTGGGATTGTTGGTTTTGATGATATCCAATTAGCAAAATATATTAGGCCTTCATTAACAACAGTAAAACAACCAATGAGTGAAATGGGCGTATTAGCTGCTCAACAAATATTTAGAGCATTAAATGGGAATTTTTCTACAAACCAAATTCTATTACAGACAGAGTTAGTTGTTAGGGAATCTTGTGGCAGTAAGATAAAAACAGTTTTTTAGCAAGATGTTATTAAATCACAGAACGAAAGGTTGTACTTATATATGTCAATATATATGGAAAATAAATATTTTATTATAAACAACAAACCTGTTTTTTTATATGGTGGTGAATTTCATTATTTTAGGTCTAAAAAAAGTGAGTGGAGTGACAGATTAGATAAAATTAAGGAAGCTGGTTGTAATTTAGTTAGCACTTATATACCTTGGATGTGGCATGAAAAAGAAGAAAATGAAATAGATTTAAATGGAATAACATGTGATGAAAAAGATCTTGAAGGTTTTTTACAGTTAGTAAATGAAAAAGGTTTATACTGTATAGTTCGTCCAGGACCTTATATAATGTCTGAAACTAAGAATTCAGGAATACCAAAATGGATTTTCGAAAAATATCCTGATGTTATAGCAAAAAACAAAAATGGGGATATGCATCCTGCTCAAGTTATTACTTATCAAAACCCTATATTTTTAGATAAAGTTTCTAATTGGTATAAAGCAGTTAATAAGGTCATTTCAAAATATCAAATTGATAGTAAAGGTTCTATTATAATGTATCAATTATGTAATGAGGCAGGAATGTTTCATTGGGTTACGAATACATGGGATTACAGTGAAAATGTCCAAATAAAATTTAATAAATATTTAACTGAAAATAATAGGAGTTTGGAGTATATAGCTAAAAATCCATATGAATTACACTATGAAATGGGAAGGTTCTGGAGAGAATATATTAAAGAATATATGTTGATTTTAAAAAGTTATGCAAAAAGAGATGGTATAAAAATACCGTTTATAATAAATATACATGGATTTAAGGACATATCATTAAGTAGCAGAGGTATGGATTATCCTATAGGTCTTTCACAATTATATAATACTAAAGATATTGAAGAAACTATTTTAGCTGGAGATTTTTATCCAGGTCACATAACATTTGATTCATATCATGATTTAATTTTGAGTTGTACATTAACAGATTCCATTTCAAATAAGAACCAGCCTATATTTTCTGCAGAATTTCAGTCAGGAAGATTATCAGACAGACCTAAAATAAGCAATAATGATGTTGATTTAACAATTCGAACCTGTATTGCTAATGGGATGAATGCAATTAATTTTTATATGTTTGTCAGTGGAGAAAATTATCAGGGGATCGGTCTTTTTGGTAAAAGGCATGACTGGCAAGCACCAGTTGATATTACTGGTAAGTTAAGGCCTCACTACTATAAAATACAACATTTAGGTAAAATGACAAATATTTTTGGCGATAAATTATTAAAAGCCAAGAAAGAAATAAAAACTTATTTAGGTTTTTATCCAGATTATTATATGTCTGAAGTTTTTGATAAAGATACAGAAAAAATGTTTAAAGAAATTATACACAACAGAGATGCATTTTTTTACAATGGCATAGGCAGACTTTTAACTGCAGCTAATATAACTTTTGATGTATATAATGTCATGGATGAAAGTAATATTCCTGTTGAGAAAGTTGAGACTTTATGGATGTTTTCAACGAGGTGGATGGATCAAGAAATACAAATAAAACTTCGAGATTATGTAAAAGATGGCGGTACGTTAATTTTGTTCCCTGATGTTCCGCAATATGATCTTAAGGGGAATGAATGTAATATTTTGTCTGATATTCTTGGTACAAGTAAATATGATATTAAAAAAGGATGGGAATTAGTTGATTTCTTTGATATAGATTCTATTTTTGTTAACCAAAGAGTTGTATTAAAGGATTTTTCAGGAGAACCAATAATATTTAGTTCAGAAAATAAAAATGAATGTTCTGGTTTTGTCAAAAAATATGGGAACGGCAAAATTATGTTCTTGGGTATAGGTTTTGAGCATGACTATAATTATAAAATAGATTTTATAAAGGCGCTTGCAAAAAAAATTAATATTGAGCCAGTTGTTGAATTAGATGATGAAAGTTTATCAGTCACAATTCGTAGTAACAATAAAGATATTTTTATATTTATAAATAATTATGATGAATTAGATAAAAAAACAAGAGTTAAATATAAAGGGGATTTTCTTTTTGGTGGAAATGAGATATACATTTCTAAAAGGTCAGGAGTTATGCTTATATCAAATTGCAATATTTTTGATGATATTAATATATATTACTCAACAGTTGAAATATATGATCTTATTATAGAAGAATCCAAATTTCAATTATATGTAAAACTTCAAGCAAATGGTGAAGGTGAAATAGTATTATATAGTAAATTATGGAGTCCGATTAAAAGTGAAAATATAGAAGTATTTAATTTAAAAGAAAATGTATATAAAGTAAGAATTAATGATAAAGGTGAAAACAATGTTTCAGTATGTTTTAGTGCTGACATAAAAGAGGAGGAAAACTTTTGTGAAGATAAATCTGAATGGAAAGTGGAAGTATGAACCAAAAGCACATACTCTTATTTTTGAAAATGGAAGCATTGAGGAAATCATAGGAAATCTGCCTTTAAAAGGGACTATGGATATTCCTAGTAATTGGGAGATTGCAGGAGTAAATGATTTTGCTGGAAAAATTGAATTTACAAAAGAATTTAATATAAACTTAGAGCAAACTAAAGATTTAATTCCATTTTTGTGTTTTGATGGAGTTGATTATTTTTGTGAGGTTTATTTAAACAATAAGTTTATTGGAAGTCATGAAGGTTATTTTCAGCCTTTTGAATTTGAAATAAGTGACTATTTAAAAGATAATAACATTTTAAAAGTAATTGTTAACTCGCCTTTAGAAGATACTTCTAAAGTTTGGCCTGATAACAAGCTATTAATAAAAGGAGTATTAAATCACCATGATGCACGTCCGGGAGCATGGGACAAGGATAAAGGTCAGCTTAAAAATACAGGGGGGATATGGAATAATGTTTATATTGATTTCAGGCCAGTAAGTTATATAAAAAATATCAAATGGATACCTTTCATATTTCAAGATGGTTCAGCTAAAGTAAATCTAAAAACTGAATTTTATTCGAAAGTATTAGGTGATTTCGAATTAAATATAGAGATAGATGGATGTTTATATAAACGATATTTTAGTATGAATAATAATTTTGAACAAAAAGACTTTGTTATAACAATTAAGTCTCCTAAATTGTGGTGGACATGGGACACAGGGGAGCCTTACCTTTATCACTTAAAAGTTAGCCTTGTAAAGGAAGGCGAATTAATTCACAGTAAAGAGCTGGATGTGGGGATAAGAAGTTTTACATATGATTCTTCTAATAACGAATGGTTGTTAAATAATGAGAAAATTTTTATCAGGGGTACAAATATAATACCTACTCAATGGCTAAGTGAATATACAAATGAAAAGATTCAAAAAGATATAAAGCTAATAAAAGAAGCTAATATTAATTCTGTTCGTGTACATGCTCATATTAATAGAAAAGAATTTTACGATGCTTGTGATAGAGCAGGGATCATTATATGGCAGGATTTTCCTCTACAATGGAGTTACAACCAGAGTGATAGTTTTATAGAAAATGCAGTTTTTCAGATAAAAGATATGGTTGAGACATTATATAATCATACTTCAATAGGAATATGGTGTTGCCATAATGAACCAAGTTTTAATACTGAAATACTTGATCCGATTTTATTTAAAACAGTTGCTGGAATGGATTCAACAAGATATATCCATGAGCATTCTGATTTTAGGGAACATCCATATCCTGGTTGGTATTATACATCTATGGAAGAGTTTATGACAAAACCTTACAAACCAATAGTAAGCGAATTTGGAGCTCAGGCTATGCCAAATTTAGAATTATCAAAAGAAATTTGTGGTAAAACTTGGCCACCTGATTGGGAGAATATGTCCTATCATGATTTTCAGTATGATGAAACTTTTAATGTTGCACAAATAGAATTAGGAGAAAATCTGGAGGGATTTATTAAAAACTCACAGCTATATCAAGCTAAATTATTAAAATATGCCATAGAGGAATATCGTCTTGATAAATATAAAGATTTAAGTGGCATATATCAGTTTATGTTTGTAGATTGTTGGCCTTCTATAACTTGGTCAATTGTTGATTATAACAGACAACCAAAGTTGGGGTATTTTGCTGTAAAGAAAGCTTTTCAGCCTTTATTACCTGTTTTTAAAATGATGAGAAATAAATGGTTAAAAAATAAGGGTGTTGATCTTAAACTTTATATTATAAATGATTACCATAAAACATTTGAAAATTTCAAATATGATATTTATATAGAAAATGATCAAAGTAAAATACCTATAAAGAGTGGAAATTTTAGTATTAACAGCGACTGTGTAAATGAGGCTTTGAAATTTACATATTATCCTGAAGAAAATATATCTGATGGTAAATATAAACTATTTATAAATGTTACAGATAAAAATGATAATGTCTTGTCATTAAATGACTATGAAATAGAAATAGTTTCAAATTATTATAATAAAAATAAATAATTTTGGGAGGAGAAAGCACAATGTTAGATGAAAAAATTTTTGAAAGCAAATATGGATATTTCAGCAAAGATGGAAGAGAATATGTTATTACTACACCATTAACTCCTAGACCATGGGTAAATGTAATAAGCAACGGTGATTACTCATTTATAGTTTCACAAACTGGCAGTGGCTTTTCATGGAGAAGTAATGCTGTTGAAAATCGTCTTACAAGGTATTCCCAAGATATAATAAAGGATGAATGGGGTAAATACATATATATAAGAGATGAGGAGTCAAAAGATTACTGGTCTGCCACATGGAAGCCTGTACTAAAAGAGCCGGATTTTTATGAAGTACGACATGGTATTGGATATTCGATAATAACTCAAATTAACAATGGCATTAAAAGTAATTTAAAAATGTTTGTTGTACCTGATGCTCCAGTTGAATTGTGGGAAATAACTCTGGAGAATAAAACAGATAAAAAAAGAGTATTAAATTTATTCACATATTTAGAATGGAATTTAGGTTTTGGTCATGATGAACATAGAGAATTTCATAAAATATTTATTGACACAGAATACCATGATGATATAAAGGGTTTTATTGCTAACAAATATTTATGGGGCTTGCCTAATGAAAAAGGGCAACACAATAATAGAAGTTGGGAATATACAGCTTTTCATACTTCAAGTGAAATACCAATATCTTATGATGGTGATAAAGAATCTTTTTTAGGTATGTATTCATCTCTAGAAAAACCTAAGGCTATGAAAGAAAAATTGCTTAGTAAAAATACCGGAAGATTTAATGATGCTATAGCATCATTACAAATAGAAGTTTTATTAGAACCAGGGGAAACTAAAAAAGTAGTTTTTACTTTGGGAGCAGCAGATAATAAGGAACAAGCTCTGGAATTTTCCAGAAAATATAGCGATTTAGATGAGGTAGAAAAAGCTTTTAATAGAGTTGGACAGTTTTGGAGTACTTTTATAGACAGTGAAAAGATACATACTCCTGACAATGCAATGAATATTATGACAAATATATGGCTTAAATATCAAGCTATCTCATGCCGTATATGGGGTAAGGCTGCATATTATCAAATAAGTGGAGGATATGGTTATAGAGATCAGCTACAAGATTCCATGATATTTTTAGAAAGTGTTCCAGAATATACAAAAAAACAAATACTTATGCATGCTTCAAAGCAGAAAAATGATGGCACAGTTCTCCACTGGTGGATGACAATATCCGGTAATGGACCTGCAACAAAATGCTCTGATGATTTACTTTGGCTTCCGTATATAACAATAAATTATTTAAAAGAAACTAATGATTTTGAAATATTAGATGAAATAGTGCCCTTTTTAGATGATGGAGAAGGTACAATTTATGAACACTTAAAACGTGCTATTGAAAAAGCATTTATGAGGTTTAGTCCTAGAGGGATTCCGTTAATAGGTGAAAATGACTGGAATGATGGCTTGAGTGCTGTAGGCTGGGATTGGAAGGGAGAAAGTTTTTGGCTTGGAGAGTTTTTATATGCTATTCTTGAAGACTTTAAATATATATCGGAGAAGAAAAATGATTTTAAATTTAAATCTAAATGTAGTGATGTTCAGGATGTTTTAAAAGAAAATATTAACAAATATGGTTGGGATGGTAAATGGTATATACAAGCAACTACAGATGATGGTGAAAAATTGGGAAGTAAGGAAAATGAAGAAGGTTTTATTTATCTAAATCCTCAAACATGGGCAGTAATTAGTGGAATTGCTGATAAAGAAAAAGAAAAAGTGTGTATGAATTCCGTTTCAGAGTATCTTTTAAAGGATTATGGACCATTACTTCTATATCCTGCTTATAGTAAAATAAGAGAAGATATCGGATATATTACAAGATATGCACCTGGATTAAGAGAAAATGGGGGAGTTTATACTCATGCTGCAACATGGGCAATACCAGCATTTACAATAGTTGAAGAACCTGAAAAAGCTTATGAAGTTTATAAAAAGATTTGCCCTATTAATCGTTTAAATGATATTGATCATTATAAAGGAGAACCCTATGTTTTACCTGGTAATTCTGATGGTCCGCAGTCTCCTAATTATGGCAGAGGAAGTTGGACATGGTATACCGGCTCAGCACAGTGGTTACATAGAGTAGCTACAAATTGGATTTTAGGAATACGTTCAGACTATGATGGACTTTTAATTGATCCATCCATACCTTCTGAATGGGAGGGTTTTTCTTACACAAGAAAGTTTAGAAACACAATTTATAACATAAGTGTAGAAAATAAAAATCACGTTAACAGTGGTATTAAGGAAATTTATCTTGATGGTACGTTAATTATAGGAAACAAATTACCTGACTTAAATGATGGTGAAATTCATGAAGTAAAAGTAATAATGGGTAAATAAAAAAATATTTGGGGGGAAATTTTATGAATAATAATCCTCTCTTAAAGTTTATTAATAAATTTAATAAAAAAAATATCTTAGATTTAGAAAGTGAAAAATGTTTTAGATTTTTTTGGGAACAGGTAAATCTTGATGAAAATAGCAGTGGATTTGGTCTTATAAGAGATAGATTTCCCCAAGAACCTTCTATTGCAAGTATTGCTTCTGTCGGATTTGGTTTAAGTGCAATAGCAATAGGAGTAAATAACCATTGGATTAGCTATAATGAAGGATTTAACAGAGTTTCAAAAACTTTAGATACTTTAATTAATAATGTAGAAAATATTAATGGGTTTTATTATCACTTTATAGATATAAATACGGGTAAAAGAATTAGAAAATCAGAAGTTTCTATAATTGATACAGCAATATTAATAAATGGTGCAATTTTTGCAGGGGAATTTTTCGGTGGTATTATTAAGATAAAAGCGGAGGAAATATATAAAAGGACAAATTGGGTATGGTATTTAAACCCTGAAACAAATTTATTTTATATGGGTTATACTCCAGAGAGAGGGTTTTTTGGTTCCTGGGACTGGTATGCTGAGCAATTTATGGTTTATTTTCTTGCGGTAGCATCACCAACCTTTCCAGTTAATAAAAATGTATTTTATGATTTTAAAAGGATATGGGGGTCTTATGGATTTTATCCTCCTATTATTCATACGTGGACAGGATCCATTTTTACATATCAATATTCTTTTGCATGGTTTGATTTAAGGAATAAGATAGATAAATATGAAGTAAATTGGTGGTTTAATTCTATAATAGCTTCAAAATCAAATAGACAATTTTGCATAGATAATAAAAACAATTTTAAAACATTCGATGAAAATTCCTGGGGCTTGACTGCTTGTGATGGGCCAGAAGGATATAAAGGTAGTTACGGAGCTGCACCTTCCGATTATGATAATAATCAGAATTTTACAGATGGCACTGTACCACCTGCAGGAGCAGCTGGATCAATTGTTTTTACTCCAAAGGATTCAGTTAATGCATTAAATAATTTTTATAATAAATACAAAGATTTATGGGGTGAATATGGATTTAAAGATGCTTATAATCTAGATGTTTATCCTGAATGGTATGCAAAAGATGTTATAGGTATAGATAAGGGGATAACTCTATTAATGATTGAAAATTATAAATCTGGTTTAGTATGGAAATATTTTATGAAAAATAAATATGTTCAGGGTGGAATGAAACGTGTTGGTATAATTGAGTTAGGGGAAAAAATAGTTGATGATTTTGATGGAAACACATTAACTTTAGGGTGGAAGACTAAAACAAATATCAATTTTAATCTTAAAATAACAAATGATAATGCTAATACTGGATTATACAGCTTAAGAGTTGATTATAAAAATGCAAAAATTGATGATTCATATTTTTATGCTCACATTGAAGAAATAGATTTAGAATATATGGATATATTTGGATTCTACTTATATGGAAAGACACAAATTAAAATAAGTTTTATTGATAAAAATTATAAAATGATTGCTGAAAGAGTTTTTAAAAACGACAAAACTGATATATGGAAGAACTTTGAATGGGATTTATCAGATAAAAAAGATGTTTTATCAAATTTATATGAAATAAGGGTGTATGTGCAAAACAGTAAAATAGATATTTATGAAACTTTGTATATTGATAATTTAGAATTTAAAACTAAAAAGCCTATTGCACATTCAGTATTTATAGAAGGAAAACCAATAATAGGGAGTATTTTGGATGGAAACTATATATATCATAATCTAAAAGATTATAAGGAATATGAATCTAGTTATAGATGGTTAATTTCTGATTATGAAGACAGAGACTTTTTACCTATTCCAAATGCTGTATCTTTAACATACAAAATAAAAGCTGATGATATTGGTAAATATATTAAATTTGAAATTACCCCTAGATGTTTAGATGTAAATGGTAATGTGATTTCTGGTAAAAGTATATGTAGCATTCCGATAGGGGAAATTTGCGAGGGTGAGTTAGCATATGCATAAAGAGGACAATAAAATTATTGAAATTAAAAATAAGCAGATTTTAATAGATGGTAAAGCAACGATTATTACATCTGGCGAAATACATTATTTTCGTTTAGATAAAGAAGAATGGCAGGACCGTATTAATAAGTTAAAAGCAACGGGCTGCAATGCAGTATCTTCTTATATCCCATGGATTTGTCATGAGCCTTGTGAGGGAATGGTAGATTTAGAGGGTAAATACCGACCCGAATTGGACGTAGGTGGTTTTATTGATTTATGCAAGGAAAATGGGCTTTATTTTTTAGCAAGACCAGGGCCTTTTATTATGGCTGAAATTAAAAATGAAGGATTGCCCTCGTGGATTTATAAAAAACATAAAGAAATAATACCAATTTGTTGGGATAATAAAATTACAACAACAAAAACTATAGATTACCTTGCACCTGAATTTTTGCAAGAGGTACATAATTGGTACAAAGAAGTAATGAAAGTAATTGCTCCTCGTATTTATACTAAAGGAGGAAATATTATTGGTGTTCAACTTGATAATGAAGTAGGTATGCTCTCCTGGGTAAGTAATTGCCCGGATTTTACAGAAAATGCTCTTATAGATTTTGCAAAATGGCTTAAAGGTAAATATGACGAAAAAACGCTTAGAACAAGATACCCTTTTGATTTTGATATGGAAAAATTTATAATAAACATTCGATCTCCCAAAGAAGAATATGCCTTAGAACTTTTTCGTGACATTGGACATTTTATGAGAAACCGTTTTGCCCGTTATATTGCTCAGCTGCGTTCTTATGCAGAAGAATTCGGAGTTAAAGACATCCCGTTTTTTGTAAATATTCATGGCACTAGTAATAATCATGGTTTTACATTTCCTGTTGGAATAAGCCAATTGTATGAATCATATACACAAGAATCAGGATATATTGCAGGATCAGATTTGTATCTAGGCAATTTAACTATGGACAATTTCCAAGACTTATATATAATAAATAAATTTATGGATGCTGTTAATAATTATGATCAACCTCTTACATCATTAGAATTTGAATGCGGTGACGGGAATTATGGTAATAATTGTGGGGGCAGATATGAAACTTCTGCTATCGATTTAAAAACACGCGTTTGCATTTCACAAGGAAATAAATTATTAAATTATTATCTTTTTTCAGGTGGCAAAAACTATATACTACATCCTTTATTAAATGATGGAAATGACAGGATTGGAACAACAGGTGAAATGCATGGTTTTGCAGCTCCAGTTTCACCTGAAGGAAAGCTAAACTACACTTATCATAGAATGGCACGTATAATAAAAACAATTATGGCTGTTTCTGATAAATTGGCAACAATGGTAGAGGAATATGATAATATTGCTTTAGCTTTTATACCCGATTATTTTATGACAGAATATTATTACGAAAAAAGCGAAAAAATGAAGGCAATTATTAACAATTTAACAATGCATAGAGCATATCAATCTTGGGAAACTGCAATACGAAGTCTATTATTAGCAAATTATAGATTATCTTCTGTTAACATACAAAAAGAAATAGATCATTTAAAAACCACAGTTCTTATATTATTATCAGCAAGATATATGGATTCAAAAATACAAACAAAACTTGTGGAATTCCTTAAAAAAGGAGGTAAAATATTTTTATATGGAGAAGTTCCTCAAATGGATATGGAAGGTAATAAATGTACTATATTACAAGAAGCAATAAAAGTGAAAGAAAAAGAAATTATAAAAAACAGTGATGATTTTTATCTTTCAATATATGCTGATGGATGGGCTTCTCCAAGGCCTGAAGTAAGAACAGATTTTATACAGACGTTAATTATTGAAGAAGGCGAAGCGATTTTTAGGCTTCATGGAACTAATGAAGTTTGCGGTTTTGAAACAAATGTATCAAAAGGTAAAATTATAGGTGTTACAGCTAATTATATATGTGATATTAATTTTATAAAAGAAGCTATGGGTAGACTTGGTGTTACACCTATGCTATATCATGATTGTAATGATAATGGAATTATTATTACATCAACAGTTAATGATAATAATGAGAGATTTTTACATTTAATAAATTTAGATGATTATGAAAAGTCAGTATATATTTACAAAGATAATAAAATGCTTTTTGATGGAAATCAAATTAGCATTGAAGGGAAAGACGGAATTATGATTCCTTTAAATGTTTATATAAATGAAATAAAAATAATCTATTCAACAGCCGAAATTATTGAAAAAGGAGAAGGTTTTATAAAATTCAGACTGACTCAGTCCAAAGATATAATTGTACTTGAAACATTAAGACAAATTCAAGATAATAATGATTATGAAATTTACAGAAATGGGGAAATACACAAAATAATATCTAAGAAAAATAGCAAAATAGACAACATACTAGAAATAAATTACAAATAGATAAATTGTTGAAATGTTTCAACATAAAAAATAAAATTTACTTATAGAAATTTATTTTTAAATAATATCTAATAAACAATCTGGATATAATTTTATTTTATCTTAGCTATATAAAACAAATTTTTATAAATTTTAAAAAGTATATTGACAGTTTATTAAGGGGGTGATATACTAAAATTAATGTGAAACGTTTCAACTAAAATAAATTAGAATATATTTTGGGAGGTGTAGATTAAAATTTTAAACTAAAGAAAATTAATAAGAGTTAATGTATTTTTTACAGACTATTTGATTACGATTACACAATTTACGAATATAATAGACTTACTAAAGTTTATTATATAAAATATATAAATTTATAAAGGAGTGGAGGATGTTTTATGAAAAATCTAAAGAGAACTTTTGCAATAATTATGGCTTTAGTATTAATGAGTTTAGCAGCTGGGTGTTCAAAACCCAATACAAGTAATAGCAGTTCTAGTACAAGTTCAAATTCTAATACTGCATCTAAAGAAGTTGTTACTTTAAAATATGCTAACTGGAATTTAGGTACTGAAGAAGAAAATAATATTGAAAGACAAATGATACAAGCATTTAATGACACACATCCAAATATTAAAGTAGAAATTGATAGTTCTATAACTCCAAAAGATTATAATGATAATCTTGCTGCTGCAGCAGCTTCAGGAACTATGCCTGATGTATTTATGCTTATTAATGTTCCGTCAGGAATAGCAAATGGATGGCTTTATGATATTAGTTCTATTGTGCAAAATGACAGCGAGTGGAATAAAATACCACAAAATGTTACAGATACAATTAAATATAATGGAAAAGTTTATGCTATACCATTTGCAGAACATTTTATGGGATATTTTATAAATAATGATATTTTTAACAAGGAAAATATACAACCATTAAAATTCGGTTTTACAATTGATGAATTTAAAAAAGATGTACTTGATTTAACAAAACCAAGCAAAGGTATAGTAGGATTAAGCAATGAAAGTGAGATAATAGATTGGTATCCTGCAACCGTATCAGATAAATTTGGATGGTATACATGGACTGGAAATGGATTTGATCTTAATTCACAGGCTTTTATAGATGGTGTAAACTTAGCTAGAACTTTTGATAAAGCAGGTGCTGTATATAATGCTTTGACTGACGAGGAAAAGGCTAAAATTGCCGGAAGCAAAGATGCTAATGGATGGCAGACAGGTCATGTTGCTATTGATTGGGATGGGACTTGGATGTTACCAGATTTTAAAAAGAATCTTAATTTTTCATATTCATTTGTTGGAATACCAAATGGCAGAACACCTATAACTTTAGATTATGTTGGAATAGCAAAATCCACTAAACATGCCCAAGAAGCTTATGAGTTTGCAAAATGGATGTCATTTTCTAAAGAAGGTTATTTGAAACGATTCGAACTTGCAGAAAAATCAGGTACAGTTGTAAGTTCAATACCAATAATGAAAGATCAGGAGTTAATTGACAAGTACTTATCAATAGCAAAAGTAGATGGTTTAAAAGAAGCTTTTGGCAATATTGATAATAGTATAGTTGAAGGCTTTAAATTTATACCAGGATATGTTGATGCAAGATGGAATGCTCCAACAGGAATTAAAGTTGGTGATAAAGATAATGCAACAATTGGTGATGTATTATGGAATGCACCAAAACTTGGATTAAAGATTGAGGACTATGTAAATCAATTAAATAAATTAGCTAATGAAAAATATCAAGATGCATTAAAAGCTATAAAATAAGTAATTAAATCAGGAGGCCGGAAATGTTTATAAATATAAAGTTTAAAAAATACATTGCAACTCTTTTAATTCTCACTATTGTTTTATCTAATATTATTATAACAAATGTTGTTAGGGCAGATACTTCAAGTAAAATGCGGCACGAAAATATAATTAATCTACTTGAAAAAAGATATTATATAGTATTAGATGAATGGCATAAAAATGGGATAACAGAAGTTGATGGTTTTTATAAAGTTATACCGGCCTCCGATTTTATTTTAAAAAATAATGCTTATATAGTTAAAAGTCCAAAAAATGAGGGTTATAAAGGTGATGCTGTTAATCTACAAGGTAATTCTGAAGTAGATATAAATATTGATGTTGAAAATAGTGGCTTATATACTTTAGCTTTTGATTATTATCCAGTTGACCCTACAAGTGAAAATTTTGAATCGTCAATTAAAATTAATAATGTCTATCAGTATTATGAGTTAAGAAGGATAGTTTTTCCATTTGAATGGAAGTATGATAAAAAGGTTTTTGAAAGGGACAGATACCAAAACCAGATTTTACCACAGCAAGTTAAGGTTTTTAAGTGGTATAATAATGTAAATATTCAAGATCCAATGCATTTATATGATAAACCAATAGAAATATTTTTACAAAAAGGTAAAAATACAATATCACTTAAAAATATAGGAGAAAATGTTATTTTAGGTAATTGTTATATAAAATCACAAGAAAATATAATCGATTATGATAAATATTTAGGAAACAGCAAAAATGAGATTGTAAATAATTATTTCAGTGAATATGGTGCAGAACATATTTATAGTAAAAATAATTTAAGGACACGTATAAAAGCTGAAAAAGATCCAGACCTGACACCGTATAATGTAAAATATGATTTATTTAATATAGTTGATGGTAAGTCATGGAATAGAGCAGGTGATTTAATAACTTGGGAAATAACTGTTGAAAAAAGCGGGTTTTATAATATTTCTTTTAAGGCACGACAGGATCAGAAAATAAATAGACCTGTTTTTAGGACATTATATATAGATAATAAAATACCTTTTAAAGAAGCAGAACATATTATGTTTCCATTTACTAATTCATGGGAAAATTACTCTTTATCTAATGTTGAAGGAAATTCTTATAAAATTTATCTTACAAAGGGTATACATTTTATTTCACTAGAAGTTGATGCTTCTTTATTTAGAGAGATAATTGACAGATCAACAGAAATAATTCAACAAATAAATGATTTGTCACTTGAGATAAAAAAATTGACAGGAAATAATATTGACCCTAATAGAGACTGGGTAATAATGGATTATATTCCTGATATAAAAGTTAGACTTGAGAATTGGCAAAAAGAATTAAAATTAGAGTTAAAAATTTTAAATGATTTAAATTCCTCTAATTCTACTGAAGCAACTTTTTTAAAAATGGCAATTAATCAATTAGAAATTTTAAAATCAAAGCCAAATGAAATACCTAAAAGACTAACTATTCTTTCTGAAGGCTCATCATCAGTATTAGAGTATTTGAGCACCATAATTTCTAACTTAGAAGATAATCCTCTATCTATAAATAAAATATATATTTATGGGGACAAAGCTGTTTTACCCGTTCCGAATGTTGGATTATTTGAAAAGTTAAAAGATAGTTTTGAAAGATTTATTTTATCCTTTAAGAGCAACCCATATCAATTAGCAACAAATACTGGGAATGAGATTAATATTTGGGTAAACCGGCCTAGAAGTTATGTGGAATTAATGCAAAAGATGACTGACAATGAATTTACAAGTAAAACAGGATATAAAGTTAACTTTTCTGTTATGCCAGATGAAGGTAAACTTATTTTAGCAAGCGCTGCTGGTGAACAGCCTGATGCAGCTTTAGGTATAAGTAATTGGCTTCCTTATGAATTAGCAATAAGAGGTGCAGTTTATAATTTACGTAATTTTGAAGATTTTGATAAGTATATAAATATCTTTTCACCAGGTGCATTTCTACCATATATTATAGATGACAAAGTTTATGCTATACCTGAAACACAGGATTTTTGGGTACTCTTTTACAGAAAAGATATATTTGATAAGCTTAATTTACCTGTTCCAAATGATTGGAATGATGTAATTAAAATTTTACCTGAACTTCAAAGGTACGGAATGAATTTTTATGATCCTATTGCAGGATATGGTGGTTTTAAACCATTTATGGTTACAGTACCATTTATATATCAATATAATGGACAGCTCTATAATAGCAATGGTATGTCTACTGCTATTAATTCTGAAAATGATTTGAAAGGTATAGAACTTATGAGCAATTTGTTTACAACTTACAGTATGCCAATGCAAGTACCGAATTTTTATAATCATTTCAGATATGGGACTTTACCAGTTGGTATTTCAAATTTTACAACATATGTTCAACTACTTACCGCTGCACCTGAAATTAAAGGTTTATGGGGCATAAGTCTATATCCAGGAGTAGAAAATAAACAGAAAGTAGTTGAAAGATGGGCACCTGGATCAGCTCAATCTTGTGTTATATTTAATAAAAGTATTAAGAAACAAAAAACATGGGAGTTTTTAAAATGGTGGATGTCAACTGATATACAGACAGAGTTTGCAAATAATTTAAGATTATCTTATGGAGAAGAATATATGTGGAATACTGCTAATATTGATGCATTTAAAAAACTACCTTGGGATAAGAATCAAAAAGAGGTTATTTTAAATCAATGGCAATGGTTGAAAGAGGTACCAAAAACTCCAGGAAGTTATATGCTTGAAAGAGAAATAAGCAATGTTTGGAATAAAATAGTTTTTGATGGTGAAAATCCAAGAAGTGCAATCGATGATGCATCAATTGTTGTTAACAGAGAAATCAGGCGTAAAATGGAGGAGTTTGGATATATCAAGAATGGTGAAATAGTAAAGCCATACAAGATACCAACAGTTGAAATGGTCGAAGGATGGATGAAACATGACAAATAATCATATAGCAAGAAACACAAAACTAAATAAAGAACCATATTTGTTTTTATTGCCTTATCTTGCTATGTTTACAATTTTTATAGTAGTACCAATTGTAATGGCAATTTTACTATCATTAACTAATTTTAATGGATTGCAAATGCCAAAATTTATTGGTCTTAAAAATTATATTAATTTGATAACAAATGACGATGTATTTATGCAGTATGTTTTGCCTAATACTATAAAATTTTCACTGATTGTTGGACCAGGTGGATATTTACTTTCTTTTTTACTTGCGTGGATGTTAGCTCAGATACCTAAAGCTCCAAGAACTCTCCTGGCTCTTTTGATATATTCGCCATCTATGACATCTGGTATAGCTATGGCGGTTGTTTGGAGTATAATTTTTAATGGAGATCAAACAGGTTATTTAAATAGTTTATTAATGAAGTTTGGATTTTTGACACAGCCGGTTCAATGGTTACAATCGCCACATTACCTTATGACGATTATGATAATTGTATCTTTATGGAGCAGCATGGGGTTAGGGTTTTTAGCCATGTTAGCAGGTGTCTTAAACATAGATCCATCGTTATATGAGGCGGGTTATATAGATGGAATAAGCAACAGATTTCAAGAAATATTTTATATTACGATCCCATCAATGAAACCACAGATGCTTTTTGGAGCAGTTATGGCTGTTGTAGGTACATTTCAAAGTGGGGCAATTGGTGTTATGCTTACAGGTGCAAATCCAACACCTAATTATGCGGGTCAGCTTTTGGTAAATCATATTGACGATTATGGTCTTATAAGATATGAGATGGGTTATGCAGCAGCAGTTTCTGTAGTTTTGCTTATAATGGTCTATTGGATTGCAAAAGTTGCATGGCGATTGTTTGGTGATAATGATTAAAGGGGGAAATAAAATGGCATCATTTAGCGGTACTAAAATTAATCCTACTAAATTTGACAAAACTCAAATACCTTTTTATATAATATTAGTTCCACTTGCACTTTTTATGATTTTACCGATAATATTTATTTTTGCTCATGCATTTAAGCCTTTAGATGAACTTTTTGCATTTCCGCCTACGTTTTTTCCTCAGAAACCAACTTTAGAAAATTTTAAGAATTTATTTAGTATAAGCACAGATAGCGGTATTCCGATTTCAAGGTATTTATTTAATAGTATTTTTATAACTTTTTCTGTTATGATCTTGACTATTTTTATTAGCACAGCAGCAGCGTTTGCATTATCTAAAATGAAATTTAAGCTTAAAAGTTTTATATTTGAAATGAATACTTTAGCTTTGATGTTTGTCAGTACGGCTGTTACAATACCACGATATTTGTTAATATCAAAATTGCATATTATAGATACTTATTTTGCACATATATTACCGCTAATAGCTATGCCTGTTGGACTTTTTCTTATTAAACAGTTTTTAGATCAAATACCTGATTCTTTAATTGAAGCTGCAAAAATAGATGGTGCATCAAGCTTTTATATATATAGAAATATTATTCTTCCATTAATTAAGCCTGCAATAGCAACTGTAGCAATTTTGTCTTTTCAAATTGTATGGAACAATTTAGAAACATCTAATTTATATGTCAATAATGAGAGCTTAAGAACATTTGCATTTTATATGAGTACGCTAACTTCGAATGTGGGTAATAATGTAGCCGGACAGGGTATGGCGGCAGCAGCAACCTTGATAATGTTTTTACCAAATTTGATTATATTTATAATTTTACAAAGAAATGTAATGAATACTATGGCTTATTCTGGGATTAAGTAAAGGTGATAAAGATGAATAAAAAAATACGACAACAATTTTCAATATTGTTTATCTTGATTTTGATTTTGTTTCCTTCCCTTGGCTATTCAGATGTCCCATATTCTGCTTGGACACTGAATCCAGGAGGGAAAATTGTTCCAACACAAATACCTTATATACCTTTGGATATTATGGAAGGTAATTTTAACAATCCAGAAGATTTATTTATTGATAATGATGGCAATATATATGTTGCAGATACTGGAAATGGCAGAATAGCGGTTATAAATAATGATACAAAAAAAGTATCAGAAATAGGTGTTGGTGTTTTAAATCAGCCTACAGGAGTTTTTGTTTCAGAAAATAATGATATATATGTAGCTGATTATGGCAATGAAGCCATTTATGTTTTTAAAAGTGATGGGAAATTACTAAATACTTTTAAAAAACCAGATTCATTGCTATTTGGAAAACAGTCTAAATTTAAACCTAAAAAGCTTGTTGTTGATAAAAGAGGTAATATTTATATTATTAGTGAAGGTTCGACTAATGGAGTAATACAACTAAATAATAAAGGAGAGTTTTTAGGTTATTTTGGAGTTAATAGTACAAATCTCGGCTTTTTAAAAATCTTACAGAGATTTTTATATACAGAATCTCAAATAAGCCAGCTTTTTAAAATTGTTCCACCATCACCTGATAATATAGCAATTGATAAAAAATCTATAATATATACTGATACAAGGAACATAAATGGACAGAATATTAAAAAGTTAAATGTAGCTGGACTTGATATGTTTGAAAAAGATAAAAAATTTTTTCCGAATGATGTAGGAATTACAGTTGATAATTTTGAGAATATATTTACTGTTGATGAAAGAGGCTTTGTATATGAATATGATAATTATGGAAACCTGTTATTTGTGTTTGGTAATAATGAATCTACGGGTTCGCGTATAGGGGAGTTTAAAAATCCTTCATCAATAGCTGTTGATAATAGTGGTCATGTATATGTTCTTGATAAAGATTTAGGAGATATTACTGTTTTTAAGCCAACAGAATTTGCTATACAAGTGCATAAAGGAATTTATTTATACAATCAAGGTTTATATGTTGAAAGTCAAAAACCATGGGAAAATACTTTAAGAATGAACAGCGATTTTTTGTTAGCACATAAAGCTATTGGCAAAGCTTTTTATAAACAACAGGAATATAATAAGGCAATGCTTGAATTTAAACTATCAGAGGACAGAAAAGAATATTCTAATACGTATTGGGAAATAAGACAAGATTATTTGATGAAAAATTTGGGCAAATATCTTATTATATTTTTAGTTTTATGGCTAATTAAAAAATTTTTAAACATTGTAGATAAAAAGGTAAATATATTTTCTCCAATTAAAGATTTATATAAGAGATTTTTTCAAATTAACATTATTAATGATTTAAATAGAGTATTTGGTTTTATAAAACATCCAATTAATTATTTTTATGAATTGAGATGGGAAAATAAGCCTGGAGTTATGGCGGCTACAATTTTATATATTTTCCTCTTTGTAATTCAAATAATTAGAATATATTTTACAGGATTTATATTTAACTATAATAACTTTTTGAATATTTCTTTGTTTACAGAAGCCTTAAAAATTTATATTCCTATTTTATTATGGGTAGTTATGAACTATTTGGTAAGCAATATTAATGATGGTGAAGGCAGATTTAAAGATGTATATATAGGAACGGCTTATGCTCTTTCCCCTTATATTGTATTTAGCATACCTTTAGCTTTAGTTTCAAACATACTTACTCTTAATGAAGCGTTTTTATATACATTCGGTTTTGAAATTATTTACGTATGGTCAATAATATTAATTTATATTATGATTGTACAAATCCATGATTATCCTTATTTTAAAGCTGTAGGGAATATATTAACTACTATTTTTGCAATGTTTATAGTAGTTCTTGTATCATTTATTTTATATATTGTGTGGAGCCAATTTTATGCGTTTATATATGATATAACACAAGAGGTGATTACTCGTGTTTAAAAAAATTATTTCAGTATTAATTTTGCTTGCTATTATTTTATCTCCAATGTTTATAAAAGATAAAAAAAACAATGATGTATATGCTCAAAATACTAATGAGTATTTCAATATAAGTTCAAATAATTATACTCAAGTAGAAAATTTTATAAAATTAAATCATTATAATTCGGAAGTAGGCAGTGGTTACACTAAAATTGGTGAGAGTAATGATTTAGAATTATATTTTAATGAAAAAAATTTATCTTTTAAAATAAAAAATAAATCTACTGGATATATATGGGATTCTAATCTTGAAAATACAAAGGATCAAAGACTGAATGATGAATGGATAAAATTTGCAACTTCTCCTGTGGATATATATTATTATGATAAAAATTTTAATAAGAAACAGGCAACATTACATGATGATAACGCAGAAGTAAGATTTAACAGTTTGGATAATGGTATAAAACTAAATATAAATTTTAAAGATATCAATATAAGCTTTGATATTTATATTAGTATATCTAAAAACTATTTAAGTATAAAAATACCTGATAATTCAATTAAAGATAAAAACGAAATTCTAGCATCAATAGAAGTCCTGCCATTTTTAGGTGCTGTAAAATCGGGTGAAGCAAACGGATATATGTTTATTCCAGATGGAACCGGTGCTCTTATCAGATTTAAAAAAAATAATTTTCCTATTGACGAACCTTATGTAAAAAGAGTTTATGGTGATGATTTAGGAATATCAGAATCTAACCAGAGTCAAGATATTTTTGGGAGATCTATAAATAATCCAAAATCAAAAGATGTACAAATTCCTGTTTATGGTATGATTCATAATATATCACAAGATGGATATTTAACAATAATAAGAGACGGAGCAGAATATTCTAATATTGTGTGCTATCCTGGTGGAGTTTCAACTGATTTTAATTGGATAACTTCAGAGTTTATATACAGAGATAAATATTTTCAACCTATAAGCAGAAATATGGATGGTTTTTTAACATACCAAAAAGAAAGAAATAAATTTGATATAAATTTAAGATATGTATTTTTAAGCAACGAAAATGCAGATTATGTAGGAATGGCTAAAGAATACCAAAAATATCTAATTGAAAATGGTCTTCTGGTTAAAAATATAAAACAAAATAATAATGAAAATATTCCAGCACGGGTAGAACTTTTTGGTGGGGAAGTCAAAAAAGGTTTATTTTGGAATTCAATTATTCCTATGTCGACTGTAGAACAAAGTGAATATATTTTAAATGATTTAAAGGCGCAAGGTGTTACAAATATACTTCCTGTTTATAAAGGTACAACTAAGGGTGGGTTTACAGGAACTCTTCCACAAATTTTTCCTTTTGATAAAAAATTAGGGAATGAAAGAGCGTTTGTAAATTTCTATAATGGATACAAAAATACTTCTTTATATACTGATTTTACTACAGCATATAAAAGTGCTACTGGTTATAATAACCGTACTGATATAGTTTATAAAATTAATAAAAGGCCTATACAGTTTAAAAATTTTAAAAATGAATATGAGTATTTTTATTTATCTCCAATTGCATCTCAGAAAATATTTTTAAAAGAAAAAATAAATTTTACAAAGTATGGTATAAATTCAATAGCAGTTGATAAGACTCCATTTTTATTATTTTCTGATTATTTAAGCGGTAATTTTGAATCTAGACATGAAAGCGTAAAAACCTATCAGACACTTTTTGATGAAATGCATAAAGATTTTAAAGAGGTTTCTTTATATAAACCAAATAATTATTTATTTAAGTATGCAAATAATTATTTTGATATACCTATGTATAGTTCACAATATATTTATGAAACAGATACAGTACCATTTTTACAGATATTATTAAGAGGTTATATTGATTTGTTTGCTCCAATATCTAATAATTATGCTGATATGAAAGAAGAGACATTAAGAATGATTGAATTTGGAGTTTATCCTTCAATTTTATTTACGTATCAGCCACCATATCTGTTGATAGATACTCCTTCTAAAAATATAATATCTTCTCAGTATAGTGAATTAAAAAGTCTGTTTTTAAGTCAATATAAAGAAGTTAATAATGCTCTTAAATATGTAAAAGGTCAAAGTATAAGTTCACGAGAGATATTAAATGATAAAGTAGTAAAAGTTGATTATACAAATGGAATATCAATAATAGTAAATTATAATGACAATTTATATAATTATAAAGGCAAAACAATAGAAGGGAAAAGCTATCTTATATTAGGTGGTGACACAAATTGATTAAAATTAAAAATAGTACCAGAAAGGCGATTTTCGGATATTTGTTTATTTTGCTTTGGATTGTAGGATTTGTAGTTTTAACTGGATACCCTATATTTTATTCACTATATTTAAGTTTTTATAAAGTTAAAATTACAGCTGATTCAGGTATTATAACCCAATTTGTAGGCTTGGATAATTATAATTATGCATTTTTTACAGATGTAACTTTTATAAATTCATTAATTTCATTCTTAATGCAATTGCTCTTATCGGTACCAATTATAGTTGTATTTGCATTAATAATTGCTATACTTCTAAACTCAAAAATCAGACTAAAAGGAACTTTTAGAACTATTTTTTTCTTGCCTGTTGTTATAACCAGTGGACCAGTAATAAATGAGTTAGTTTCACAAGGGGCAACAAAAATTCCTGGACTTACGGATTTGGTAAATATAGATAATCTTACTAAAGGTCTTCCTTTGTTTATATCTCAACCATTAATATATATATTTATGAATTTAATATCTATTTTATGGTTTTCTGGGATACAGATATTGATATTTTTAGCCGGTTTACAAAAGATTGATTTAAATGCTTACGAAGCAGCAAAAATTGATGGGGCCACAGCATGGGAAATTTTCTGGAAGATTACTTTACCAGCTATTAAATACCTGATTGTTTTAAATGTTATTTATACAATAGTTGTTTTATCAAATTTTGAATTGAATCCTATTTCTATACTTATAAAACAAAATATGTTTAAAATAGAAACTGGTTTTGGATATGCAGCAGCTTTATCATGGTTATATCTGATTTTTATAATGGTTATTTTAGGTATTTATACATTTTTTGCTCTTAGAAGATCTGAAGACTAAGTAAAAGGAGTGAGATTTATGGTTAAGGTTGATTATACATCAAAAGCTAAAAAGATTTTATTTGGTAGCAAAGATAATAAAGGGCTCATTGCTAATATAGTTATATACTCACTTCTTTTGGGTATAGGTTTTGTTTATCTTTATCCTTTAATATATATGTTTGTTAATAGCATGAAAGATTTAAGTGATTTGTTAAATCCAATGGTAAACTGGATTCCAACCCGTATTTTTTATGGTAATTATATTAAGGCATTAAAAGTATTGAATTATTTTCCTACATTGTATCAAACATTTTATGTTACAATTGTTACATCCTTAGCGCAGCTTATATCTTCAGCAATAATTGGATATGGCTTTGCAAGGTATAATTTTCCAGGCAAAAAGTTGTTTTTCGTTTTAATGATTATTACTTTTCTAATACCACAGCAGGTATTAATGATACCACGATTTTTAATGTATCAAAGACTTGGTATGTTAAAAAGTGTTTTGTCATTTTTTGTTCCGGCATTGTTGGGACAAGGACTTAATCAAGCTTTATTTATCTTAATATTTTATCAATTTTTTAGTATGATACCTAAATCTATTGAAGAAGCAGCACAAATAGATGGTGCCAATGACTTTATGGTATTTTTAAAAATTGCAATTCCTTCTGCTATTCCTGCTTTTGTAATAACTTTTGTTTTATCTTTTGTATGGTACTGGAACGAGACATATTTAACAGCTATATATTTTGGAGATGCAATAAAAACTTTACCTATACAATTGCAGAAGTTTGTTGATACTTATCAGATGATGTTTCCAACAGGTACAGTAATAACTGATAGATTAAATGAATCTGTAAGAATGGCTGGTACACTTTTAACAATATTGCCTTTATTAATTGTATATTTTATTGTGCAGAAATGGCTTATAGAGAGTATTGATAGTGCTGGAATAACTGGAGAATAGGAGGATTAAGTTGAAAAAAAACTGGTATGTAAGCGGATTAATATTTATATTAATTTTTGCATTGATTTTGCCATTCATAAATCAAGGAAGTAAGAATGAAAAAATATTAATGCAAAGTGGTAACATACAAATACTAAATCTTGAAAGTAAAAAAAGTTTTGATTTTTTTTGGGAAGAAGCGAATAATGATAAAAACAGTAAAGGTTATGGACTAATTAGAGATAGAGCACCAGGTAATCCTGATATATCAAGTGTTGCTTCAGTTGGTTTTGGATTAACCGCTATTGCTATAGGAGCTGAAAGAAAATGGGTACCATATAACGATGCATATGAGAGGACTTTGGGGACTTTAAACACTCTTTTAAATAATGTATCAGAAGAAAATGGTGTGTTCTACCACTTTGTAAATATAAATACAGGAAGAAGAGCATGGGATTCTGAAGTATCAATTATTGATACAAGTATTGCTGTATGTGGCGCATTAACTGCAGGTGAATATTTTGGTGGAGAAATAAAAGAAAAAGCAGAAAAATTATATAAAAGAGTAAACTGGGATTGGTTTGTTGATAAAAGTAAGAATCAATATTATATGGCCTATTCTCCTGAAAAAGGATTTAAAGGACATTGGGACTTTTATGCAGAGCAGTTAATGATGTATTTTTTGGGTGCTGCATCTCCAACTTATCCAGTAAGTCCAGAACTGTTTTATGATTTTACAAGACAATATGGATCATATGATGGAGGAGAAAGATTTATCCATTCTTGGTTTGGATCAATTTTTACTTATCAGTTTTCGTTTGCATGGTTTGATTTAAGAAATATGGTAGATAACGAAGGAGTTGATTGGTGGCATAATTCAGTTATAGCAATTGAAAGCAATAGAAGATATTGTATAAATAATAAAGAGAGATTTAAAACTTTTGGTGAGAATTCATGGGGATTAACAGCTTGTGATGGTCCTAATGGTTATAATGGCAGATATGGGGCACCACCATCAGGATTTGATAATAGTCAGAACTATGTTGATGGTACTATTCCTCCTGCAGGTGCTGCCGGTTCTATAGTATTTTTACCAGAAGATTCAATTAAAGCTTTGGAATATTATTATAATAATTTTACTGAATTATGGGGCAAATATGGGTTTTATGATGCTTATAATTTAGACGTTGTACCAGCTTGGTTTGATAAAGATGTAATAGGTATTGATAAAGGAATAACTTTGTTAATGATAGAAAACTATCAAGATGAATTTGTCTGGAAAAACTTTATGAAGAATGAATATGTACAAAAAGGGATTGAAATGGTTGGCTTAAAGAAAAAATAACACTGATAAGTTTATTAAATTTTAAAAATATAAATCTATTTTTTATTGTAACATCATCTAAAATTATAAGATGATGTTTTTTATTATGGTATAATTAAATTAATAAGTAATATAGGGGTGTTTGAAATGGATAAATTATTATCTTGTTATCTTATGCCACATCCTCCGATAATTATATCTGAAATTGGAAAAGGTGAGGAAAAAAAGATACAAAAAACAATAGACTCAATGGAAATAGTTGCAAAAGATATTAAAAACAAACAGCCAGAAACTATTATACTCATAACACCACATGGATATGTTTTTGAAGATGCAGTTTCAATAAATATGTTTCAAGAATTAAAAGGAGACATGGGTAATTTTGGTGCAAAACAAATTGAGTTTAAATTTAATAATGATTTAGATCTTGTTAGAAAAATTGTTGAAGAATCTGATAAAAGAAATATACCTATAGTTTTAGTTGAAGATCAATTGATTAAAAGATATGGCTTTTCAAAAAAACTTGATCATGGTACACTTGTCCCATTAAATTTTGTTACAAAAGAGTATAAAAATTTTAAACTTGTACAAATATCATATGGTTTCTTATCATTTGAAGAACTTTATGAGTTTGGTATTGCTTTAAATGAAGCTTTAAGAAAGTCGGATAAAAAAGCAGTAATTATAGCAAGTGGCGATTTGTCACATAAATTAACTCCTGATAGTCCAAATGGTTATACCCCTTTGGGAGAAATTTTTGATAAAAAACTTTTAGATTTAATTTCAAATATGCAAGTAAAAGAAATTATTGGAATGGATAAAAATTTAATTGAACAAGCTGCTGAATGTGGTTTTAGATCTTTATGCATTTTATTAGGAGCTCTTGATGGATATGAAGTAAAAAGCGAAGTGCTTTCACATGAAGGACCTTTTGGGGTAGGATATGGTGTATGTAAATTTGAAATTTTGAAATATTCAGGCTTAAGTTTAATTGAGGAATTACACAAACAAAAGCGTAAAAACATCAATATGATGAGAAATAGGGAAGATCCATATGTAAAGCTTGCAAGAGAAAGTCTAGAATATTTTATAAAGAATAAAAAGATAATGCCTATACCAGAAAACTTACCGCATGAGTTCTATAATAAAAAAGCTGGAGTCTTTGTGACAATTCATAAAAATGGCAAACTAAGAGGGTGTATAGGTACAATACTACCTCAAAGAAATAATATAGCTGAAGAAATTATACGCAATGCTGTTAGTTCGGGATTTGAAGATCCTCGATTTGAACCAGTTGAGAATTATGAGTTAGATGATTTAGTTTATTCAGTTGATATTTTAACAGAACCTGAACCTGTTAATTCATTAGAAGAATTAAATCCAAAAGAATATGGAATTATTGTTCAAAAAGGATATCGTAAAGGTCTTTTACTTCCTAATCTTGATGGTATAGAAACCGTTTATGACCAGATAAATATAGCACTTAAAAAGGCTGGTATTAATCCAGATGAAGATTATATTATAGAAAAATTTAAGGTAGTGAGGCATGAATGAAACAAGAAGCAATGTTTTATACAAGTCTAGAAAATAATATTGTAAAATGCACTTTATGTCCCCATAACTGTATACTTAAAAATGATAATTCTGGAATATGTGGTGTAAGAATAAACAAAAAAGGTAAATTATATACTGAAAATTATGGAATTATTACATCTGAAGCAATTGACCCAATTGAAAAAAAGCCTCTTTATCACTTTTATCCAGGAAGTTATATATTTTCTGTAGGAAGTTATGGTTGCAATTTGAAGTGCAAGTTTTGTCAAAACTGGGAAATAGCACATCAAAAATGGGAAGGAGATTACATTTCTCCTGAAGAATTAATTGATATAGCAAAAAGATTAAGAGATAATATAGGAATTGCTTTTACTTATAATGAGCCGTTAATATGGTATGAATATGTACATGATGGATTAATCGAGGCTAAAAAAGAGGGATTAAAAACTGTACTTGTGACAAATGGATATATAAATTTAGAACCTTTAAAAAAAATACTTCCTTATGTAGATGCAATGAATATAGATGTAAAAGCTTTTACGGAAAGTTTTTATAAAAAAATTGTTGGAGGGAGATTAGAACCTGTCTTAAAGACTGTCGAAGAAGCATCGAAATATTGTCATGTAGAGGTTACTAATTTAGTTGTTACAGATTTAAATGATAAAGAAGAAGAGATTGAAAACTTAGTAAAATGGCTTTCTCAAATTGATAAAAATATACCATTACATTTTTCGAGGTATTTTCCAAATTATAAAATGGACAACCCAATTACCCCTGTATCCAGATTGACAAATGCTAGAGAAATAGCTAAGAAATATTTAAATTATGTATACATAGGTAATGTATTTAATTTAGACAATAATACTTATTGTCCATATTGTGGAAATTTATTAATTGAAAGAGGAGCAAGTGTTAATATTTTAGGACTAGAAAAAAATGTATGTAAAAATTGCAAAAATGTTGTTAATATTATTAATTAGAAAAATTGGTATATAATATGAAGTTTACTCTTTGTGACACTAAGCTACCTTATGGCATATATTATAATTAGATTTCTTAATAACTAATAGGTCATAAGGAGGAAATTAAATGGATGAAATGAAAAAAGAATTTATAAAAGCATCTGAAATATTGAAAAGCATAGCTGAGATATCTTTTAAAGAATTTGAAAAAGATCCAACAAAAAAAAATGATATAGTGGCATTGTGGCAGCAGACTATTAGCGAATTTTTTCAATATACTTCAACTGCCAGTGAAAAGTATAACGGCAAAGAACTTTATAAAGCAATAACAAGGTCAATGATATTTGGCAAATAAATAGTATAATTTTTATTGCTCAACAGTTTTTGTTGAGCTTTTTTAATACAATATTTATGTTGATTTTTTATTTATGAATGGTATAATAAATGTGTAATCCGTTACAAATTTATTATGTAGAAATTAAAGAAATTCTGTTACAAATTGTTGTAATCAGTTACATAAAGGAGGATGTTATGGCAACAATTAGAGATGTTGCATTAAAAGCTGGAGTATCTGTGGCAACAGTTTCACGAGTAATAAATAATAGCCCTTCAGTTTCAAAACATGCACGAGAAAATGTATTAAATGCAATTAAAGAACTTAACTATTATCCTAATTTACTTGGTAGAAATTTAAGACGTTCAAAGACTAGCATGATACTTGCTCTTATGCCAAATGTATCAAATCCGTTTTACGCAAGAATTGTCAAAGGTATCGAAGATATAGGACATAAAAATGGTTATAGTGTAATGATTTGCAATACAGAATCTGATATAAACAGAGAAAAAATTTATCTTGAACTTTTAAAAAACAGATTAGCTGATGGAGTTATTTTTATGGCCCCTGTAATGAATAAGGATGAATTAACGGCAATAGGGGAAAGTTATCCAGTAGTTGAATGCTGCGAATATATAGAAGGAGCAGGCGTTTCATATGTTTCAATAGACAATTTTGCGGCAGCATACAAAGCTGTTAAACATTTAATAACATTAGGTCATAAAAGGATAGGTATGATTAGTGCTGATAATAATTTTGTTTCTACTATTCAAAGAGAAGCTGGATATAAAAAAGCAATTGAAGATGCAGGTAATGTATTTGATGAAGGACTTATCAAAAAGGGTGATTATAGTTTTAAAAGTGGTTTAAGAATTTCTAAGCAGTTTTTATCTTTGGCAGATAGACCAACAGCTATTTTTGCAATATCTGATATTATGGCAATAGGGGCTATAAGGGCTATAAAGGAAGAGGGGCTAAAAGTTCCTGAAGATTTTGCAGTAGTTGGATTTGATGATATAAGTTTTGCTTCTATGTATGATCCAATGCTTACAACCATTTCTCAGCCCAAATATGATTTAGGTTGTTATGCAATGGAGCTTTTACTGAAACAAATAAAAGATGGTTTAAAAGAACGTGAGAATATTATTTTAGAACATGAATTAATAATTAGAGAATCTACTGTGAAGTAAAATTTAGCCTATATGGCAAATTAAAATATATATGGGGAGGAATTAAAATGGAAAAAAGTCTAAGAGTTGGGATTATTGGCTGTGGAGGGATTGCATTTGCAAAGCATATGCCTTCTTTAGCAAAAATTAAAAATGTTGAAATGGTTGCTTTTTGCGATATAGTAGAGGAAAGAGCTGAAAAAGCAAAAAAAGAATTTGGAAATGAAGGAGCAAAAGTATATAAAGATTATAAAAAATTATTAGAAGACAAAACAATAGATATTGTTCACGTGTGTACACCTAATAAATCCCATGCTGATATAACTGTTGATGCTCTTTATGCGGGAAAACATGTAATGTGTGAGAAACCTATGGCTAAGACAGCAGCAGATGCAAAAAGGATGGTTGAGGCTGCAAAAAAATCAGGAAAAAAATTAACTATAGGTTATCAGAATCGCTTTAGAGCAGATTCACAATACTTACATAAACTTACACAAGAAGGTGAGCTAGGAGAAATATATTTTGCGAAAGCTCACGCAATCAGAAGAAGAGCTGTTCCAACATGGGGAGTATTTTTAAATGAAGAAGAACAGGGTGGAGGTCCGCTTATAGATATTGGTACCCATGCACTTGATTTAACATTATGGATGATGAATAACTATAAACCTAAAGTTGTAATGGGTACTTCTTATCACAAGCTAGCAGAAAAAGAAAATGCAGCAAATGCTTGGGGATCATGGGATCCTAAAAAGTTTACAGTAGAAGATTCTGCATTTGGATTCATTACAATGGAAAATGGAGCAACTATTATTTTAGAGTCTAGTTGGGCTTTAAATACTTTAGAGGTTGGCGAAGCTATGACTACTTTGTGTGGGACAGAAGGCGGTGCCGATATGAAAGATGGACTTCGCATAAATGGAGAAAAATTTGGAAAACTTTATACAACTAAAGTTTCTACTGATGTGGGTGGTGTAGATTTTTATGAAGGCAAATCAGATGATCCAGCATTTTTAGAAGCAAAAGCTTGGATTGATTCAATTATAAATGACACAGAACCTGTGGTAAAACCTGAAGAAGCTTTTGTTGTTACTGAAATTTTAGAAGCTATATACAAATCTGCAAAAACAGGAGAACCAGTTTATTTTAACAAATAAATGGAGGATTATATATGTCAAAACTTAGATATGCATGTGTTGGTGCAGGGTCGGTTGCTGATTACAAACACTTAAATGGTTATTCAAAACTAAAGGATGATGTAGAAATTATTGCTGTATGCGATCCTGATATAAAGGCGGCAGAACTATTAGCAGAAAAATATAATATACAAAATATTTATAAAGACTATAATGAATTGTTTGAAAAAGAAGAATTAGATTTAGTAAGCGTATGTACACCTAATTACCTTCATGCACCTATTTCAATAAGGGCAATGGGGAAAAGAATAAATGTTCATTGTGAAAAGCCTATGACTATAAATAGTAAAGAGGCCTTAGAAATAGTTAAAATTAAAAATGAACAGAATGTAAAATTTATGGTGGGATTAAATAACAGATTTACTAATGAGGCATATTTTGTAAAGCAATATATAGATGAAGGACATATGGGTAATATATATCATATAAAAACAGGCTGGCGGAGAAGAAGAGGAATTCCTGGTAAAGGTGGTTGGTTTACAAATAAAAGGCTTTCAGGCGGCGGACCACTTATTGATTTAGGTGTACATTTTTTAGACTTAGTATTGTATTTTATTAATTACCCTGATGCCTTTTCGGTTTCAGCTTCAACTTATTCAAAGTTTAGCAATAATAAAAGTTTAAATAGCTGGAGCTATTCTAAAAGCATAGATGGTATTTATGATGTTGAAGATATAGCTGTTGGTTTTATCAGACTAAATAATAACATATCTATAGATTTTGAATTTAGCTGGGCTTCAAATATTGAAGAAGACTATAATTACTATGAGATTTTAGGGGATAAAGGTGGCATATGGTATAAAAACGGTCAACTTAAAATTTTTTCTGAAGTTGTTGATACATTAATAGATATAATTCCAAATACAAATTATCCAAAATCACCTTTAAATGAGTTTGAACATTTTATTAAATGCATAAAATATGATAAACAACCTATATCAACAGCCGAACAAGGATTTAAACTTATGAAACTGATAGACAGTATTTATGAATCTGCTGAAAAAACAAAAGAAATAATATTATTTTAGGAGAGAAATAAAATGAATTTACAAATAGCTGTTCAACTTTATACCTTAAGAGAAGAGATGGAAAAAGATTTTATCGGTACTTTAGAAAAAGTAGCTGAGGTTGGATACAGTGGGGTAGAATTTGCCGGATATGGGGGTTTAAAAGCAGCAGAAATGAGGAAAACGTTAGATAGATTAGGTTTAGAAGCTGCTGCTAGTCATGTTAGCATTGAAAATTTAAAGAATGATCTTGATGAGGTAATAAAATATAATCGCGAAATAGGAAATAAATATATTGTGTGCCCATGGAATCAATATACAAGTAAAAATGACTATTTACTAACTGCAGATTTTTTTAATGAAGTAGGTAAAAAGTGTAGTGATGAGGGACTTGTTTTCTGTTATCATAATCATGCACACGAATTTGAAAAATATGACGGGAAATACGGTCTTGATATAATTTATGATAATACAAATAAAAATTATGTAATGGCTGAAATTGATGTTTACTGGGTGAAATATGCTGGTATTGAACCAAGTGAGTATTTAAAAAAATTCATTAAGAGGTTACCATTAATTCACTTAAAAGATATGGAAAAAGAAGACAAATCATTTACTGAAATAGGAAATGGCATAATTGATTTTGGTGAAATCATAAAAATCGCAAAAATGAATGGGACTGAATGGTTTATTGTTGAGCAGGACCTATGTAAAAGGTCACCTTTAGAAAGTATTAAAATCAGCTTTGATAATTTAAAAAAAATTATGAAGGAGGAATATTAAAATGTATTTAGGATTTTTAACGGTTTCTTTGGGCAATATGCCTTTAAAAGAAAAAACAAAATGGGCTAGTGAAAATGGGTTTAAATCTCTGGAAGTTGCCTGTTGGCCTAAAGATAACACAAGGGATTACTCTTCATGTGATATTGACGTAGAAAATCTCACACCTGAAGAGGCAGAGGAAATAAAAAAATATTTTAAAGAGTACGGGCTCACAATTTCATCTTTAGCATATTATGACAATAACCTGGATAAAGACCCTGAAAAGAGAAAGTTTATAAACAATCACTTAAAAAAATGTATTGATGCAGCAAAAATGCTAGGTACAGACATGGTAGGAACTTTTGTAGGCAGAAATATAGATAAAAGTATTGAAGAAAATTTTGATGAATTTGAGAAAGTTTTTACTGATATAGTAAGTTATGCAGAAGAAAGAGGAATTAAAATAGTAATAGAAAATTGTCCCATGGAAGGTTGGCAGGTTACAGGACTTCCGGGTACTATTTCATTTACACCTGAGCTATGGAAAGAGATGTTTAAAAGAATACCATCTAAAAACTTTGGTTTAAATCTTGATCCTTCCCATCTTGTATGGCAGTTTATTGATTACATTGATGTTATACCTGAATTTAAAGACAGAATATTTCATGTTCATGCTAAAGATACTCAGGTTTTTAAAGATAAGTTTAAAAAGTATGGTGTATTTAATAAGCAATTAAAGAATAATAATCATGATGATAGTGGTTATTGGAAATATAGAATGCCTGGATTAGGCGATGTTGATTGGGAAAATTTTCTAAAAGTACTAAGAGAAAACGGATATGATAGTGTTGTAAGTATAGAGCATGAGGACCCACTATATGAAGGAAGCGAAGAAAAAGTAAAAGAAGGCTTACTTTTAGGACTAAAGCATTTAAGTCAGTTTGTAAAGTAAAACAAAAGAGCTCAGCCATCTGGTTGAGTTCTTTTGTTTAAGTGAAAAAATATGGTATAATTATCTTGTATGGAAATTCGGGGTGGACTTAATGGCAATAATAAAAATGGCAGAGGTTTTATCAGAAATTTTTATTGTAATGGCTGTTGGCTATTATATAGCATTTATAAAGCTGGTCAAAGAAGAAAATTTAAAAATGCTTGCAGATTTAGTTATTTTAATTTCTACTCCATTGCTTATATTTTACAGTATGTATTCAACATATAAACCTGATTTACTTAAGGTTTCGTATATACTCCCATTTGTTAGTTCAGCTACTTTAATTTTAACTTTGATTGTATCAATTTTAATTTTTAAAGTATTTAAAGTGCCATTTGAAAAGAAAAATGTATTTTATGCTCTGTCATCTTTTAGTAATACAATATTTTTAGGTTTGCCAATTAACCTTGCTCTATTTGGTGATATTAGTATACCTTATGTAATTTTATATGATTTTGGTCATACGGCTTTATTTTGGACTTTAGGGATTTGGATTTTGTCAGAAGAAAAGAAACTAGATATTTTGGCTTTTAAAAAGATCTTAAATCCATCATTTATTGCACTTATTTTGAGTTTCCTTATTGCTGTTTCACGTATAAAGGTACCAGAGATTTTTTTAAAAAGTGCACAAATGATTGGTAGTATAACCGTTCCTCTTGCTATGCTTTTTATAGGTATGAATATGTATTTAATAAAAAAAGGTGAAATTGAAACTTCTGTTTATGTTTCTGCAGTTATAAAACTTATAATATCTCCATTAATTGCTTTTATGCTTGTATATTTTTTAAATTTGCCTATTGATGCCAAAAAAATAGCTGTTTTAGAAGCAGCAATGCCAACCATGATGAGTGTTGCAATTGTAGCAAAACAATTAAATGTAAAAAATAGCTTTGCATCATTTGGTGTAGTAATTATGAATATGTTATCTTTTTTAACCATACCAATGTTTTTAGTATTAATTAGTGTTTTTTAAATGTATTTCAAAAATATAGGTTTTATTTTTAATTTATGATGTTTTAATATTAGTAAATAAATAATAAAAATTAGGAGGTATTGCCATGCTTAAAGTATTTATTACAAGACTTATTCCTGAGGAAGGAATAGATCTTTTAAAAAAACACTGTGATGTAGAAATAAATCCAGAGGACAGAATGCTAAATAAAGAAGAACTTTTTAAAAAAATTAAAGACAAAGATGTTGTAATTACCCAACTAAATGATAAAGTTGATAAGGAATTTTTTGATGCTGCAAAAAATGTGAAAATTGTTGCAAATTATGCTGTAGGATTTGACAATATAGATTTAGAAGAAGCTACAAAAAGAGGAGTTTACATAACAAACACTCCGGATGTGTTGACAAACGCTACTGCGGAACTTGCTTGGGCTCTTCTTTTTGCGACCGCAAGAAGAGTAGTAGAATCTGACAAATTTATGAGGGCAGGTAATTTTAAAGGATGGGAGCCATTGCTTTTCTTAGGAAAGGGCATAACAGGGAAAACACTTGGAATAATTGGGGCTGGGCGCATAGGACAAGCTTTTGGGAAAATGGCAAAAGGCTTTGAAATGAAGATTTTATATAATGCACGAAATCCTAAGAAAGAGTTTGAAGAAGAGACGGGAGCTCAATATGTAGACTTAGATACTCTTTTTAAAGAGTCTGATTTTATCTCCATACATGTGCCTTTAACCCATGAGACAAGGCATTTAATTGGGGAAAGAGAACTAAAACTAATGAAAAATTCTGCAATATTGATAAATACAGGCAGAGGCCCTGTGGTGGATGAGAAAGCGTTGGTCAAGGCTTTAAAAGAAAGATGGATTTACGCTGCAGGCTTAGACGTATATGAAAGAGAGCCAGAATTTGAAAAAGAGCTGGTCGAACTTGACAATGTCGTAATGCTTCCCCACATAGGAAGTGCAACAGAAGAAGCACGAAGAGACATGTCAATACTTGTTGCTCAAAACATAATTGATGTAATAGAAAAAAGAGTGCCTCGCACTTTAGTAAATAAAGATATATTGAATAAATAATATTTTAAAGGAATCTTGTTATAGGTTCCTTTTTTAATTCCATAGATTCTATAAAAGCAAGAAAAAATTTAAAACCAAGAAGGATTTTTTGGATTTGTGTAGAATTAATATAATAAAAGCAATAAAATCCACAAACAAAACGTGCATTTTAAATTATAACATGTATAGTTATTGACACATTTAATTTGTGGTAAAAATAATAATGACTAATAAATGTAGGAGTGAATGCAAATGCTTGTATCAACGAGAAGAGATAAAATTAAAGAAATCATTTTAAAGAAAAAAGCTGTTAAAGTATCTGAACTGTGTGAAATGTTTAATGTTTCTGATGAAACAATAAGAAGAGATTTAGAGGAATTAGAGAGGCAGGGTATAGTAGAAAAAAATTACGGAGGTGCCATATTAATAGAAAATGTCATTATACCACCTCTTGTTAAAAGATTTAAAGAACAAATAGAAGAAAAACAAAAAATAGCAGCAAGGGCTGTTTCAAAAATACAAGAAGGCAATGTCATATTTTTAGATGCGGGTTCTACAACATATCACATAGCCCGTGCTATAAGGAATTTAAAAGGCATAACTGTTATTACTAATGCATTAAACATTGCTACAGAATTAGCTAATAACCCCTTTATTGACCTTTTTCTTACCGGAGGGAAATTAAAGCATGATAATCATTCGATGGTAGGATTTGAAACACTAAATTGTATAGGTAAGTATAACATAGACATATTGTTTTTAGGAACAGGTGGTATTTCTCTTGAAAAAGGGTTTACGACTTCAGATATTTTTGAAGCGGAAGCAAAAAAAACTATGATAAAGTCTTCCAGCAGAGTAATTGTTGTAGCAGACAGTAGTAAATTTGGAAAAGTTGCAATGGTATCCTTTGCTGCTTTTGAAGAGATTGAGGAAATAATAACTTCTGGAGAGCAGAATAAAGAGGTAATAGAGGAATTAGAAGACTATATAAAGATTGACGTTGTGTAGTTGTAAAAAAATAAAAAAGGGGTAATCGAACATGGAAGATAAACTTTCTAATTATTTATTAAAAAATTCTTTTCTTTTATATAATGATTCATTCAGAAGATTAAAAGAGGATGTTTATATTTTTGTAGCTAAAAAAGATAACGAAAAAAAAATAGGACTTTTGACAAAAGGTGATTTTAAATTATCTTCTCCTTATTTTGTTGAAAATAAATATTTAGAAGAACTTGGTTTTTATCTTAACTTATATTCTTTAACTTACGAAAACTATTTAATATTAAAAGATAATTTTGGGATTTCTCCGGTGACGTGTAAAGAAAAAGCCTCTTTGGGCACAGGAGATAGATTGGGACTTGCGACTCCAGCTCATATAAAAGTTTTAAAAAATTATGATATTTTCCCTGTGTTAGCTCAACAATCTCCAAGAGAACTTATAAAAACTAATAGAAATTTTAAAGATGTATTACTAAAAGCTATTATAGGCATTTTAGAAGCAGGATACGGTGGAGGATTTGGAGCAGATGCCGACCACATAAAAGACGAAAAATATTTGATGGAAGCAATTGATGCAGGCTATACAATGTACACTCTTGATTTAAGTGATTTATTAGTGAAAATTTCAGATATGACAGAGTCTCAATTAAAAGAAAAGGCTCAAAGTTTATCCTCACAAAGCATGGAAATAATTGGAGAGTTTAAAGGTAAAAAATTTAGTTTTTCTACCGAGGAAGACTTTGCAGTTTCTGAAGATGAATTGTACAAATCTGCTATCACTTATGAAAAAGCTATGAAGTTTGTAGAAAAAGTGCATGGTGTTCTAAAGGACAAATTGCAGCATTTCGATTTAGAAATTTCGATAGATGAAGGAGAAAAGGATACTACAGTAGAAGACCATATATTTGTAGTTGAATATTTGCATAGAAAAGGGATAGACTTTTGGAGTTTGGCTCCCAAATTTCCCGGGGAATTTCAAAAGGCTATTGATTACAAAGGAGACATAGAGAAGTTTACATCAGAACTTAAGAAGCATTATTTTCTTACTAAAGAATTAGGAGGGTACAAGTTAAGTCTTCATTCTGGAAGTGATAAATTTAGCATTTACAAAATATTTAATGAAATTACTGAAGGAAATTTCCACATTAAAACTTCTGGCACAAGCTGGCTTCAAGCGATAAACCTCATTTTTGAAAGTGATAAAAACCTTTTTAATGACCTTTATAAAATTGCTTTAGCTAATTTAGAAGAGAGTAAAAAGGCTTACAAAGTATTAATTGAAAGAGATGATTTTCCACAAACAATCCAAACAGAAGATTTAAAAATTCTTTTAAAACCTGAAATTAAACAGCTTTTTCACATTTCCTATGGAGTTTTACTCGATGAAAAAAGAAAAGAAATTTATGAAGTTTTAGATAAGTATGAAGAACAACATTACGAGTTTGTAAGCAAAAACATTGAAAATCACTTAAAGGGAATATTTAACATATAAAGAGAGGAAGATAAAAATGGATGTCAAAATTGCGATTGTAAATTCAAGTAGTTTTGGAATGTATTTCGAAGACCATATTGAGAGGTTAAAAGTTTTGGGGGAAGTGGAAAGATTTGAACTTCCTCATGACATGAGGGGAAAGGCTTTAGCAGAAAAATTAATGGGCTATTCTGTGATTATTGCCAGTGTAAAACCTTATTACGACAGAGAATTTTTTGAATACAAAGACAAGACTCTTTTAATTGCCCGCCATGGCATAGGCTATGATGCTATAGATATAGAAAGTGCGACAAAAAAAGGTACTATAGTCACAAAAGTTGCTGGAATTGTAGAAAGAGAAGCAGTAGCAGAAAATGCAATTGCACTTCTTTTAGGTGTAATTAGAAAAGTAAGAGAAGCTTCTTTAAGAGTAAAAGATGGCAAATGGCATGAAAGAGCGGATTTTTTGGGTTATGAGATAAAAGATAAAGTTGCTGGGATAATCGGTATTGGCAATATCGGGAGTAGAGTTGCTGAGATATTAAAATACGGCTTTGGGGCAAACGTTATTGCCTATGATCCTAATCTTTCAGAAGAGGAAATAATAAAAAGAGGAGCTCGTCCTGTGTCTTTAGAGGAGTTATTAGGGTCATCAGACATAATATCTCTTAATGCTTCATTAAATGAGAGAAATTATCACATGCTGTCTTATAAAGAATTTTCTATGATGAAAAATAATGTATTTATTGTTAACACTGCAAGAGGTGAACTTATAGATACACAAGCTCTTATAAAAGCCTTAAAAGAAGAAAAAGTAGCAGGAGTAGGGCTTGATGTTGCAGAAGGTGAGCCTATTGATGAGAACCATCCGCTTTTAGGCTTTGACAATGTCATAATCACACCCCACACATCTGCATACACTTATGAATGTTTAAGAGGTATGGGTGACAAGGTTGTTTCTGATGTAGAAAAGGTCTTAAAAGGAGAAATTCCTGATGGTGTTGTAAATAAAGAGGTGCTGGAGGGGGAGAAATGGAAAAAGATTTAGTTCTTTCCGTTGATATTGGTACTACGAATCTAAAAGCAGGTGTAGTTGATAAAAGAGGAAATATTTTAAGTTTATATAGAAAAGAAACGCCTATAGAAAGAGACAATGAAGGAAAGGCGGAACATAATCCTGAAGTTCTTTTTGCGGCTTTTGTAGAAGCAGTTAAAGAGGCTGCAAAAGGATTTGAAGATAAAATCTCTTTAATTGTGCCTTCTTCCTACATGTTTGGCTTAATTCCAATTGATGAAAATTTAAATCCCTTGATGGGTATGATGACACTTCTAGATTTAAGGGCTAAAGAAACCTATGAAAAACTTCTAGAAAAAATAGATGTAGGTGAGGTTTACAGAAGGACAGGCTTTACTCCAACTTTTCATGCTCCTTTGTTTAAAATTTACTGGTTAAAAGAAAAAAGAAGTGATATATTTAATAAAACGAGGTTTTTTTTAAGTTCTAAAGATTTTATACTTTTAAAACTTTTAGGAAAGCCTTATACTGAGCCTAGCATATCTTCTGCAACTGGTTATATGAATGTAAATAAACTTGAATGGGATGATTATGTACTTAATATTTTAGGGGTTTCAAAAGAAAAACTTCCTCCCATTATGCCTTCGGATAAAATTTTAGCCGATTTGCCTGAACAATCCAAAAAGCTTTTGGGATTAACAAATGATGTTAAAGTACTTGCAGGAGTTTACGATGGAGGAGCTTTAGGAATAGGAATTGGAGCTTTTGAGGAAGAAGTTGGTGCGATAAACATAGGGACTACTGGAATGTTCAGAGTAGCCTATCCTGAACCTGTTTTTGACAAAGAAGAGGCTATGAGGCTTCAAACTTATTATTTATCTTCGGGTAAATGGTTCATTGGGGCTGCTATAAACAATGCAGGTGTTGTACTAAAATGGCTTAGAGACAATATTTTTAACATGACCTATGAAGAATTAACTCACGAGGCTTCAAAAGAAGATTCTTCAAATCTATTTTTCCTGCCTTACTTGACAGGCGAGAGGGACAAAGAAATAGGAAATATTGCATCAGGTGTATTTTTTGGATTAAAAAATACCCATACTAAGGGTCATATGATAAGAGCAGCTATGGAAGGAGTAGCCTTTTCCTTACGCATGATTTATGAGGCGTTGAAGGACAATAATATAAAGGTAAAAGAAATTAGAGCAGGAGGAGGAGCGACAAATTCACCCTTATGGATGAAAATTTTTGCATCGACATTGGGACTGCCTATTAAAGTCTCTAAAGTAGAAGAGCCTGCCTTGGTTGGTTCTGCTATTTTGGGTTATTATGCCATTGGGAGGTATGAGAATCTTTCTGAAGCTACTAAGGAAATGGTTAGTGTAGAAAATGTTTATATGCCAGACGAAAAAGGGATCAATTATTATGAAAAGAAATTTCAATTTTTTAAAAAATTATCTCGAGAGCTCAAAAGCCTATTCGAAGCTCACAGCAAATTATAAAACAGGAGGTAAAATAAATGTATGAAATAGGATTAATTGGTTTAGCTGTAATGGGACAAAATTTGGCTTTAAACATTGCAAGAAAAAGCTATAACGTATCTGTATTTAACAGAACACCTGAAAAAACACAAGAATTCATGCAAAACAAAGTAAAAGATGAGCAAATTAAGCCTTATTATGACATCAAATCTTTTGTAGAGTCTTTAAAGAGGCCCAGAAAAATCATTCTCATGGTCAAAGCAGGAAAACCAGTAGATGATGTAATAGATGAGCTTTTGCCTTATCTTGACAAAGAAGACTTGATCATTGATGGAGGAAATTCTTATTTTAAAGATACTACAAGGCGTATAAAAGAATTGAAAGAAAAAGGCATTCTCTATTTAGGAATGGGAGTATCAGGGGGAGAGGCAGGAGCATTGCACGGTCCTTCACTAATGCCGGGAGGAAGTGTTGAAGCTTATGAAATGGTAAAAGATGTACTTTTAAAGATTGCAGCACAGACAGAGTCTGGTCCTTGCTGTACATATGTAGGGAATGATTCAGCAGGACATTTTGTTAAAATGGTCCACAATGGAATAGAATATGCTATAATGCAGGTAATATCTGAAGTTTACGATATAATGATAAAAAGTTTAAAGCTCTCTCCTGAAGAGATAGGAGAAATATTTGAAAAATGGAATAATGGGGAGTTAAACTCCTTCCTGATGGAGATTTCTTATAAAATAATGAAGTACAAAGACAAAGAAACAGGAAAATACCTCGTTGACCTCATATTAGACGAAGCAGAGCAAAAAGGCACAGGCAAATGGACTTCTCAAACCTCTTTGGATTTAGGAATACCAACTCCCTCTTTGAACCTTGCAGTAGAAGCGAGAAGTTTATCTTTCTTTAAAGAGGAAAGAGTAAAACTTTCAAGGAAAGTTAAAAAAACATATCCTGATGCAAAATTAGATAAAGAAAAAGTGAAAAACGACTTAGAAAATGCTCTTTTGTTTAGTGTTTTTACATCTTTTTCTCAGGGATTATGGTTTATATCTGAAGCTTCAAAGGTTTTTGAGTATAATATTGACCTTTCAGAAGTATTGCGTATTTGGAAAGGTGGCTGTATTATAAGGGCAAAGATTTTAGACTTTTTGAGAGAAATATTAAATGAAAACAAAGAGAATGTGAACTTGTTGGATAGCGATAAAGCCATTTCATTCCTCATGAATAAGTTGGATTCAATAAGAGACGTGACTAACTTAGCAAAAGAATTTTACATCCCAACGCTTGTACTTAATTCTTCATTAGATTATTTTTTGAGCATGATAGAAGAAAACTTGCCTGCTAATCTAATACAAGCTCAAAGAGATTTCTTCGGTGCTCACACATATAGAAGAATAGACAAAGAGGGGATTTTCCATACTGAATGGGAGGCAAACTAAAAAATTGACATTTAGTTGATGTTGAATTAATGGGAGTTTTCTGTTCTCCCATTTTTTTTCAACAAAAATTCAATAAAAAACTTAAAAACCAAGAAGGATTTTTTGGATTAGTGTAGAATATATATAATAAACACAAGACAATCCACAAATAATATGAATAAATTGTTGTGATTTTAAAGACAATTCACAGAAAGGAAGAAAGGATATGCTTTTAACTAGGGAGAGTATAAGAGATATTGATAAATGGCGAAAAGCAGGTATAAAACTTTCAAACTATGATGTAGAAAAAGTAGCAGAGAAGACTAAAGAAAATCCTATATGGTTACACTTTGGCGCAGGGAATATTTTTAGAGGTTTCATTGCACTTCTACAACAAAATCTTTTAGATAAAGGGCTTATTGATAAAGGAATTATTGCAGTGGAGTCATATGATTATGAAATAATTAAAAAAATATATGAACCTTATGATAATTTGAGTATGCTGGTAGTATTAAATATAGATGGATCACTTGATATAGAAGTTATAGGCAGTATAAGTGACAAAATAATAGCCGATCTATCTCACAGTGATTGGAAAAGATTAAAGGACGTATTTTCTAATCCGTATTTAAAGATAGCAAGTTTCACAATAACCGAAAAAGCTTACAACTTAAAAGATTTTTCTGGTGAGTATATCAAAGATGTTAAAGAAGATATAGAGGTAGGGGTGGATAAACCCAGTCATATCATTTCAAAAGTAACTTCTTTAATATACGAAAGATACAAAACGGGGAAACACCCAATTGCACTTCTTAGTTTAGACAATTTTTCTGGTAATGGAGAAAAATTAAAAAGTGCAGTAAAAACTATTGCAGAAGAATGGGAAAATAAAGGTTTTGTAGAAAAAGGGTTTTTGGATTATTTAATAGATTCAACAAAAGTATCTTTCCCTCTTAGTATGATAGATAAAATAGTGCCAAGGCCTTCAGAAGATGTAAAGAAAAAGTTAGAGGAGCTTGGTATAGAGAAAATGGACATAATTAAAACCAGTAAAAATACAGTCATTGCGCCTTTTGTAAATGCTGAAAAAATACATTACCTTGTTGTAGAAGACAAATTTCCTAACGGCAGGCCTCCATTAGAAGAGGCAGGAGTGATTTTTACAGATAAAGAAACAGTAGAAAAAGTAGAGAAGATGAAAGTAACAACCTGTTTAAATCCTCTCCATACAACATTAGCGATTTTTGGTTGTTTGTTAAATTATAACACAATAGCAGACGAGATGAAAGATCCATGCCTTAAGAAACTTGTTGAAAAAGTGGGATATGACGAAGGATTACCTGTAGTCGTTCATCCAGGAGTTTTAGACCCAGGAGAATTCTTAAAAGAAGTAATTGAGGTAAGATTCCCAAATCCATACATGCCAGATACACCTCAGAGAATTGCAACAGATACATCACAGAAGATGGCAATAAGATTTGGAGAGACAATAAAGTCATATAGAGAAAGACCAGATTTAAAAGTAGAAGATTTGAAGTATATTCCACTTGTAATAGCAGGATGGTTAAGATATTTAATGGGAATAGATGATGAAGGCAATCCAATGGCATTAAGTCCAGACCCGTTGCTTGAAGATTTAAAATCACATGTTTTAAATATAAAGTTAGGAGATGTAGATTCTGTCCAAGACAATTTAAAACCTATTCTTTCAAATGAAAACATTTTTGGAGTAAACCTTTATGAAGTGGGGTTAGGAGAAAGGATAGAAAGTTATTTCAAAGAGTTCATAGAAGGACCAGGTGCAGTGAGAAGGGTATTGGAGAAATATCTAGGATGTAAGGGATGATGAAAATGAAAAATTTTATGGATGAAAATTTTTTACTCTCAAATGAAACCGCTGTTAGATTGTATCACGATTATGCAAAAGATATGCCAATTTATGACTTTCATTGTCACTTAAGCCCAAAAGAAATATATGAAAACAAAAAATTTAAAAACATCACTGAAATATGGCTATATGGTGACCACTACAAATGGAGACTTATGAGAGCTAATGGAATAGATGAAAAATATATTACAGGAAATGCTGATGATTATGATAAATTTATGGCATATGCCAAAACTATTCCTATGGCAATAGGAAACCCAGTTTACCATTGGACTCATTTAGAGTTGCAAAAATATTTTGGTATATATGACCTTTTAAATGAAAAAACAGCAAAATCCATTTGGGAAAGAACGAATGAAGTTATAAATCATGATGACTTTAACGTAAGAAACATAATAAAAAAGTCAAATGTCAAAGTCATAATAACAACAGATGACCCGACGGACTCATTAGAATACCATATTAAGTTAAAAGAACAAAACGAATTTGATGTAAAAGTTTTACCTGCATACGGTATTCCAAATAGATGAATATATTGGGTTAGCGGCGGATGATCCAAGGTAATTTTCACGTTTTTTAGCCGAATGTTTGATAAATATAGTAAGACCGGGTGAAGTCAATTTTATTGATACCTCAAAAGATATTGAAGCTGAATGCAAGCGTTATGGGGAATTACTCAGAGCCGAACCGATTGATATTGTGTGTCTTTGTATTGGTAAAAATAGTAATATCCCCTTTAACGAATTTTGTATTGCTAATTTTAATGATCTTAAGATAGTAAAAATTGTTAAAAATGTTGAAATTTCCTGTAAGCAACAGATCCATGAAGGTGTTTCCAAAAGCTTGAAAGTATACAGACGCACCCAGTAATTCTTACTATTCCTATAATCATGTAAGGTAATTATTTATATTGTATTGTATCCTAGTAAAATAAACAAATTAGGTAAAACGTACTATATATGGAGCAATTACAACAGATTGCAAAGTTTCTATCTTAAGACGCAATCCTAACTGTATTTTTAATCAGATAAAGATTCATATGGAAATTGGTAATGGAGGTGAGCCAGTTGAGTCAAAAGGGAAAGCTCTATGCTCTAGAGGGAATACATTACCTCAAACAAAAACCGGTGCGTATTTGGGTTGAAAGAGGAATTATTTGTAATATTGAACCAATAAATAATTTTAACGCTGTGGTATCTACATGGATTGGACCAGGTTTGGTAGATCTTCAGGTTAACGGATATAGTGGTATAGATTTTAATACACTTCCGTTGAGTGAAGAGATGATCATTGAGGTAACTAAAGCTTTATGGCAGGAGGGAGTTACATCATATTTCCCCACAATTATTACAAATTCGGATACTGTTATTGAAAAAATAATAAACACATTCTCTTCTGCTATCAACGCTAATCCTATATTGGGCAAAACTATTAAAGGGATACATTTGGAAGGACCTTTTATTTCGCCAGAAGATGGACCGCGTGGAGCACATCCGCGTGAATATGTTAAACCACCAGATTGGGATCTATTTAAAAAATGGCAAAAAGCGGCCAAAGGTCGAATCAAACTTATCACATTATCTCCTGAATGGACAGGTTCTGCTGAATTTACTGCAAAATGTGTTGCCGAAGGTGTTAAAGTGGCTATTGGACATACCGATGCGTCATCAAAGCAGATTTTTGAAGTATTAAATGCTGGGGCAAGTTTATCTACTCATTTAGGAAACGGTTCTCATACTGTGTTACCAAGGCATCCTAATTACATTTGGGATCAACTTGCTGAAGAGAGACTATGGGCGAGCATAATTGCTGATGGTTTTCATCTTCCGGACTCTGTTTTAAAGGTTATTTATAAAGTTAAACAAAATCGGGTTTTTTTAGTGAGTGATTCTGTTTATTTAGCAGGTTTAAAAGCTGGTGAATATGAAACCCACATTGGTGGCAAAGTGGTGTTAACACCAGAAGGTAAACTTCATTTGAAGGAAAACCCAAAATTTTTAGCTGGTTCTGTAAAGTCTTTAAGACAGTGTATTGAATATTTGAACGATCGACTTTTACCTTTTCAAGAAGCATGGGAAATGGCATCTTTGCGCCCTTCAACATTTATGAAGTTTGATACATACAAAGGTCTAGAAATAGGGGCTCCTGCCGATCTAGTTTTGTTTGAGCGTTACAAAAGTCAAATAAAGATTTTGCAAACATATAAATTTGGTAAACTTGTATATTCGTTATATTAATTTTAAGAAGAAGCGTCAAAAGCAATGATGAAAAAACGAATAATAATTGTTTATTAGAACTTAATAACAAAATAAAAATACCACAAAGAATCAAGTCTATCATTATAAAAGAGTTGAGAAAATAAAGGAAGAGAAAAGTAATATTCAACAAAATCCTAAGATTAGGCAAATTTTAGTTTATAGTTAAAAAAAACAATATATTTAGATAAACAATATTTTTAAGCTAAAAACTTCTTTAAAGGTAGGAGTGTTCGATGTTAACGATTTTAGTTGGAATAAGAAAGTGCAAGATGTTGTTTATATATTAAAGTTCTGCTTTTATTTGATATAGTATTTCATATTCTAAAACAGTTAACAACCATAAAATATGATATTAGAACATATTAAAATTTCAACAAATATGTAAAAAAGAATGAGGGTAAAAACTTATAAAAAAGCATGTGGTCATCAGTAATTTTAAACTATTGAAGGAAAATATACGCAGTAGATTTGAAGGAAGGCATAAGATTAGTTTCAAGATATAAATAAGAATTCATTGCTAATATATTTAACTATACAATTTGATATTTAAGATATTTCAACTTTAAATCTTTAAATATAGGAAAGCAAAAATTCAACAAGATGTAATTGAATTCTTGATAAATCAATTTAAAGCTACAGGAAGCATTCTAGATGAAATAATTTTTAAAAATATAAAAACAATAATTGATATAACAAACGAGGGCATGAAGATAAATAATAAAATAAAAACATTTGCAATGACAATTAAACATGTATTTTTAGGTACACCTACTTTTAGATATTATTCAGAAGTCTTGAAAGGTCAAAAAGAGAGAGAAAAGACAGGAAATATGTGGATGGATTACTATTTTGGGTTTTTAGAAAAGCTTAAAGATATTAAAACTCTTGTAAAGGAATATGAAGAAATATTAGAAAAAGTTACTAATATGACACTTCCAGAGGATTTAGAAATGATAAGGGATATGTTAATGATTGGAATAAAAAGGCTCAAAGGCGAACTCAATTTTTCTGACTTTATTGAATTTGCAAATAGATATGCAAGGCTGTGGCATTTTGAAAGGGAAAAAGAGAATTTAGAAATTGTAATTGCAAAAATTTACGGGGCTGACGGAAGGGCTGACTTGAGGATTTTCTAAAAATTTTTCATAGATTAGAAGGAATTTTTGAGTATGTGTCGAATATAATAAAAAAGAGGTTAATTAAAATAATAAATAAACTTTTTATATAAATAAAATTTGTTGAGTGTATATTGTCAGTATATTAAAAGTCATAATTTCATTTCAACTGCTATTTAACTGTTAATATTAAGATGTTAGGGCTTTTTCTTTTAAGAACTTAATTAAAAAATATAATAAAGTTAGTGGAGGATATGTTATGAATTCAAAAGATGCAGCATTACACATCGAGCAGCTTATAAAGTTTGCACTTAAAAAAGGCTTGGTAGAGGAATTAGATGTGATTCCAAGCCGCAATGCACTTATGGATTTATTTAAAATAGAAATGCCTTATGAAGGTGAGATTCCTGAGGAGGAATTAGAAAGCCCTTCCCCTATTTTAAAAAAATTGCTATATTATGCGGTACAGATAGGCCTTATAGAGGATACTGTTACCTATAGAGATTTAATGGATGCAAGAATTATGGGGCTTTTAATGCCAAGAGAATCAGAAGTTGTAAAAAAGTTTAATACCATTGCCTCTGAAAAGGGGATTGAAAAAGCCACAGAGTATTTTTATAAATTATCTCAAGCTTCCAATTATATAAGAATGGATAGAACTTCACAAAATTTATATTGGCGTACTCCCACGGAATACGGTTCTTTAGAAATCACTATAAATCTTTCTAAGCCAGAAAAAGATCCAAAAGAGATAGAGAAAGCCAAGAAAATTCCTCAGTCAGGATATCCAAAGTGCCTTTTGTGCATTGAAAATGTGGGCTTTGCGGGAAATTTAAATCATCCAGCTAGGCAAAACTTAAGAATAATCCCAGTAAAAGTTGCGGGAGAACGATGGTATTTCCAGTATTCACCTTATGTATATTACAATGAGCACTGCATTTTACTTCATGAAAAACATATTCCAATGAAAATATCAGAAAAAACTTTTGTGAGGCTTTTTGACTTTATTGAGCAATTTCCTCATTATTTTATGGGCTCCAATGCGGATTTGCCAATTGTGGGAGGTTCGATTTTATCCCATGAACATTTTCAAGGGGGAAGGCACGTTTTTCCAATGGAAGAGGCTCCTATAGAAGAATACTTTATACATCCTCAATATCCTAACATTAAAGCAGGAATAGTCAAATGGCCTATGTCTGCAATTCGCCTTTCAAGTAAAGACAGGGATAAACTAATAGAGCTTTCTTCACATATATTGACTACCTGGAAGGGATATAGTGATGAATCATGTGACATATTGGCATATAGTAAAAAGAATGGGGAACTCATTCCTCACAATACGATTACACCAATTGCGAGGATTAATAAAGAGGGGGAATTTGAAATTGACCTTGTCCTTCGGAATAACAGGACAACAGATGAATATCCTTATGGAATTTTCCATCCTCATGAGGAACTTCACCATATAAAAAAAGAAAACATTGGACTTATAGAAGTTATGGGGCTGGCAGTTTTACCAGGAAGGCTGAAATTTGAGATGGAGGAAATTATTAAGTTTTTAATAGAGGAAGAAAAATTTAATCCAGACTTGTATGATGAAAGCAGTCCTTTATACAAACATATTCAATGGATTGAAGAATTGGTTTTAAAATATGGTACTAACTGCACTCGAGAAGAAGCCGAAAGCTATATAAAACAGGAGGTTGGAAATAAATTTTTGAAGGTTCTTTTAGATGCAGGAGTGTTTAAAAGAGATAAAAAAGGGGAAAAAGCCTTTGAAAAATTTATAAAAACAGTAGGCTTTGAAAAAATAGATATGAAAGGAGACTTTAAATGAAAACGGCTGTAATTGAAGCACTTGAAAAATTCTACGGTAAAAATGATGCTGAAATAAGGCTTTTCTATTCTCCGGGACGAGTAAATCTAATAGGAGAGCATACAGATTACAATGGAGGCTATGTATTTCCTTGTGCCCTTGACTTTGGGACATATGCTGCGATTAGAAAAAGAAAGGACAAAAAAGTCTTCATGGCTTCTTTAAATTTCGATTTAAAGGTGGAAGTAGACCTGGATGCACTCAATTTTGATAAAAGCCATGATTGGGCCAACTACCCCAAAGGGGTTTTAAAAGTGTTACAGGATGAGGGGTATGACTTTTCTGGATTTGAAATTGTGTTTGAAGGCAACATTCCAAATGGCGCTGGACTTTCCTCATCTGCTTCAATAGAGCTGGTTACTGCTGTTGCAGTTAATGAAGTTTTCAATTTAAATATTGACAGAATAAAATTGGTGAAATTGTGTCAAAAAGCAGAAAATACTTTTGTTGGGGTAAATTGTGGCATAATGGACCAATTTGCTGTTGGAATGGGTAAAAAAGACCATGCAATTTTATTAAAAAGTGATACATTAGAGTATTCATACGTGCCTTTGAAGTTAGAAGGTTATAAAATTTTGATAACAAATACAAATAAAAGGAGAGGGCTCTTGGATTCGAAATATAATAAAAGAAGAAGTGAATGTGAAAAGACCCTTTCATATCTTCAAAATGCTTTGCCTGTAAAAAATTTATCTGAAGTTACAATTGAACAATTTGAAGAATACAAAGATTTGATACCTGACGAAGTGCTTAGAAAAAGAGCAAAACATGTTATAACTGAAAATAAAAGAGTTTTAGATGCAGTAAAAGCACTTAATGATAAAGAATTAATACGATTTGGAGAATTAATGACTGAATCTCACAATTCTTTAAAAGATGATTACGAAGTTACAGGAAAAGAACTGGACACTTTGGTAGAAGAAGCGTTAAAATTAAAGGGAGTAATAGGTTCCCGTATGACTGGAGCAGGCTTTGGTGGCTGCACTGTAAGCATTGTAAAAGAGGATGCAGTAGAGGAATTTATAGAAGTGGTTACTCACAATTACACTCAAAAAATAGGCTACAGGCCAACAGTCTATATAACAGGAGTAGGTGAAGGAGCAGGAGAAATTAAAAGAAATTAAATACTGAAGGAGGTAAAAATATGGCGGTTTTAGTATGCGGTGGTGCAGGTTATATTGGAAGCCACACAGTTGCAGCACTTTTAAGGAGAAATGAAGAAGTTGTCGTTGTAGATAACCTCGTCACAGGACATAAGGAATCTGTTTTGGGAAGGAAATTGTATATAGGCGATTTAAGGGATGAAGCTTTTTTAGACAAGGTATTTACAGAAAATGAAATTGAAGCGGTAATTGATTTTGCAGCTTTTTCACTTGTAGGAGAAAGTGTAGAGGAGCCATTTAAATATTATGAAAACAACGTATGCGGGACATTGAGCCTTTTAAAAGCGATGAAGAAACACAATGTCAAAAAAATCGTGTTTTCTTCAACAGCTGCAACATATGGAGAACCAGAAAGAATTCCAATAGAAGAGGAAGATAGAACTAATCCCACAAGCCCTTATGGTGAGACAAAGCTTGCCGTTGAAAAGATGTTAAAATGGGCAGACAGTGCTTATGGAATCAAATACGTCGCTTTGCGATATTTTAACGTTGCAGGGGCTATTGAAACAGGCGAGATTGGAGAGGACCATTTGCCTGAGACGCACCTTATACCTATTATACTTCAGGTTGCACTTGGCAAAAGAGAAAAGATAATGATTTATGGTGATGATTATCCTACTAAAGATGGGACATGTATAAGAGATTATATTCACGTGATGGACTTAGCTGATGCACATATACTTGCGCTTTATAAATTGAGAAAAGACAATAATAGCGCAATTTATAACCTGGGAAATGGAGAAGGTTTTAGTGTAAAGGAAGTGATAGAAGTTGCAAGAAAAGTGACAGGGCATCCTATTCCAGCAGAAGTTGCTGAGCGCCGTCCGGGAGACCCTGCAGTACTTGTGGCGTCTTCCAAAAAGGCAATAGAAGAGTTAGGTTGGGTGCCAAAACATCCATCTTTAGAAGAAATAATTGAAAGTGCTTGGATGTGGCACAAAAATCATACAAATGGCTTTAAGAGAGGGTAAAGGAAGGGGTATAAATGGAAAACTTAATACCAGTCAGCTATAAATTATTAAAAGGCATGAATGAATCAGTAATATTAAATGTAATAAGAAAGATGGGACCTATATCAAGGGCTGATATTGCCAAAGAGACAAATTTAACGCCGCCGACTGTGACTAACATTGTAAACAAACTCATTGCTGAAAATATTGTGATGGAGTACAAAGTTGGCGAATCAAATGGTGGAAGGCCTCCTGTACTAATTAAGCTAAATCCACAGTTTATGACTATGATAATAATACATTTAAGTACAAATAATTTATTAGAATATACTTTAGATGCAGAGCTAAATACAAAAAACAGATATAAACATTCAATAAAAGGTTTAACAAAAGAAGATGTTTTAGATTTATTATTAACTGTAATTGAAAATTCTATTAAACAAACTTCTTCAAATATATCTGGTATAGGAATTGTTGTAAGGGGGCCTGTAAGGACAAAGGAAGGCATATCAGTATTTGCTCCTAATATAGGGTGGAAAAATATGCCTATAAAATCGATTGTTGAAGACAGATTTGGCATACCTGCTTACATCATAAATGATGTTAGAGCTATGGCTTTAGGAGAATTTCATATTGGGCAGGCAAAAGATGTTGAAAATATGGTATTTTTAAAAGTAGGATATGGAATTGGTTCAGCGATAATGATCAATGGGAAAATTTTAAGCGGAATAACTGATGGAGCTGGAGAAATAGGACACACAACAATAGATATAGGAGGGCCTAAATGCAGTTGTGGAAATTATGGTTGTTTTGAAGCACTAGCATCTGAAAAAGCATTAGTAAATCTTGTTGTAAAATCTATAAAAGAAGGTATAGATTCTATTGTATTTGAAATGTGTGAAGGAATTTTAGATGATGTAACACCGGAAATAATTTATGAAGCTGCAAAATTAAACGATAAATTGTCCATAAATTCTTTAAAAACTATTGGAAGGTATTTAGGTATAGGAATAGCTAACACAATAAACACATTTAATCCTGAATTAATATTAATAGGAGGTGGAATTGTTCAAGGCAAAGATTTTATAGAAGAAATAATGATAGAAACAGCAGAAAAGCGCTCTTTTGAGAATGCATATAATGCTTGTAGAATTGCATTTGCTGAATTAGCCTATGAAGCAACTTTAATTGGAGCAGCAAATATAGTTATGGATGAGGTTCTATAAGTCAAAGTCCAAATATGACTAAATATGTGTGAAAGGAATGAAATATATGGCAATAAAAATTGACAAAATAAATTTTTCAGGGTGGGGAAATAGTGTAAAACTTTCTAATGGAATTATTGATATTGTTACTACAACTGACATAGGCCCAAGGATTGTCAGGTTCGGCTTTGAAAATGATGTAAACGAATTTAATTTGGAGCCTAAAACTATTGGCTTAAAAGGAGGTGATGAATACAGATTATATGGCGGGCATAGACTTTGGCACAGTCCTGAAGACAGAAAGAGAACTTACGTACCAGATAATGACCCTGTTAATTGGCATGAAATAGAAAACGGGATAAGGCTTATCCAGAAGCCTGAAAAATGGGTAAACACGCAGAAACAAATTGATATAATACTAAGCCCTGATGAGGGCAAAGTTAGGCTTATACACAGGATAACTAATCTTGGAGCATGGACTATTGAGCTTTCAGCATGGGCAATTACAATACTTGCTACAGAAGGTATAGAAATAATTCCTCAACCAAATAAAGATACTGGTTTACTTCCAAATAGGCAAATTGTACTCTGGCCTTATTCTAAAATGAATGATAAAAGAGTGTTTTGGGGAGAAAAATATATTGCATTAAAACAAGATTCTAATAACAGAGAACCTTTTAAGTTAGGAATTAATAATCAAGAAGGCTGGGCAGCTTATATAAGAGAAGGACATCTTTTTGTAAAAAGATATTATCCATTGCATGACGCAACATATCCTGACTTTGGAGTATCTTTTGAAACATATGTGGATAACTGGGCTCTTGAAATAGAAACATTAAGTCCTTTAACAAAACTTAAGCCTGGTGAAACTGTTGAGCATGTTGAAGAATGGGAGCTTTACAATAATGTAAATGTAAAAGATATAGATGAAGGTGCTTTTGATGAGGTTGTAGAAAAATATTGCAGGAAGTAAATTTTTGGTTACAAAAAGTTTATAAAAATTTTTAATAAATTACGCTTTCAAAGAAGGAATTTTTGAATTCATGTCGAATATATAATATAGGAGTTAGTTAAAATAAAAAATAAAGTTACGAGTTTATAATTACTAAATTAGTTAAATTAGTAATTAAGTAAGTGTTTTGAAACTTAAATAAACGTTTTAACAGATTTGAGAATAAAAAATCCGAATATTAAAGAAAAATATTTTATAAAGTTTTTAAGTAATACAAACAATAGAAAAGAGTATAAAATTTTCTTAAAAATATTATTAATTAAATTTTTTAATAAATGTGCTTTTTATAAAATTCGATAACGTTAACAGATATCTTTAAGAATTTATACTTTAGGTAATCTCAAAACATTTTATAAAGAAAGGAGAGTGATATTACCAGCTAACTTGTTAAACAAAAAATTTTATTTTAAAAAATTTAATTGAAAGGGGAAATTTGATTTATGCGAAAATTGATTACTTATATTATTTCAATCTTTTTTGTGCTTTCATTATTACTAACAGGATGTGGAAACACTAGCAATTCTTCTTCATCAAATAATAGTCCACAACAAAACACATCGTCAAAATCCGGTACAAAAAAAATTACAGTATGGGCTTGGGATCCTAATTTTAATATTGCTATAATGAATGATGCAAAAGCAATTTACACTAAAGAACATCCTGATGTGCAAATTGATGTTGTAGAAATGGCGAAAGGCGATTTGGAGCAAAAATTAAACACAGTACTTGCTTCAGGGGTTAAAGAAGGTTTACCTGATATAGTATTAATAGAAGATTATAATGCACAAAAATATCTTCAAGCATATCCGGGTTCATTTGCAGATTTAACAGATAAAATTGATTATAATAAATTTGCAAAATATAAACTTGAGCTTATGACTATCAATGGTAAAGTTTATGGAGTTCCTTTCGACTCTGGTGTTACAGGATTATTTTATAGGAAAGACATATTAGAACAAGCTGGCTATAAACCAGAAGATTTAAATAATATAACATGGGATAAATTTATAGAAATAGGTAAAAAAGTAAAAGAAAAAACTGGTAAAGCAATGATTGGGTTTGATCCTTCGGATGGTGGATTAATGAGAATAATGCTTCAGTCTGCTGGAGAATGGTATTTTGATAAAGATGGAAAACCTAATTTTACTAATAATCCTGCAATGAAAGAAGCATTAACAATGTATAAAAAACTATTTGATTCAGGTATAATAAAGGAAGTAAGTGGTTGGAACGAATGGGTTGCAGCATTTAACAAAGGAGATTCAGCTGCAGTTGTTACAGGTGCTTGGATAATTGGTTCAATTAAAGCAGAAACAAGCCAAAGTGGAAAATGGGGACTTGCACCTACTCCACGTTTAAATCTTAGTAATTCGGTTAATGCTTCAAATCTTGGTGGTTCAAGTTGGTACGTGATTAATAGTTCCAGTAATAAAGATATTGCTATTGATTTTCTTAAGGAAATATATGCAGGAAATAATGATTTTTATCAAAAAATACTTGTAGAAAGAGGAGCAATTGCAACTTATTTGCCAGCACAGACCGGAAGTGCTTACTCTGCACCAGATCCATTTTTTGGAGATCAAAAAGTGTATACTGATTTGTCAGAATATATGAAAAATATACTACCAGTTAAATATGGCATTTACACATATGAGGCAGATGCAGCAATCATGAATATAATGCCAAATGTATATTCAGGTAAAATTTCAATAGATGATGCTTTGAAAAAAGCAGAAGAACAATTAAAAAATCAGATTAACCAATAAATATTGCTTGAATTTGAAATTTGAATGAGGAATAGCAATTATCTTTAATTGCTATTCCTTAGATTAAATAAGAGGTGGAATAATTTATGGTTGGAAATGAAGCACAAACACCTTTAAAAAGTAAAAACATTAGTTATGAAAGATTTTTAAACAGGTATGGATGGTTTTTTATACTTTTTGCGTTATTATTGCTTACAACTTTTTTGTTTTATCCAATAATTTATTCTTTATATCTTTCTACTATGTCTTCTAAAGGTATTGTACAAAAGTTTGTTGGATTAAATAATTATATAAGAATGTTTAATGATCAAATGTTTTTGACAGCTTTAAAAAACACATTTATATTTTTAGTAATACAAGTACCAATTATGCTTTTTTTAGCTTTAGTGATTGCTGCTATTCTTAATGATAAAAGTATTAAATTTCGAGGCATTTTTAGGACAGGTATATTTTTACCAGCAGTCACTTCACTTGTAGCTTATGCAATTTTATTTAAAATGATGTTTAGTATGGATGGATTTATAAATACAACTCTAATGAATTTTCATATAATACATAAACCCATACCTTGGTTATTAGATCCTTTTTGGGCAAAAGTTACACTTATTATAGCAATGACTTGGCGATGGACTGGGTATAACATGGTGTTTTATTTATCTGGATTACAAAATATTCCCTATGATTTATATGAATCTGCAGAAATGGATGGAGCAAATAAAATACAACAATTTTTTTATATAACTATTCCAATGCTTAAACCTATTATTATTTTTACGACTATTATGTCTACAATAGGCACTTTGCAATTATTTGATGAACCTATGAATCTTTCTAGTGGCGGTGTAACTGCTTCTAGCATAGGACCAGGAAATTCTTTACTTACTTTATCTGTGTATATTTATAATTTAGCATTTAAATATATGCCTAATTTTGGATATGCTGCTGCAGTTTCTTATGTAATAGTATTTTTTGCGGCAATATTAACTATTATTCAATTTAGAGTGGCAGGTGATAAAAATTGAATTTTAAGAAAATATTACTTAAAACTTTAGTTTATACTTTTTTGTTTGTAGTATTTGTTATTTCAGTTTTCCCTTTTTATTGGATGATAGTTGGAATGACTAATACTGCGGTAGATGTTATAAAGGGGAAAATGACTTTTGGTAATCAAATAGTTAATAATTTTATTACTCTTAATACATCATATAATCTAAATAGAATACTTTTTAATTCTATAAAGATTTCTACATTAACAGTAATAGGTACTTTGATAATAGCCTCTATGGCTGCGTATGGCTTTGAGATGTATAGATCAAAAATTCGTGAAAAAATTTATGGAGTGATACTTTTATCAATGATGGTGCCTTTTGCAGCACTTATGATTCCTTTATTTAGATTAGTTGTAGAACTCAAACTTTTAAATACTCATGCAGGGGTAATCCTTCCAAGTATTGCCTCAATATTTATAATATTTTTCTTCAGACAAAGTTTTAAATCTTTTCCTAAAGAAATTATAGAAGCAGCACGAGTTGATGGAGCTGGAGAATTGAGGACGTTTTTCTCTATTGTAATTCCATCTATGAAATCAACATATGCAGCAGCAGCAATTTTTTCTTTCACAACAAGCTGGAATTCGTATTTGTGGCCGCTTGTTGTATTGCAAACCGATAACCAAAAAACAATTACACTTTTAATTTCGAATTTAGCATCTGCATATTTCCCTGAATATGGAGTTATTATGACAACAATTGTAATAGCTACTTTACCCACAATCATTATGTTTTTTGCACTACAAAAATACTTTGTACAAGGTATGACTGGAGCTGTTAAACAGTAAATTTATTATGAATTAAAAGTATTTTCATTAACTTGTTATGTACAAAAAATAAAATATTTAAACTTTTAAACGATATTATGGGAGGACTTACTATGTCTATTCATTTTAATGATAAAACAAAAACTTTTTACCTAATTGCCAAAGATACAAGTTATATTTTACATGTTTTAAAAAATGGCGCTGTTTTACATGCATATTTTGGCAAAATAATAAAGACTCCTAATATATACCATTTATTAAAATTACCCCATATAAGTATAGATAATGATATTATTAACTTTGGGAATCAGTTAAAGTTAGATTTTTTACCACAGGAGTATCCTGCATATGGTAACACTGATTTTAGAAGTCCTGCGTATCAAATTCAGCTTGAAAACGGTTCTACTGTTTCTGATCTAAGGTACTTATCTCACAAAATCTATAAAGGTAAGCCTAAATTAAAAGAGCTTTCGGCTACTTATGTTGAAAATGAAGATGAAGCTGATACTCTTGAGTTAGAATTGTATGATAAAGTAGCTAAATTAAAGGTAACTTTAATTTATACAGCATTTAGGGATTATGATGTTATAACAAGGTCAGTGAGATTTGAAAACATGGGAAAAGAAGACATAAAATTGTTAAGAGCTTTGTCTATGAATGTTGATTTTAATGATAGTAATTTTGACATGATTCAATTGTCAGGAGCTTGGGCGAGAGAAAGACATGTTATAAGAAGACCGCTTGTACCAGGAGCCCAGTCTATTGAAAGCAGAAGAGGCGCAAGCAGCCATCAGCAAAATCCTTTTATAGCACTTTTAAGGAAAGATGCTGATGAATGGCATGGAGATGTTTATGGATTTAGCCTTGTTTACAGTGGCAATTTCTTGGCACAAGTAGAAGTAGATCAATATAATATGGCAAGAGTTTCTATGGGAATCAATCCATTTGATTTTTCATGGCTTCTAAAGCCAGGTGAAACATTTCAAACACCAGAAGTCGTTATGGTTTATTCGGACGGTGGCTTAAATAAAATGTCAAATATCTATCACAAACTGTACAGAAATAGACTTATGAGAAGTAAATTTAAGGATAGAGAGAGACCAATTCTTATAAACAACTGGGAAGCTACTTATTTTGATTTTACAGAACAAAAACTTAAAGAACTTGCTAAAGAAGCTAAAGATTTGGGGATTGAACTGTTTGTTCTTGACGATGGATGGTTTGGAAAAAGGAATTCTGACAATTCTTCACTGGGAGATTGGTTTGTAAATAAAGAAAAGATTCCAAGTGGTTTGGATGGCCTTGCAAAAGACATAAATTCTTTAGGTTTAAAATTTGGATTATGGATGGAACCAGAAATGGTGTCTTTTGATAGTGATCTATATAGAAAGCATCCTGATTGGTGTATACATGTACCTGATAGGCTAAGAAGTGAAAGCAGAAATCAACTTGTGTTAGACTTGTCGCGTAAAGATGTACAAGATTATATTATAAAAGTAGTCTCAGATATTTTGGAAAGCGCCGACATAAGTTATGTAAAATGGGATATGAACAGAAATATGACAGTGATAGGGTCTGCACTTTTGCCGCCAGAGAGGCAAAGAGAGACTGCTCACAGATATATTCTTGGACTTTACAGAATATTAGAAGAAATAACGACAAGGTTTCCTGATGTTTTGTTTGAAAGTTGTGCTGGTGGTGGCGGTCGTTTTGACCCTGGAATGCTTTATTACATGCCCCAGACTTGGACCAGTGATGATACGGATGCTGTGGAAAGACTTAAAATACAATATGGTACAAGTATAGTTTATCCTCTTATTTCAATGGGAAGCCACATATCTGTTGTACCAAATCATCAAGTTCACAGAATTACGCCATTAAAAATACGTGCACATGTAGCAATGTCAGCTAATTTTGGCTTTGAACTTGATTTAACAAAACTATCCAGTGAAGAAAAAGAAGAAATAAAGAGATATGTAAAAAAGTATAAAGATATTAGAAAACTGGTGCAATTTGGAGATTTTTATCGATTGTTAAGTCCCTTTGAAGGGAATGAAAATGCTTGGTTGATTGTTTCTGAGGATAAAAGAGAATTTTTGCTCTATTATTTTGAAGTTTTGAAAGGAGCAAATGAACCTATTAAAAGACTTCGTCTAAAAGGAATAAATCCAGATTTTAATTATGTTTTAGTAGATGATGGTAGTCTATATAGCGGTGATGAACTTATGTATGCAGGGATAGTAATTCCAGAACTTAAAGGGGACTTTCAGAGCATTATGATGCATTTTAAGGAGGAGAGTATTAAGAATGGGTAGAGAAGTATTGAATTTTAATGTAGATTGGCTATATATTACTGAAGACTTAAATGAGGCATATAAATTTGATTTTGATGAGAGCAATTTTGAAGTTGTTAGTCTTCCTCATGCAAACAAAACATTTCCTCATCACTATTTTAAAGAGGAAGACTACAGGTTTGTTTCATGGTACAGAAAACATTTTAAAGTAGATGAGAGATACAAAGGGAAAAAGGTTTATATTCATTTTGAAGGTGTTATGACTGTTGCGAAGGTTTATGTAAATGGCGAATTCGTAGGAGAACATAAAGGAGGATATACACCTTTTGAATTTGACATTACAAAATATGTCAAATATGGCGATTTTGAAAATTTAATTGCTGTACAAGTGGATTCACGAGAACATAAAGATACTCCTCCAGAAGGTCATCTTGTAGATTACATGTTGTTTGGTGGAATATACAGAAATGTTTGGCTGAAAATTTTAAATGATGTCCATATACAAGATGTTTATTTTGCTGTTGATAAATTACAAGATTCTGTTGCTGAAATTTCAATTACTACAACTATTGAAGGAAAAGAAATAAGCAATGGAAAGATATTGACAGAGGTTATAAATAAAAAAGGTGTTGTGTGTTCATCGGTGGTTACTGACATAAAAGAGATGCAAAAAGAGATTGTACAGCAAATAAAGATGGACAATCCATTAACTTGGCATCCAGATCATCCGTATTTATATAATGTATCTGTAAAACTTATTGCAGAGAATGAAATTTTAGATAATTATACTTTTAGAACAGGAATAAGAACTGTGCATTTTGGAAATGACGGTAAGTTTTATATTAATGGTGAACTTTTAAAATTAAGAGGATTAAACAGACATCAGACTTTTCCTTATGTTGGTGGTGCTATGCCGGATAGGGTTCAAAGAAAAGATGCAGATATACTAAAGTATGAATTGGGATTAAATTATGTTAGGACGTCCCATTATCCGCAGGCTGTTTCATTTTTGGATAGATGTGATGAGATAGGCTTGCTAGTTTTTGAAGAAATACCTGGATGGCAGCATATAGGCGACGAAAATTGGAAGAACATTGCAAAAGAGAATTTAAAAGAGATGATTCTAAGAGATAGAAATCATCCTTGTATATTTATGTGGGGTGTGCGAATAAATGAGTCTTTAGATGACCACGATTTTTATACAGAGACAAATGAAATAGCTCATAATTTTGATAGGAGTAGACCAACAGGTGGTGTTAGATATTTAAGAGATAGTGAAAAGCTAGAGGATGTATTTACATATAACGACTTTATATACAATTTAGAAGGCAAAATACAACTTCCAAACCACAAAAAGTATATGGTAACAGAATATATGGGTCACATGTATCCGACAAAAACTTATGATAACCTTAATCGACTTATTACTCATGCAAGGTTGCATGCTCTTATTCAAGACAAACAATATGGGATACCAAACATGGCTGGTGCATCAGGCTGGTGTGGATTTGATTATAATACCACAAGTGCTTTTGGTTCAGGAGACAATATATGCTATCACGGAGTCTGTGATATTTTTAGACTTCCAAAATTTGCAGCTCATTTTTACAGGAGTCAAGCCGACCCGCACTTATATGGACCCTATGTGTTTATGGCTTCGTACTTAATACCATCATTTGAGGAAGAGAACGGCGATAAATTGCTTGTATTTAGCAATTGCGAAGAAGTAGAACTTTATATAAATGATAAATTTGTGAAAAGACAAATGCCCAATAGAGTTGACTTTCCTAGTTTACCACATCCTCCTTTTGAATTTTCAATAAAGGAATGCGGAATCAACTATATGGAGGTAAGAGTTAATAATGCTTCTATTACTGCGGTAGGTTTGATAGACGGTAAGGAAGTAGCAAGACACACATTAAGGCCATATGGGAAACCACATAAATTAATTCTTTCTTGTGATGATAATGAGATTATGGCAGATGGTTCTGATTGTACACGGGTTGTTATAAGTGTTGTGGATGAAAACGGCTCTATTCTCCCATATGCCAATATACCTGTATCATTTGAAATAGAAAGAGAAGGACAACTGATTGGAGAAAATCCATTGGTATTGGAGGATGGCAGAGGAGCAGTTTATGTAAAATCGACACGAAAGCCGGGAGAAATAATTTTAAAAGCTAAATCTCATTATGTAGAGGGAGAAAACAGTATATCTATAAAAACTAAATCAATAGGATATTAGAGCTCACCCTTTGCGGTGGAGTAGATGCTAAAATATGGTTTAATTATATAATAATATTTAAATTTAATTAAAAATTTTAAGACTGTTAGTACCCCCACTTTTTGTATTAATTTAAAATGGGGGTACAAATTTAATTTTAAAGAAATATTTTATACATTAAGTTCTTCTGGCTTACGTTTTAATATAAATTTTAGTATGATGTAGTAAATTATCCCTATCAAAATCCACGCAGCACCAAGGATTTTAGCATGTACATTAAGACTTATCCAGACATAGAAAATAACTAAGAACCCTAATATAGGGGATAATAAGTGTTTCCATATATTGCTAGAATGATTTTTTATCATAAAATATGTTATAACAGTAATGTGGAGGACTAAAAATGAAGTTAAAGCTCCAAAGTTTATAACAGATGTAAGGTCAGCTATCCTGTCACTATATATTGCTACGAGGACAGCCGAAAGTATAGCAATAAAAATAGTTGCTATATAAGGAGTTTTATATTTTGGATGGACCTTTGAAAGAAATTGGGGTAAGTTTTGGTCTCTTGCCATACTGAATAATACTCTTGATACAGCAGCTTGAGCTGCTAGTGAGTTTGCTATTCCCCAAGCAAAAGCTGTTGCTAAAGAAGTAGTAAGCATTAGCCATTTTCCTCCTGCACGATTAGCAACTTCATAAAAAGCTACGTCGAGATTAGAAAAAGTTTTATAATCAGGCCATATCATTGATGCTACCCATGTCTGAACTATAAACAAAATGCCTGCGAATAAAAGTGCAAGTACAGTTGCTCTTCCTACAGTTTTTTTAACACCGATTGTTTCTTCAGCAAGGGTACTTATACCGTCAAAACCGAGAAAACTTAAAACTGCTATAGAAACAGCACTCATTACAAGACCTAAGCTAAAATTTTGAGGGTCATAAAAAGCTTTAAATGAAAATTTTGCTCCACCTATACCATGAGAAATTGCAAAAGCACCAACTCCTATAAAAATTGCTAAAACTATAAGTTCAAGGATTAGTACAATTTTGTTAAACTTAGCTGTAATTTCTATTCCTATAATGTTAATTATTGTATTTATTAAAATAAATGCTAATGCCCATACTATTACAGGAATTGCCGGGAATATGCCATTTAAAGCAGCTGCACTTACAACATAAAGAAGTGCAGGAACTAGTAAATAATCTAGCAAAATGGCCCAGCCGGTAAAAAATCCAATAATTTTGTTCAAACCTTTAGTTGCATATGAATAAACAGAACCGGCAATTGGGAAAGCTTCAGACATTGATGCATAACTAAAAGCAGTAAATATCATTCCTACTATTCCAATTGCGTAGGCAAGCGCAACCATTCCTTTTGATATATCAGCGACAAATCCATAAATACCAAATGGTGCAATAGGAACCATAAAGATGAGCCCGTATATTATTAAGTCCCAAATTGTCAAAGCTCTTTTTAATTCTTGCTTATATCCAAAATTTTCTAATGATGTATCATTCTTGTTTTCCATATTTTTATCCCCCTTAGAAAACTATATTATAACTATCCAAGATCCAGTTTGGCAAACTAAAGCGTGCGGTTTTAAGTGGATCTACTACTTGTGAAATCTGAACATTTCCTGTTATACTATAAAGTGTAGCTATCTCCTCTATTGATAATTTAGTAAAACTTTGAAATAAGTTTACCATATCGTAAACTGCTATTTTTACTGCTTTATCCAAAGATTCATCTGATGCTATTGTTGCTGTTACCTCTGGTGTTTTTACAAGGGGATTTACAAGTTTTAAATTTTTTACAACTCTAACTTCTACTGTCACTGAACCGGCTACTTCTACGCCTGATACACCTACTTCTCCATCTCCCATTGCAGCGTGTAAATCTCCTAAAGCTAACAAAGCACCATCTACAAATACTGGTAAAAAAAGTTTTGAACCTTCACCGATAAGTGTAGTGTCCATATTTCCACCATGAGAACCAGGCATTCCACAATTTATATTTCCATTCTTTGGTGAAACGCCAATTACTCCTATCATAGGTTTAATTGGAATAGAAATTTTTTCATCAAAAATAACTTTCCCATCTTTTATATTAATCACTTTAGAATACAGTTCATCCATTAAATCACCTAATACCCCAAGGTCTTTGCCTGTTGCCACTACACCTTTATCAGCTATTTCAATTTTTTTAATTGTGACTTCCAGAACATCTCCTTCTTTAGCACCTTCAACATAAATAGGACCTGTTGCAGGATTTACTTTATTCCAATCCATTTGCTCTAATTTATCCTTATTTGTTTGGATTTGATTTGAAAAGCAATCTAAAGTCTCAATTACTATTTCATCTTTGTTTTTTACAAAAAGTACAGGTGTATTATCTTTGGAAAAACTAAATATGTGGTTTTCTTTAGATATTTTGTGTATCATATTCTAAATCCCCCTTTTTTAAATAAATTGTAAGAATGTTATACAATCTGCGAAAACTCTTGTCAAGTTATAACTTTTTATTTATTAAAAGCTTTTAGTTTAATTATAAAAATATATTTAAATACTAAGATAGATTTATTTTTTCTGTTATAAAATTTGCTTACTTTTTTATCTTTTCGTCTCTTTAAAATTTTTTTCATCATTTTTGTTGAAACAATCTGATAATCTGTGCGAAAGCCAA
>JBNAVY010000002.1:0-102569 GCA_049700195.1 Thermoanaerobacteraceae bacterium
GTTTTTAATGCTTCTGGATAATGTCTGCGTAGAAAGTCTGTGGCAACCGATTCTAGTTGTTCTTTATTAATGATAGGGACAAGGGAGTCTGACATGGGTCTTGGCTGTTTATTTTTGCTGGTGTATTCGGTTACACTGGAAATTGCAAAGTCATCCAAATTGTAGTCCAAGTCACCAGAACATTTCAGCATAAACCACTGGCTGCAGTTTTCTGAGATGTCATAATGGTAATCTGCTTCGCGGACTTCAAGTTCAGCTTCTACAGCAACATCAAATTCTATCCTCATTCCGGGTAAGTCATTAACTGATACGAACTTTACTTCTATATCTGATAATTCTATGTTACCAATATTTCTAACCCTGTATAACCGCAAGCTTAAATCATCGTAGTTATCTGCGGTGTAACTTTGTATGGCATTAAAAAATTCATTTTCAAATCTGTCTGCCACATAATCTTTAAAAGAACGATTACCCGCCAATGCACTCCCTCCTCACCCCATATGAAAATGTCATCTTAAGGAATTTCCTTTAATGTAAACATAAGTTTATAGGTAAATTATAGCATATATTGTCACTATCTCAATATTTTTTTGCATTCGTAAATTCTAATTGTGCCTTCGCTAATTTTGTGATAGACTTTATTTAATAACTAAGGCGAGGTGTAACACTATGTCCATAAGTTATAAAAAACTATGGAAACTTCTCATTGATAGAGATATGAAAAAGAAGGACTTGAGAGAAGCAGCTGGTATTAGTACAGCTTCAATGGCCAAGCTTGGCAAAAACGAAAATGTTAATACGGATATTTTAATAAAAGTTTGTAAGGCTCTTAACTGCGACATTTCAGATATTATGGAAATTGTTGATGATGACAAGTAACTTAAATTACTTATCATAATATGTCTGAATTTAATGGATTTGACAATTGCTTACCTTATTAATATTGGGCAAAGTGAGGAGATAAAAGAATGACATTTCAAACATTTAAAATTCATGGAGACAACATAGTTGAATGTGAGCGTATTTTTAACTTTATAACACGCAGGCTTGATATCATTGATATCAATAGACAATTTATTTCACAAGCAGCAATCCAGATAGATATCGATTTTATTTACAATAACTCTAAATATCGCTGGAGACTTATTTATCATCCGGGATTTAGTAAATCTAACCGTAGGCGCTGGAATAATAACATCTTTGATTCATTAAAAGCCGCTGGGAGTTTTTTAGATGAAACACCAGACGCCATTATAACTGAAGTTAACATCCATGAAGAAAAAGAAAAGGTATTGTGTGCCATTGAGTTTTGTAGTGCCCTACAAGCAGGAAATCAAGCATGGCAAAGAAGCGGACGAGCATATTCAACTATTAGAACAGGTTGTCCTTACCTTTACATAGTTGATTTTGTGAAATATGAACTGAATACCAATACAAGAAAAAGGAAAGCTATAAGGACACCTAATCCTGCAATTACTTATAGTTATATTAACAATACACTGCAAGAAAATGTTTTTGGTGTCCAAGCTTTTGTTAAATCGGAGGAGTTTGACAAAAGCAATCCTTTACTCAAAAACTTTGATGAATCAATTTTTTCAGAAGACGATATATCAGATTATTTAATAAATCTAATGCTTGGAAATGACACTACGGAATATGAGAAATCTTTACTTGAAAAAAATTTAAAAATGGTAAACTTTTTCTCATTACACACAAAAGGACAATATTATTTTAAACCTGAAGACTGGGAACGTATTTATAATGGCGAAACAACTGTTATAGAACTATCCAAAGAAAAGAAATGGCAATTTGGCAAGAAGATTGCAGAAAAATCTATGGGTGGCAAAATTCGTGCATTTGTTGAGTTAGTAAAAAAATACGCTTACGGTATAACATGTAAGGATTTACCATTTGGAGTTATACCCGCAGATAGTAAGATTAACTTTGTTAATGAGCTAGTTGCACTCTATCCCATTACTCAAAACGAAGCTCAGACAATATTAGATGATGACCACGATCTTCTAGTATGCCTTATCAAAGGATTTAAACCAAGAGGGGATGATAATCGTCCCGATCGCGGTCTACTACCGTTCTTGGCAATGTTAACATCAGAACATGCCAAAATATTGACTTTTATTTATGGTCCAATGACCTCTACCCGCATTGAACAGCTAAAAAATGATCCGCGTTCAGTTGCTCGTGTTAGTGGTTTTTGGAATGTTTTCTTAGGACTAAGCGACTATTTATTACTTGATGTTCCAGTATTAAATGAAAAAAGAAATGCAACACTTTTTAGAACAAATCATAAGTATAAACAAAAGTGTACAGCACTATCGGCAAAAGAAGTTATTTTCTCAGACATTGTTTCTCCTATGCCGAATAGTGTACACGAAGATGATGTAGATTCTGCTATTCACATGTTATTTACTAGCTTACCTTCTAACAAATGTTTTGAGGGTCTATGTAATCCTCCAGGAGGTGATTGGAGCGGCCTCTCTGTTATAGTTAATCAATGTGAGTATAGGTGGGTATCACTACCACGAGTTAGTGGCGAAATTCATGGGAAAAGGCCAGATCATGTATTACAACTTTATCCTTATGATACCAATTCTATAATTTTGTCAATTGAATCTAAGGATAGGTCTTCTGATTTGGAACCCAATGTAGGAAAGCAACTAAAGCAATATATCAAATACTTGTCTACGTTCATTCCTAGCTGTGAAAGAAGTATTAATGGAAATTGGTCGATTTCTAGAAAAAAAATATCTCTTAACTCGAGTAAAATTGTATCTGTCGCTGCGTTCATTGATTCCGGCTCAGAAGACTATGATAATATTCATCGGGTATCTGCATGCGATTTAATATTTGCATTAAGCCCTAAAGAAGTTGGCTGGAACATTAGAATTATAAACTATATGCCTGATAACTCCGTATATACGCAATTAAAAGAGCTAATATTATCACACCTAAACAACATAGGAATCACTTGCACTTTTTTATAAAGAAAGAAGGCGCAATTAATAAGCGCCTCTTTTTTAATAATTTGTATATAATGACTCATACACTATATTACTCTTTTTATCCATTACTTTTTTGAACGCTGATTTTCCTGCGTGTAAATAATAATGGTTAACAAAAAGATCCTCTGGCAGTTGTACACTATAATCCTTATCAGTAGTCTTTCCATCGAAAGACAATGCCCATTTAACCCCTCGATCATTAAGCTCTCTTAGGTAATCGAAAAATTCATCAAAATCGATTGTGGACAAATTATAATAACGGCCTTTCGTATTAAAATAGGGTGGATCAAGATAAATAAAATCACCATCACCGGCTTCTTTTGTTGCCTCCTTATAATCACATGCTTTAAATTCTACATTTTGTACACGTGAAGACCAATCTAGAATAATATCTTTAAGGATTTTTGGATTAATTCCCTTCCTCGAGTAATGTAATGAGTTATTAAAGTGACCATACCTGTTAAACCTAATCAATCCATTAACACACGTACGTGATAAAAACAACAAATCATACGGAGAAAATGAACTATTAAATCTATCTCTTATTTCATAATATACTTGGTAGCCTTCCTTTTGCATCCTTTCCCATTGTTCACGATAGTAATCAGCTAACCCAATAGGATCTTTCTTAATAATCTCCCATAATTTTATTAACGGCTCACAAATATCTGAGCATATCGCGTTACTAGGATTCAAAGCATACATAACCGAACCTCCTCCTAAAAAAGGCTCAAAATATCGGTTATGTGCTGGAATTTTACTAACTATTTCATAAGCTTGACTGCGTTTGCTTCCGCTCCATTTAATTACAGGTTTAATACTTTTGCTCATTTTCTTCTACCTCAACAATAAGTTCATTTGGGTCAATTTCTAAGAACTCTGCTAATCTTACAAATGAAGTTTGCATTGGTGTTTTCCCATTAAGAAATTCATAAATTTTGGGTTTTGACACCCCTGAAAGTCGGGAAAGTTCACTTATTGATTTTATATTTTTATCAATCATGATTTTCCGTATTTTTTTCTCATCAGCTATATACTTTTTCATTATTCTTCACCTTTGCTCATGCTATCAAAAATACTCATCTGATTATTCAATATAGCATGTTCCAATCTTTTCTTTGCAATCTCTACATAATGTCTGTCAACTTCAAACCCTATATAATTTCGCCCTAGTTCCTTAGCTGCTAAGCATTCACTTCCAACTCCCGAAAAAGGCGATAATATAATATCACCTTCTCTTGATGATATTTGAATGATTCTTTTTAGAATCCTAAGAGGTTTTTGAGTTGGATGTTTTCCAAATTCTAATTCTCTTTTTTCTTTATTATTGGGTATATCCCATACGGTTCTCATTTGCTTTCCAGGTTGCTTTAAGGTATCGTATTCAAAGTTTCCATTTTTAGAATACTCATAATCAAAATAATACTCACGTTTTTTACAGCCTTTATTACACCATAGTAAGGTTTCATGACTAGCAGTTAATCGCCTACCAGCTAAATTAGGAAAGGCGTTGCGCTTATACCATATGATCTCGTTGATAATTTCAATATTAAGCAATTGGCAAACTACATTAATAATTCCAATATTGTGATATGTACCAAAAATCCACATAGAACCAGTAGGTTTTAGAATCCTTTTTGCTTCAGTTAACCAAGCAATTGTAAATGAAAAGTATTCCGATAAAGACATATTGTCCCAACTTTCCATAACCTTGTTCCAATTACCACCCATACCAGACAGTTTTACACTATTGTCCCATTTCCATTCGCCACCTTTTGATAAATTATAAGGTGGATCTGCAATAATCAGATCAACCATATTGTCATCAATATTTTTCATTCCTTCTATGCAGTCCTGATTGATAATAACATTTAGCTCCATATATTTCCCTCCATTAAGCTTGATGTTATTATATCATAATTTAGCATTAACCGTCAATATATATTTCCTTTTTGTTAACATATATTAACACATCGTCTAAATAAATTTACTTATACTAATTAGTATCTATCCTGTCTCCTCAACCCCCGCAAAAATAGCCATTATCTAATCCGTTAACTCAACTATACAACTTTCAGGGCTATTGATATGTTCCCGCAAACAATAAAAATATGGGTTTCCTGACATTGTCGCCTCCAACACAGTAGCCGCATGAAAAGCTCAATATCTGGGAACCCTTTATTTACAATCTTTTCAGTTCTTTATTTCTCAACCCTTGACATCAATACCACACACTCAACATGATATGTGTATGGGAACATATCAACAGGTTGAACTTCAATTGTTCTGTATCCATTATCCTCAAGATATCTTAAATCACGAGCCAGTGTTGAAGGATTGCAGGATACATACACAATTTTTGGAGAATTTATTTTTATAACTGCATCTAAAACCGATTTATCACATCCTTTCCTTGGAGGATCCATTATAACTACATCTGCATTGACTCCTTTATCAGCCAGCTCAGGCATTACTTTTTCTGCATCACCTGAAATAAATTCCACATTATTAATATCATTTATGTGTGCATTTCTCTTTGCGTCTTCAACTGCTTGGGATACAGACTCAATGCCATAAACAAAGGCTGCTTTTTGTGCTGCTAGTAAAGATATTGTTCCTATGCCACTATAAACATCTATAACTGTTTCATTATTTTTTAAATCAGCATTTTCTAGAGCTTTTTTATATAATACTTCTGTTTGAATGGGGTTTACTTGAAAAAAAGATAAAGGAGAAATTTCAAATTTTATATCACTAATATAGTCTATAATTCTATCACTTCCATATACTGTTATATTACGTTCCCCCATAATAACATTTGTCTTTCTAGTATTAATATTTAATATTATACTTTTTAGTCCTTTTATATTTTCTTTTAGATCATGAATCAATTCTTCTTTATGTGGTGTATAATCACCATTAATAACTATTATAGCCATAACTTCTTTAGTTTTATAAGCAACTCTTGTAATAATATGTCTTATTAAGCCATTGCCTGTTTTCTCTTCATATACAGATATTTTGTGTTTTGTAATCCAGTTTCGTAAAACCCTGGCAATTTCGTCACTAATTTCATGCTGTATCATACAACTTTCAATAGGAACAATATTATGAGAATGAAACGAGTAAAACCCTATAACAGTTTTATCCCCTATTCTTCTAACTGGAAATTGTGCTTTATTTCTATATCTAAAAGGAGACTCCATCCCTATCGTATCATTAATTTTTGTATATATTTTCCCTATTCTTTCTAAATTATCTTTTACTTTTTGTGTCTTATATTTTAATTGACCTTCATAGCTTAAATGCTGAAGTGAACAACCACCACATTTATCAGAATAAGGACATAATGGGTAAACTCTATCTTTAGACTTTTCTAATATATCTACAATATGGCCTATAACATAATTTTTAGAAACCTTATCTACTTGAGCAACAACCTTTTCCCTTGCCAATGCACCTTCTATAAAAGCAGCTATACCATGGATTCTACCAACACCCTGACCTTCATGAGCCATATTATCAATAAGTATTTCGTATTTGTCACCTGGTTTTATATCATGCAATTTAAACCCTCCTTCTACAGTTTTTATTATACATGCTAAATTAAAAAAAATATAGGGTTTTTCACCCTATTTCTACTTTTTATCCAAGACATATCTTTCATAAACTATGTATGGAGTGTCAACAACTTTATGTTCAATATTTGATACAAAAAGTACTATATATTCTGCATGAGCCCAGTTCAATGGTGATGCAGAATCGGTTGGAAGACCAGTCCTTTCCCAGATTTGTTCAGATAAAATATACCCCTGATTAGCAAAATTCTCCATATATTTTATATATTTGTCTGCATTCTTTCCTGCTGCCACTTCATAAACACCGCGTTCACCAGTAAGCAAAGGCCATAACCTTCCTTTCCCTGCACCTCGGTAAATCTCAGTTTCAGAAGGTTCTCCATAACCGTCATGATTATATCTATACCAACATGGTCCTTTTGGTGTATTTACTTTTAAAAGGCTGTCCACTACTGAGATAGTATTTAATATTTTGGGATCTTTAGCTGATTTTACTCCTAATCTTACAAGTTCTAAAAAGCTGGGATCTATTATTTCTTTCTGGTCATAGACACCTCCACCATTTGCTATGTTTATTAAAAAATCTGCATTTGGGTCTGGCAATCCTGCTATCCTTAAATAATATCGCCCATTGCCATAAGGTCCCTTTGTTGTATATGTTAAATTATCAATAAGTTTTTGCCAATTATCTGCCTTATCCAGATACTTTTGTGCACTTATCTGATCATTATTATGTTTTGCTATTTCTGCTGCTGTTACAAGTCCAGCAACTTCTGCTGCCATAGTTGCAGGTGAATACCCGCCAGCTTCTTCCCACCTTTCTTGTGCAGTTTTCGGCCCTATTTTCATAATAAAATCGGCAAGAGGTTTCACTAATTTATCATATAAATCATATCTTTTAAGCTGATAAGCAAGTATTATTGGATCAGCCTGCTCATCAAGCTGAATTCCATTCCAATATGGATCACCATTTATCCATGTATTCTGAGGTATAAAGCCATTTTTCTCTACAACCATAACTAAAAAATCTAAAGCTCTATTAGCAGAGTCTTTATCTCCTGCAGCATTAAAAGCATTTGCTATATGATATAAATCTCTTGACCATACTAAATGATAACCTCCTTTATTTTGATCACCCTGCCCTTCACCCCAGGGTATAGACAATGAAGCAATATATGCACCTTTATTTGTTTTATCCTCGCTCGCTTTTAAAATCATTAAACTGTTATAATAAAGTTCATTTGCTTTTCGGCCAAAACCATTAATACTACTGCAGTAATTGTTCCATTCATTAATATATGTGTTTAACATTTTAGTATAGTTATCATTTAAAGTATTTATTGCAGTTTTTGCTGCTTCTTGTTCGGTCTGTCCAAAAGAAAGTACAGTTATAAAACTTGTTTTTCTGTTTAAATTAATCTCAACTCCCTCAATTATATTCCCTTTAGCAGTATCAAAATGCTTTGTCATTATTTTATTTTTTTCTAAATCAGTCATTGGATCATTAATTTTATTATAACCAATAGAAAAACCATTCCATCCTATATCGGTTACCAATGCTGAATAGGTTTTATCTCTGTTTGATATTAGCATATCTTTCCCGTTTGCTTTAATCACTTTCCCTTCGTTATTTTTACTTTGATTATCAATATGAGGTTCATAAATAAGATAAAGCTTATAATCTTCTTTATTTCCTATTAATGGATAAAAACTTGTATTAATAATTAGTGAATTCCTTTTCGAATCAGTAAAAATTTCTTTTACAATTTTATATCTGCCTTGTTTATCAGTATTTATAAGCCTGAAAGCTAAAGATTTACTATTAATTTTTTCAATTTGAGTTATTGTATCTACTGTTTCATCTGATAGAAAAGATTTCCCATCAGTAACCACAAACTTAAGTATTTTATTATTAGCATTATCAATTGTTGGATAATATACTTCTGATACTGCTCCTCTTGTCAAAGTAAACCATACTTTTGAAATATCATTATTTGCCGTACCAATACCTTGTTTTTGAGCATAAGCCCACGTACCATTATCTCCAGGACCGTTTGTAGCTTGGTTTTTAGATATATTATCAATTTTTACATTAGTAATATTACTTGAACAAGCAGTAAATAATGATAATAAAAATATTATTGCAATTAATAATGTTACAATTCTTTTTCTCAATAATAACACCTCCATTTATAATATATTATTATTTTATACTAAACTATTAAATTGTGCAAACGTTTGTTAAATAGTTAAAAAAAATACACTAAATAGTGTATTAGATAAAATCGGTTACCATAATAATATTATATACCATTTATAATATTTTATACCATAAATTGCTTCTTGTCAATTATTTAAGCAGTTTAATAATAAATTATAAACTTCTGGCATAGCTTTTTGCAAATTTACAGGCTTTTTATCCAAAGTTGTAAAAGGATGTTCAGTAAACCCTATTGCTAATACTTTATTATCTTCTTCTCTTATAATTTCATAATAAAATTTTAAACGCGTCTTTTTAAGAAATTCTAACCTTGTTCTTATAATTATTATATCATCATATAAAGCAGATGAAATATATTTACATCCCGCTTCTATAACTGGCAGCATTATACCCTGCTGCTCCAAACTCCTATATGTCATCCCTAAGGAACGAAAAAACTCTGTTCTGCCTATTTCAAACCAATTTAAGTAATTTGTGTAATATACAATTCCCATTTTATCTGTTTCACTATATCTAACTCTTATTTTAGTATCATAAGTATACATTGTATTCACCTCTAAAGAGTTAAAGCAAAATTTTAAATCTAGTCTTATTTTACATTCACAGCACCATTATATACAAAACCTCTAATAGTATCCAGTGTAACTGTCATTCCATCAGTTAATTTGGCAACTGCTCCTTCGCATCCAACAATTACTGGTATACCAAAATTAAGACCAACTATTGCTGCATGAGATGTAAGTCCACCTTCTTCAGTAATTATAGCAGAAGCTCTTTCAATTAAAGGCATATAATCTCTTTCGGTTTTCATAGTAACTATTATGTCTTTATCTCTAAATTTTTCTTTGTCTTTTTCTATATCATTTATTATACACACTGTCCCTGTTTTTGGTTTTGTTCCAATTCCAACACCTTTAACTATAACATCCCCAACAATATGAACTTTTATCATATTTGTAGTACCAGTCATTGCAACTGGTATGCCTGCTGAAATTACAACAACATCGCCATTTCTTATAAAACCAGCTTCTAAAGCTGCTTTTACAGAGGAATCAATCATTTCATCAGTAGTAGAAACTTCATCTGAAACAATCGGATAAACACCCCATACTATCGAAAGTTTCCTCGCTACATTATCATTTGGTGTTGTAGCTATTATTGGAGCTTTAGGTCTATACCTTGATACCATCCTTGCTGTATAACCAGATTTTGTACATGTAATTATTGCAGCTGCTCCAATGTCTTTTGCTGTTGTACAAGTTGCATGACTTATTGCATTTGTCACTGATATATTATAATCAATATTTTTATCATTATTGTCTTTATAATTTATGTATGCCTCTATATTTTCTGCAATCCTTGCCATTGTTTCAAAGGATTCAATTGGGTATTTGCCTTGAGCTGTTTCTCCTGAAAGCATTATTGCATCAGTACCATCAAGTATTGCATTTGCAACATCGGTTACTTCTGCTCTTGTTGGTCTTGGATTTCTCATCATTGAATCAAGCATTTGAGTAGCAGTTATTACAGGTTTACCTGCTCTATTACATTTTTCTATAATTTTCTTTTGAACTATAGGTATTTCTTCAATAGGTATTTCAACACCAAGGTCTCCTCTTGCTACCATTATTCCATCAGAAACCTTTATTATTTCATCAATATTTTCAACACCTTCATGATTTTCAATTTTAGAAATAATAAGTATATTATCTGCTTTGTTATCCTCAAGTAATCTTCTTATTGATAGAACATCTGCAGCTTTTCTTACAAAAGATGCTGCAATCATATCAATACCGTTTTTTATCCCAAATTCTATATCTTCAATATCTTTTTGAGTAAGGGCAGGCAAATTCAATTTTGCACCAGGTATATTAACACCCTTATGATCTTTTATAGGCCCAGAATTTTCAACAATACAGATTATGTCTTCACCTTTTATATCAGTTACTTTTAAAGATATTAATCCATCATCTATTAAAATATGACTTCCTCTTTCAACATCATGAACTAAGCCTTTATATGAAACAGTACAAATTGTCTCATCGCCTTCTATATCACGCATAGTAACAATAAATGTCTGACCTTCTTTTAATTCTGCACCACCGTTTTTAAACATCCCAGTTCTTATTTCAGGTCCTTTTGTGTCCAACATTATGGCTACAGGAAGATTTAATTCTTCTCTAATCTTTTTAATATTTACTATTCTTGCTCCATGCTCATTAAAATCTCCATGTGAGAAGTTCAACCTGGCTACATTTAATCCCTTCTCAATGAGCTCTTTTAATATATTATAATCTTCACTCGTAGGACCAATCGTACAAACAATTTTTGTTCTGCGCATATCTTCACTCCTTAAAATTATATTGATAATACTTTACTTAGTTCATATAGTTTTGAATTAAACTCTTTCTTCATTGAAAGTGCTTCATCAATATTATCATCAACTATTTGATTGTTCCTTATGCTTATAATTCTTTTTGATTTATTTTCTAAAAGAAGTTCAACAGCTTTTGCACCCATTTGACTTGCCATTATTCTGTCAAAAGACGAAGGTGCTCCTCCTCTTTGTATGTACCCCAAAACCGTATGCCTTAAATCTAGTTTAGGAAGCCTTTCTTTTATCATTTTTGAAAGCTCAGGAGCACTCATAACACCTTCAGCAAGAACTATAAGGTGATGAAGCTTTCCTCTTTTTATTCCATAAGTTATTTTATCACATATTTCGTCAATGTCCCATTTTTCTTCAGGTATAATAATCATTTCTGCCCCACCTGCAAGACCTGCATAAAGAGCTAAATAACCTGCATGTCTTCCCATTACTTCAATAATATTTGCTCTTTCATGAGATGTAGCAGTATCTCTTATTTTATTTATTGCATCAATTACAGTATTACATGCAGTATCAAATCCAATTGTATAATCTGAGCAAGGAAGATCATTGTCTATCGTACCAGGAATTCCAATAGTATTTACATCATACTCATCACTTAAAAGTTGTGCACCTCTAAATGAACCATCTCCGCCAATTACAACTAATCCTTCAATATTATATCTTTTTAAAGTTTCTGCTGCTTTTGCTCTTGTTTCTTTTTTAACAAATTCGTCACATCTTGCTGTTCTTAATATAGTTCCTCCCCTTTGAAGAATGTCTCCAACAGAAGATAGTGTTAAATCTATTATCTCATCTTCTAAAAGACCTGCATACCCTCTCATAATTCCTTTCACTTTAAGTCCATGATATATTCCAGTTCTGACTACTGCCCTTATAGCTGCATTCATTCCAGGAGCATCTCCACCACTTGTAAGTACACCAATTGTTCTCATAATTTACCTCCTTGTTAATACCCGCATGGACTTCAAATGTCCCATGCATTCAATTCAAAATAAGCCCAATTATTGGGCCAAAAATCAAAGTCCATATTCAATAATAATATTTTGTGCATCGGTTGCTTCTGAGTTTGGTACTAATACTTCACAATAAAGATTTTTTTTATCTATATTTTTGTTAAGTGGACGCAGCTTTACTAAAAATCCTTCTTGTATTAAAATACTTTTGACCTTTTCTGCCATATCCATATCATGTGCCATATATATAACTGTCCACATAAAAAGGCCTCCTTAGCTCATCCTATATATATTTTAATCTATTTTCACTCACATATCAATATAAATTTATTATACTACTTTTACATTGTTTTCTCCCAAGATTTTTTTTAATTCAATCAACATTTTTTCATTTCCGTTTACCCATAAATTTCTTTTAGCTGCAAATATTTTTTGATTACTTACTTTTATAAAAACAGGTATTTCTCCTGGATTTTTAGTTAAGATCTTTTTTACACTTACCATAATTCCAGCACTATTAATATTAAGATATAATTTTTTATTTTGCACATGATCAAGAGGTTTAATTTCATCACATATTATTTTAGGTTCTTCATCTTCTCTTAAACTTATTTTCCCTTTTACAACAATAAGCATATCTTCTTTAACAATATTAGCATATTTTTCATAAATAGATGGAAAAATTATTACTTCTACATAACTGTATAAATCCTCCAGAGTTATAAAAGCCATAATATTATTATTTTTAGTAAATTTTAGTTTTTTGCTGCTTATAATTCCAGCAATAGTGACTTCTTGATTATCTTTTATGTCCTTATTATATTCTCCCATATCATTTTGTTTAAAATCCGCAGTTGTATATTGAGTTATTTTTTGTACATCATCTATATATTCATCTAAAGGATGTCCACTTATATATAACCCTAATGTTTCCTTTTCCATAGAAAGAATTCTATCTTTAGGAAATTCATCAATATCAGGCAATGTAAAATCAACATAACCATCTTGATCTTCAGATTCAAACAAAGAAATCTGTCCTTTTATATTCTTTTGTCTATTTTTGTGTATAGATTCCATAATCTGCTCATATACAGTTAATAGCTGTGACCTATTAACACCAAAAGAACTAAAAGCTCCAGCTTTTATAAGACTTTCTGCAGCTTTTTTATTCAATTGGGTAGATTCCATTCTTTCAAAAAAATCAGATATAGATTTATAACGTCCATTTTTCTCCCTGTTATCTACAATTTCTTTTGTTACATTTAAACCTACATTTTTTACTGCATTTAAACCAAATCTAATTTTTCCATTTGTAACTGTAAAATGTGAATAACTTTCATTAACATCTGGCGGCAATACTTCTATACCCATTTTCTTGCATACTTGAACATAAAAAGCTACTTTGTCCATATTATCAACAAAGCTATTTAAAAGTGCAGCCATAAATTCAATGGGATGATATTTTTTTAAATATGCAGTTTGATATGCAATTACAGCATAGGCAGCAGCATGGGATTTATTAAATGCATAATTTGCAAACTCCATCATTTCATCAAAAAGTTTATTGGCAGTTTTTTCATCAACACCTTTTCTCAAGGCTCCTGGTACTATTACATTTCCTTTTTCATCGGTTATACCATAAATAAAATTTTTACGTTCTTCTTCCATAACCTTCATTTTTTTCTTTGACATTGCACGTCTGACAAGGTCAGAACGTCCAAGAGAATATCCCGCTAAGTCTCTTACTATCTGCATTACCTGTTCTTGATAAACCATACATCCATATGTTACATCTAAAATAGGTTTTAATAGATAATGTTCATAGACTATTTTATCAGGGTTATTTTTATTTGTTATATATAAAGGTATTTGATCCATAGGTCCAGGCCTATACAAAGAAATTCCAGCAATTATGTCTTCAAGGCTTTTGGGTTTTAATTCGGTCATAAATTGTTTCATGCCAGAAGATTCTAATTGAAATACTCCTTCAGTCTCACCTTTACTTATTAGATTATAAACTTCTTTATCATCAAAATCCATATTTTCAAAATCTATTAAAATATTTTTGTTCTTTTTAACCATGTCAATAGCATTTTGAATAACAGTAAGAGTTCGCAAACCTAAAAAATCCATTTTTAAAAGTCCCAGTTCTTCTAAAGTTGTCATAGTAAATTGCGTTACGATAGATTCTTCGTTTTTTTGCAGTGGCACATATTTAACAAGAGGTTCTTTTGAAATGACTACACCAGCTGCATGTGTAGATGCATGTCTTGGAAGACCTTCTAATGCTCTTGATATATCTATTAATTGTTTTACTTTTTCATCCTTCTCATATGCCATTTTTAACTCAGGGTTTAACTCAAGTGCCTTATCTATAGTCATCCCCAATTCAAAAGGTATCATTTTAGCAATAACATCAACATCTGCATAAGGATAATTTAATGCTCTTCCTACATCTCTAATAGCAGCCCTTGCAGCCATTGTACCAAAAGTAATTATTTGTGCCACTTTATCTTTCCCATATTTTTCGATAACATAATCGATAACTTCTTGACGTCTTTCATAACAAAAATCAGAATCAATATCAGGCATGCTTATTCTTTCAGGATTTAAAAACCTCTCAAAAAGCAAATTATATTTTATTGGATCAATATTAGTGATTCCAAGTGTATATGCTACAATACTACCAGCTGCAGAACCTCTGCCTGGCCCTGTCATTATACCATTATCTTTGGCAAATTTAATAAAATCCCATACAATTAGAAAATAATCAACATATCCCATTTGTTTTATTACTGAAAGTTCATAATTTAGTCTATCTTCAACATCTTTAGTTGGATTTTTAAAACGCTTTTGTAGGCCAGCAAAACACAAGTTTTTTAAATAATCAAAAGAATCTATTCCATTTGGCAAATTATATTTAGGCAGTTTTAATTTATTAAATTCAAATTCTATATTACACATTTGGGCAATTCTTTCTGTGTTTAAAAGTGCATCCTTTTGGTAAGAAAATAGTTCTTCCATTTCTTTTGGTGATTTTAAGTAAAATTCTTCTGTAGGAAATGACATCCTATCTTCATCATCAATATTTTTCCCTGTCTGAATACACAGAAGTACTTCATGAGCAAAAGCATCTTTCTTTTCTAAATAATGAACATCATTTGTAGCAACCAAAGGTATGCCAGTTTCTTTAGATAATTTTATTAATTCTTTATTAACTTTTTGTTGTTCTAAAATTCCATGGTCCTGAAGTTCTAAATAAAAATTATCCTGTCCAAAAACAGAATTGTAGAAAAGAGCAGCCTCTTTAGCCTTTTCATAATTATTTTTTAAAATATATGATGGAACTTCTCCTGCAAGACATGCACTTAAAGCTATCAAACCCTCACTATGTTCTTTTAAAAAATCATGATCAACTCTAGGCTTATAATAAAAACCTTCTATAGAAGCTGCAGATACAATTTTCATAAGGTTTTCATAACCTTTCATGTTTTTACATAAAAGTATAAGATGATAATTTTCATTGTCTATCCCATATTCTTTGTCTTGCATTTTTCTGGGAGATACATAAATTTCACAGCCTATTATTGGCTTTATACCTGCTGACACAGCTTCTTTATAAAAATCTATAGCACCATACATTACTCCATGATCTGTAATAGCAAGGGCTGACATATCAAATTCCTTTACTTTTGATATTAAATCTTTAATTCTACAAGAACCATCTAATAAACTATATTCAGAATGAACATGTAAATGTACAAACATATAATCACCTATGTAATTTTAATTCTTTTTAAAAGTCTAAGGGACATTAAAGCTTTTGCTATCTCATTTTTTTCGTGAAAAATTTGTATGTCTAATTTACCAAAATTATTACTTACTTCGATAGTTTTAGCTACAACCTCTATTGACTGTTCAGGTTGCACTGGCTTTATAAAATAAATTGACAAGTTATCAACAACAGCATCATAACGCTTATTTTGCGTTATAGCAAAAATTCCAGATTCACACATTAGCATCATTAATGCACTGCTACTTACTGTACCATACTGATTAACCATATTAGAAGGAATTGCTCCTTTAAATATAACTCCATTATCTATTTTTTCCATCTCAAAATCTTTAAAAATTGTATCTTGAATAGCTTCACTTATTTGTGGTTGTCGTGACATAAACTGCAAAGATTTTATAACATCTTCTCTGCTTATAAGACCAATTAATTCTTTGCCTTCAGTAACAGGAAGAATTTCAACATTCCACCAAATCATTAGATGTGCTGCATATGATAATGTTTCATTACTGCTTACAAAAACTGGATTATGAGTCATTATATTATTTATTTTATCATCATCAGATGCTGTCGCAACATCTCTGGAAGTAACCATACCAACAATTAATTTTTTTGAATCAACTACTGGATATCTTGTATGTCCAGTAGTTGCATAAAGCTCTTTCCAATCTCTTACTGTCTGATTAATAGTCATAAAAATAGGGTTCTGTGTCATTACATCACTTACATATAAAATTTTTTTTCTTGTCATGCTCTCATTTATTGCTTTATTTATAAGTGTAGCAACCGTAAACGTATCATAGGACGTTGATATAAGTGGCAATGATAGTCTATCAGCTAAACTCTTAATATGAGATAAAGTGTCAAAGCCACCAGTAATCATAACAGCAGCACCTGAATTTAATGCAGCTTCTTGAGCGTCTTCTCTGTTTCCAAGTATTACAAGATCTCCAGGAGTTATATATTTTACCATTTCATCTATAGTCATAGCCCCAATAAGAAATTTATGAAGTTCTAAATCCATTCCTCCATGTCCACCAAGAACTGTTCCTTCTACAACATCTGAAACAACCTCATAAGTTAATTTATCAAAACTACGATTTTTTTGACGTGTTCTGATTGTTCCAACCCTTGGTATTGTAGTAACTAGTAGCATAGACTCGGCATCTTTTATAGCTTTATAAGCAGTTCCTTCACTTATTTGTAGACTTTGAGCAAGACCCCTCACAGATATCTTTGTACCCTCAGGTAAACTCTTTATGTATTCTAAAACCATCTCGTTTTTTGTCATACTACCATCCTCTATATAAAAAAGGTTTCTGACAAGAAACCTTTTTTATTATTCTTCTCCAAATTTGGAATCAATTAAATCTACTAAAGCTTTTATAGCAGCCTCTTCGTCATCACCATCAGCACTTAATGTAACAGTGCTTCCTTGTGAAACGCCAAGAGACATTATACCCATAATACTCTTAGCATTTACTTTTTTATTATCTTTTTCAACCCAAATTTGTGATGAAAATTTACTTGCTGTTTGAACAAATAAAGCTGCAGGCCTTGCATGAAGCCCCGTTTTATTTTTAATCTCAATTACTTTTTCTGTCATAATTGACTCTCCTCTCTTTTAATTTTTCAGTAATTTCCTCTATTTTTCTAAGTCTATGATTCACTCCTGATTTTCCAACAGGAGGAACTAGCATTTGCCCTAACTCTTTAAGACTTAAATCAGGATAGTTAATTCTTAATTCGGCTATTTCTCTTAAATTTGGTGGTAAATAAGCAAGTCCTACACTATCTTTTATGAAATTTATATTATCTATTTGTCTTAAAGAAGCATTTATAGTTTTTGTAAGATTTGCTGTTTCGCAATTTACAACTCTGTTGACATTATTTCTCATCTCTTTGTAAACACGTATATTTTCAAGATTTAAGAGCGAATTATGTGCTCCTATTATGTTTAATATGTCAACAATTTGCTCTCCTTCTTTTAAGTATACTACATAATTATTTTTTCTTGCAATAACTTTTGAATTTAAATTAAAAGAATTTATAAGTTTACTTAAATCTTCCCCATGTTCTAAATTATGTGTAACAAACTCAAGATGGTAAGATTTTTCTGGATCGCTTAAAGAACCTCCTCCCAAAAAAGCACCTCTTAAATATGATCTTTTTGAATAAGTATTAGCAATAAGCTTTTTGTCAATCCCATAATCTAAAATAAGGTTCCCTTTTAAAGTTTTAAGTATCCCTATACGCTTTAGTATCAATTCTGTAGCATTTGTATCAATTATAAAGATAAGATAACTTAAGGTCTTTTTTAAATGGCTATTTCTTCTTACCATTGTTTCAGGAGATACATTAAAAATATCTTTAATTAGTTTGAATGTAAGCCTTGCTACAGGTGCATTTTCTGTAGTAAGACTAAGTGACATTCTACTCTTGCCATAAATAGAAACAGTACCAATCATCCTAATAATTGCTGATAGCTCAGCAATTTTACTTTCTTCATCTTCAGGATAAATTCTTGCTAATTCATTTTTTGTTATTGCAGAAAATGACATATAAATCACCTCTTTTAGGCTTACTCTTATTATACTACATATTTTAAAAAAAAAAACTCCTATGAGTTTTCACAGGAGATAAATAAAATTAAATATGTCTTTTCAATTCCCATTCAATATATTCATCTGTATCTTTCCACGTATTGCGATCTTTTGAATTACGCCACTGCATAAATTCTTTATAATCTTTCCATTCCTCATATTCGGAAGTTTCAACAAGTTTTTTAAGAGTTATAAGTCTTGTAACATCAACACTCCCATAAAGTTTTTCATAATCTTTATAATATTGATAATCTCGGCCGTATCTGGATACATCCTCCATTATACCACCTCAAAAAAGCATTTTATAAATTTAAGAAATCACAACTTCTTATCAAATCTTTCTTAACACATAATATTCTCAAACAATCATTTTGTTACTTAAAAATATAAGCACAATTGGGCTCAAGAAAAAGCAAATTACCATTTTTATTTACAGTACCCATGCCCAATAATTCTTTCATGTTTGAAATTCCTTCTAAGTAAACAAAATCTTCTTTATTGCTATTATTAATAACTATAATCATATTATGATCTTTATATTCTCTTGAATAGCAGATAATTTTATCTTTTACATATAAAACTCTGTAAACTCCATTTCTTAACTCCTCATTTTTTTTACGTATATAAATAAGTTTTTTATAAAACTCAAATATATCTCTTTTTTGTTTATTTCTATCCCAAATCATACACCTTCGACAATCAGGGTCATAGCCACCAACTAAGCCTATCTCATCACCATAATAAATATAAGGTATACCAATAAAAGTAAACTGGAATACAGCTGCTAATTTCAATCTTACTATAATACCACCAGCTAATGTTAAAAACCTTTCTGTATCATGACTACCAATTAAATTAAGCATAGCTTTATTAACTTGTTCCATATTTCTCATTAAATTTTCACTAATAATTGTATTAAACTTTGAAGCACTTAATTTTCTCTTTGCAAAAAAATCAACTAAAGCATTTCTAAACGGATAATTCATTACACTATCAAATTGATCTCCTCTTAACCATGGTGAAGCATCATGCATTACTTCTCCTACAATAATTGCATCACTTTTTGCACTTTTCACAACTTCTCTGAATTTTCTCCAGAAATGATGATCTATTTCGTTTGCTACATCCAATCTCCAGCCATCAATATCAACCTCTTTTATCCAATATTCTGCAACTTCTAACAAATATTTCTGAACTTCTTTATTTTTAGTCATTAATTTTGGCATTCTCCATGCGTGATCAGCAAAAACTTCATATGTTGGCTTTGGGATTGTTTTGATTGGCCATTCGAATATATTAAACCAATCCCAATATTTCGATTTATGCCCATTCTTTATTACGTCTTGAAAAGCAAAAAAATCATATCCACAATGATTAAAAACAGCATCAAAAATAACTCTTATACCATTTTCATGGCACTTTTTTACAAGTTCTCTTGCTTTTTGTGTATCACCAAAGTGGGGGTCAATTGTATAATAATCAGTAGTATCATATTTATGAGTAGAAGGAGATAAAAATATTGGAGTTAAATAAATTGCATTTATACCCAAATCTTTTAAATAATCTATTTTATCAATTATCCCTTGAAGATCTCCTCCAAAAAAAGATTCAGGTGTAGGTTTTTCACCCCATGGTAAAATATTTTCAGGATCATTCATCTTATCCCCATTATTAAACCTATCAGGAAATATCTGATATACTATGCAATCGCTTGACCAATCAGGTCCAAAAAAAATATCTTTTTCACGTATATATGGATACTGAAAAAATCCCCAAAAACTATTTTCTGGCCTTTTTTTATAAAATCCGGCTTCAGTATAGTACTTTTTCTCACCTCTTGTAGAAACAAGATAAAAAAAGTATACAAATTTTTTATTTAACTCTAAGCTTGTTTCAAAATAATCATATAACTCATCTTTATTTGATAAATTCATTTGTTTTACTCTAAATTTACCTAACCAATCATATCTGTCCCTATAAAAAACGTAAACTCTTTTTAAATCTTTTGAAGAAGCTTTTAAAACTATGCGTATCTGGTCTTTATTAAGGGCATATGCAAATGGCACATCACTTTTATGAAAAATCGCTTGCTTATTCATGTTATTCTCCTTTCTTATGTGTGTAATTTTATAGTCACTGGTGAAGGTTGACTGATTTGGGGTAATTCTTGGCCATCAACTGTTATTTTAACATCTGGAGGATAACCCATCAATATATCAATATTATTTTTTACATCAAATTCTTTTATTTCGTTATTTGTCATCAAGCCTTCATATGCTTGGTTTCCGTCTATTTTTATGCTAAACCAGCATTTTTGACCGATGATGCTTATTTCTACTTTATATGTAGATGATGATGGAGCTATCTTATATTCAATTGTCTTTGAAGTTTCAGAAACCTTTTCAATTGAAACAGTTTTTGTTTCATTTTGTACAGGAGGTTCACTCTTTTGTACAGGGTTTTCTTTTGTTTTTTCTTGAGGAATACTTTCAGCTTGCTTGTTCTCTTGTGGAAGTGGAGCAATTCCTCTATTTACTTGATTTATAAAATAATATATACCATATCCTAAAAATCCTAAAACTAAAATGAATAATAAAGCTTTTTTAAACCCTTTAAAAGAACCTGAATAATCTTTTTTATTAAATTTTTCTACCTTTTGATCCGCAATACTTTCTTCTTTTTCTTCTTTTTCCTCAAATATATAGCTATATTTTTTAACTAAATTATTACCATCTATCCCCAATGCTTCAGCATAACTTTTCACAAATCCTTTTGCATATACTAAAGCAGGCATTACACTATAATCCCCATCTTCAATAGCTTTTAAATATCTAGTTCGTATTTTTGTTATCTCTTGCAATTGATCAAGGCTCATTCCCTTCTTTAACCGTTCGCTTTTTAAAAATTCTCCAAGTTCATCCATGATTATCACTCCTTAACAACTTTCAATATATATATTCAACAAAAATTTTAAATTTCCTTCATAATTATATATATTTATTTTATAATTAATCTGCTAAAAACGCAATTAAAGGATGAATCATGATACATTCATCCTTTTTCTTTCAATTAGATCTATAAAAGCTTCTAATCTAGTCTGATATCCTGCACTTCCAGTATTTTCATCATAAATTAATGTCATTACAGGTATGTTATAATCTTTACCTACTTTTATTATTATTTCTTGAGCTACAATTTCAGGTGTACAAGTAAATGGAAATATATGAATAACACCATCATAACCTAATTTAGCATATTTTACAGTGTTAGCTACTGTATTCAGTCCGTGGCCACCAATATCCCTTTCTAAATAACCTTTTGCATTTTTCTTAAATTCTACTTTTTGTGGAAGTTTAAAAGCACTATTAATGAGATAATCTGACAAATAATCTGTTTTTGTTACTTCAGCACCTAGTTCATTTAAAGTTTTACAAATATTCATATTTGTAAATGGTTCAAGGAGCATATATATCTCTCCAACTAAAGCAATTTTAATAGCTTTTCTGCTTTTTGTATTGACATTATTTTTAATCTCTTCTATTCCATTAGAAACTATGGTATTCAATTCTTTATTTGTAGTAGCATTTTCAAGTTTTTTTATTGTCTTTTCATATATTTTAGTAGTAATTCCTTCATTTATTTCATATGGTCTATACCTCAAAAGGAGTTTTTCCAATTTATCTGCTGCAATCATTTTCTTTATTGAAAAAATAAATGATTTAATAGCTGTTTTTACTTCAACCTGTGGAAAATACTCTGCTAATTCTCTTAAAAAGGCTGTTAATCTGCCATGAGGTGGATCAATAATAATCATATTAAAATTATAACCTAAATCTATTAAAGCTTCCTTTTGTACTTGTCCATAATATCCAAATCTGCATGGACCTATCCCACCTAACATAATTATGGTATCTGCACCCTTCTCTAAAGCTTCAATAAAATTTCCAAGATTTATTTTATAAGGAAGACAAGCAAACTCTGGTGAATTTTTAACGCCTAAAGTCAGTGTTTTATTTGTTGTGGGTGGTGGATCTATTACTTCTACACCAATACCATTAAACATTGTCTTTAAAATAATGTTTAATGATCCCATATGTGGATATGTAATTTTCATATTACAACCTCCCTCTTTTTATATCTTAAAAGATCAATAAACGCTTCAATCCTTGTTAAAATTCCTGCCTCTCCAGTATGTTCATCAATTGTAAGCTGCATAAATGGTATCGTTTTTTTTCTTTTATACATTCTTTCAAGATAATCTTCTGTAAGAGAATCTGGACCACATCCAAATGCCGCAACTGAAATCACACCATCAACATAATTATTTTCTAAAAAAAATAAACCTGCACCTAAAATATCTCTCTCGTATTTCCAAAACATATCTTTTGAAAGTTTTGAAATACCATAAAATATCTGATCCTCTGAAAGCATTTCAATTGTATATATTTTTACCCCCATATTTTTCAATCTATCAACTATACCCATGCTTACATAGTTATCCATAATATCATATGAATGTCCAAGAAGCCCTATTTTTATATCATAATTTGTAAAAACTTTGTCATTTATTTTTTTTGTTTCTAAAATTTTAAATGCTTCAGTAGCAATATAACCTCTTTTCATAATATCTTCAAATTCTTTCTGTGTTTTAAGTGCATTATAGTAAGATTGTAATATTTTTTTATCATCATATGTAAAAATATGTCCTATTTTTATAGCTTCTTTTTTAAAAGCTTTTTCACCATTGTATAAATTGATTTCTGCATCAATAATATTTTGTAAATTATCTATAGAACTCTTAACAAAATCAGGAAGTCCTAAAAACTTTGAACATAAATATTTTTTTGGTTCTACGCTTACAACTCTTGGAATAAAAATATAATCTACTTTTTTTTCAATTAAATCAATTACATGTCCTAAATATGTTTTAACAGGTAAACACGCACTGTCAACACAGCTTTTTATACCATCATCTACAATTTTTTTGTTTGATTCTTGTGACACTATTACTTTAGCACCTACTCCCTCAAAAAATGTCTTCCACATGGGATAAAAATTATAATACAAAAGTGCTTTTGGTATACCAACTGTCTTAAGCATTTTTACCTCCTTTTAAAATTTAATACAGATTTATTATTAACAGAAATAATTTATATATACAAAAAATACCGAGTAAAAACTCGGTATTTGAAACTCTTTACAAATTTCTTATTATTTAAATATCATTATGTCTTAATGTTTGTAAGTTGTAATTACAAGTAAAATTCAAATTCTTCATATATATAATATATTATCCTTTTACAGAGCCTGCCGCAAGACCTGCCTGTAAATATCTCTGTAACAACATAAACAAAATTACTATTGGCAAAGATGCCATTACAGAAGCCGCTGCAAACTGTGTCCAATGTGCAGAAAACTGATTTTGTATAAACCTTTGAAGTCCAAGTGCAATTGTATAGTTTTCTGGAGATTTTAATACAACACTTGAAAGTATAAACTCACTATATACACCCATAAAACTGAACAAAAATATAACAACAAGCATTGGACTTGCTAATGGGAGTATTATTTTTGTAAATACCTGCCAGTAAGTTGCACCATCAACAAAAGCTGCCTCATCAAGCTCTTTTGGTAAACCATCAATATAACCTTTTAAAAGCCAAATATTAAAAGCACTTCCGCCAGCCATTACAAGCATAAGAGCATATAAATTATCTAAAAGATTTAATTTTGCCATAATACCATATATAGCTGGTAAAGCCATGAATGTAGGAAACATTTGAAGTATTAATAAACTCATTAAGCCATTTTTCCTGCCAGCAAATTTCATTCTACTAAATGCATAAGCAGAAGTTGATGTAAGAAAAATTTGTATAACAGCAACTCCTATACTTAAAATCATACTATTTTTTACCCAAAGCATAAAATTTGTTTTATCAAAAACATCTTTATAATTTTGTAATGTCATATGCTTAGGAAATATAGAACCCGAAAAAAAAGCATCTCCTGGTGCCATTGAAGCTCCGATAACCCAAATAACCGGAAACATCATAATCACAATGACTGCCCAGATAATAAGTCTGCTTATCCACAAAGAGGCTCTTTCATAAGGTTTCAATCTGTTTGAATATCTTATATTATTCTTCTTTGTATTAATAGTTTTATTATTAGAGTTAATTGCTTCCAACTAGTCCACCTCCTCAAAGGCATGTGACATCTTCATATTTATAAGACTAAGTGTACCTATAATCAAAAATATAATTATTGATAATGCAGCTCCTAAGTCATATCTATTAAATTGCATAGTCATTTTATATGCTGAGCTGACTAACAAATCTGTCGCTCCTGCAAAAGATGTATCAGTTCTTGGAGGTCCTCCACCAGTGACAAGGAAAGCAGCACCAAAATTGTTAAAATTAAAAGCAAAAGATGATATAATCAGTGGCAATGTTGAAGTAGTAAGCATTGGTATAGTTATCATACGCAATTTTTTAAACCATGTTGCACCATCTATATCAGCAACTTCATAAAGCTCCGGTGGTATTGCCTGTAAAGCACCTAAAGATGCATTCATCATAAATGGATATCCCATCCAGACACTTACTATTATGATAGCAACTCGTGCCCAAAATGCATCAATTAGCCATGGTATCATTGGTAAGTGAAATGTTTGAAGTATAAGATTTATTCCACCATATTGTTGATTTAAAAGTCCTGTCCATGTGAGTGCAGCAATAGTGCCTGGGAGTCCCCAAGGAATAATTAATATAGCTCTATATAAATTTGTTTCCCACATGTTTTTATTATTTAAAATAACCGCTAAAATCAACCCTATTACATAACTTAAAATCGTTGCAAATGTTGCAAATACTACTGTCCATATAAAAACTGGTAAAAAGACAATTTTAAAAGGACCTACTAATATATCAACGAAATTTTTAAAACCAACAAAATGAAAATCTTTAAAATGATTTAAATTAAAATTAGTAAAAGCTATATAAATAGTATAAATAATAGGAACAAAACTTAATATTGTCATAGATAAAATAGCCGGCGATAAAAAGCCGTATGGGGTCAATTTACTTTTTATAGATTTATTTGTATTCATTCAATCGCCTCCTTCTTTAAAAAAAGGGGCTTTTAGCCCCTAATTTTACTGCATTGTTGCAATTCCTTGTTTAATCTGTGTAACCATATCATCAGCTGCTTTGTCAACACTTACTTTACCTGTTGTTATAAGTTGAAGTGCATTTCCTGCTGGTGTCCATACTGCAGTCATAGCTGGTATATTAGGCATTGGAATAGCATTCTTTGCCTGTTCTGCGAAAGCATTTAATATTTCATTTCCTTTAACTTCGGGATTATCTAATAAAGAATTTAAAACTGGTATTCTATTACCTGTCTCAAATAATGGTAAACCTGTATTTTGAGCAAGATATTTCATTAAATCCCATGCTTCTGTCTGATGTTTTGAATTTGCACTTACAAAAGCTGCCTGTACACCTGCAAAAGAAGGAGTTGGCTTTCCATCAATCTGTGGAAGTGGAGCTACTTTAAATGGAACTTTAGCATCTTTAAATCCTTGAACATCCCACGGACCACTTATATACAAACCGGTTTTCCCACTCTGGAAATTACCTTTAGCCATGTCTCCATTTATGTCAGCAGGCATAAATTTGTACTTTGTAACAAAATCTTTTATAAGTTCAAGACCTTTTTTAGCTCCAGCATTATTTAATCCTATATCATTAGGATCTAAAGCTCCTCCATTATCCTTAAACACATATCCGCCATATGCAGCTATAAATGCAAAACTAAAATAAAAATTATTTATGTCATATTGAAATCCTACTTCTTTGCCGAGTTTTATCAAATCATCTAGTGTAGCTGGTGGTGTAGGTACTTTATCAGTATTATAAAACAGTGCATATGTTTCCATTGATATTGGAATAGCATACATTTTTTTATCAAATGATACTGCATTAATGCTCATAGGAACATAATCAGAAGTATTAATAACACCATCTGGAACTTCAGCTAAAAGTCCTGCTTTTTGGAATGTACCTAAATTGTCATGAGGCAAACCAAACATTATATCTGGACCTTTACCACTCTGTGCTGCAGTAGAGAATGCCTGGAAATCACTCTGATCTGCTAAGACTTTTACTTTGTTACCTGTATCCTGTGCCCACTTGTTAGCTACTTCCTGTACTTTTGCAATTTCAGGATCTGTAAGGTGAGACCATACAGTTAATTCCACAGGAGTCTTTTTAGTTTCTGTAGTTCCTTGTGCAGGCGTATTTTCACTTGTCTTAGTGCCACCTCCACATCCTGTTAAGGCAATTGAAAATACAAATACCATCACAGTCAATAAAGCAATTATTTTTGTGTACTTCTTCATATAAATCCTCCTCTTTAAATTATATTTAATTAATTTGGGAAAATCCCAAAACTTTATTTCTATTTTATAATTGTCCAAATACTTACACTATCTTTAGGTAATTTAATCTGTTCAATTAAATTTATTCCTTTACCATTTTTAACATTTATATTAACTCCATTTAATAAACCATTAAGATAATCTTTATACTCTTTGGCCTTTAAAAATGTTTCAACATTTTTTACTACAGTTTCATTTCCTTTATTTATTGCAACCATAACAACATCATTACCGTAAGATCTTTCGTATATATATATATTATCGCTTACATATCTTGCTGTTGTTTCTCCATATTGAAGAGCAGGTGTATGAGCTCTTAATCTAGCCAAATTTTCTATTAATTTGTAAGCTTTGGTTTCTTCATTAAAACTATTCATCATAGGTCTATTATAAGGGTCATTCCCATTATTTGTATCATTGTGAAGGTATTGTTCTGTACCGTAATATATCGCTGGAATCCCTCTAGATGTCATTATAAAAGCAATAGCTTCGTGTAATTTATCCTCATCATTATTTACTGACAAGAATCTTGGCATGTCATGATTGTCAATAAAAGTCACTAATTTATATGGCTCTTTATAATCATGCTCCGTTTCTATAATAGTATCATTGAGCCTGTCAAAACCATATCCTTTTTCAAAAGTTTCTCTTAAAGAATTATTTAGTGCAAAATCAAGAACTGTAAATCCTGATGTATTTGCAAATTGAATATTGTATCCATATAGAGGATCAGTAGGTCCACTTAGCATATATTCACCAAAAAGAAATGCATCTTTTTTAACACTATAAATGCTATCAGCAAAACTTTTTACCCAATCCATCGGCATATGTTTAGCAGCATCTAACCTTACCCCATCAATTCCATGGCCAAGCCATACCTTGATCGAATCCTTCAAATATTTGTCAACAGTAGAATTACTTTGATCAAGATCTGCAAGGTCAAATAAATTTTTATCCTGCAAATCTTTTAAATTATTCCAGTTAGTAATTCCACCATTATGATGAAAAAGTTTATTAACATCATTGCTATAAGTCCCTAATAATTTACCATTATCATAAAGTGCACCATTTTCAGCAAAGTCAGGATTGTTTTCATCTGCAGGACTTGTATGATTTGGAGCAAAATCTAGTATAACTTTTATTCCATTATTATGAGCAGTCTTTACAAAATTGTCAAAGTCCTCCCATGTACCAAAATGTTCTTCTATCTTCTTAAAATCTCTGGCCCAATAACCATGATAAGGCGCATTTATTTCGTTATTATAAATTGCGGGTTTATTTATATTATCCACAACAGGTGATATCCAGATTGCAGTTGCACCCATATTTTTAATATAAGGAATTTTTTCTGTTAAACCTTTTATATCTCCACCCCAGTATAATTTCCAATTTTGATGAGTATCATCAAAAAGTCCTTTGCTAATTTGAGGATCATCATTGCCTTTGTCGCCATTATAAAACCTGTCTACAATAACTTGATAAATCACATCTGATTTGGGATTATTACTACTACCATTATGACTACAACTTATTAAAAAAATTGATAATGCAATTAATATAAAAGCGAATAGCTTTACATTTTTCCTCATTACATTCCCCCTAAAATTGATTGCTACAATATTACAGCAATCGGTTTCTTGATTGATATTTTTTTAAGCGCACAAATGCAAATAAAGTTTGCAATCGCTTGCGCTTACCAATCAATTATATTGTATATCTTAATTAAACAAATGTCAATATGTTTTTTTGTGTAAATAAGCTAATTTTTAAGGTTTTCTATTATTAAATTCATTATTACTTTCGCGAGCTTTTTCTCATCATGCCTTATATATTCTTTTTTTAGTGCAACTACATCTTCTTCAATTGTTCTAATACCGATTTTAGTTAATTCTTTGACATCATATTCTACAGGAAGAGATTTATCTTTTACATATCTTTCTACATAAGTTGTTGGAATAATACCACTATTTACTATAATATAATCTAAACTCTTCAATTTATGAGAAAATAATGCACAAACATGGTCAACAGCGCTATAACCTAAAGTTTCTCCTGGCTGTGTCATTATATTTAATACATATATTTTAAGTGCTTTTGAACGTTCAATGGCATCAGCTACCCCATCAACTAAAAGATTTGGTATTATACTTGTATATAAACTTCCAGGCCCTAAAACAATTGCATCAGCATTTAAAATATCTGTTATAACTTCTTCAAAAGGTACAGCATTTTCTGGCTCGATGTACATTTTTTTAACAGGAATACCTAATCTTTGCTGGACTATTGGTATTTGAGATTCTCCTTTTATAATTGTGCCATCTTCTAATTGTGCTATAAGTTTCAAATCATCTAAAGATACAGGCAAAACTTTACCCGATACTGCAAGAACTTCGCTCATTTTTTTAATAGCTTCTTCAAAATTTTTTGATATCCCAACCATGGCTGCTAAAAATAAATTTCCAAAATTCTGACCCTTTAACATTCCTTCTTTAAAACGGTATTGCAGCAATTGTTCCATTGTAGGTTCTGTATTTGCAAGGGCTAATATACAATTTCTTATATCACCCGGTGGTAAAATACCTAAATCATGTCTTAAAACTCCAGACCCACCTCCATCATCTGCAACAGTAACTACAGCAGTAATATTATCTGTAAAAAGTTTTAGACCTCTTAACATTGTAGATAAGCCTGTGCCCCCGCCAATTGCAACTATTTTATAATCAAATTTGCCGCAAATATCCTTCATGTTCATTCCTCCCCTATATCCCTATGGTCTATTATTACAGAATATTCATCTTTTTTCAGTAAATCATAAAGTGTATTAGCAATAGTAACAGAACGATGCTTACCTCCTGTACATCCTATACCTATAACAAGCTGTGATTTACCTTCTCGTATATAATAGGGGAGTAAAAATTCTATCATATCAGTTAATCTTGTTATAAATTCTTTAGCTTCATCCCATTTTAATACATATTCCTTTACTGCATCATCGTTCCCAGTTAAATTTTTAAGTTCCTCTATGTAAAACGGATTAGGTAAAAATCTTACATCAAAAACCAAATCAGCCTCAAGAGGAATACCGTATTTATATCCAAAGGACATTATACTAATTATAATACCCTTAAATTTTCGCCCTTCTAAAAATATATTTGATAATTCCTGTTTTAACTGTGCTGAGGTTAAATTTGTAGTATCAATAATGCTATCAGCCATCTTTCTGATCTCTTTAAGCCTTTTTCTTTCTTCATTTATCCCATTTATTATTCTTCCATCAATAGATAAAGGATGTTTTCTCCTTGTTTCTTTAAATCTTTTTATTAATACTTCATCAGAAGCTTCTAAAAATATTATTTCATAATCATAATTATTTTTTTTCAAAAAATCCAAACTTGCATAAATATCTTCAAAAAATTCACCTCCTCTTATATCCATACCTAGTGCAATTTTATCCATGTTTTTAGATTGATAAAATAAATCAGCTAACTTAGGTATTAAAGCAGGTGGAAAATTATCTATACAAAAAAAACCCATATCTTCCATAGCATTTAGAGCTTGAGTTTTACCAGCACCAGATAACCCAGTTATAATTACAAACCTCACAAATATCACTCCTTAGCATTTATTATATCTTCCCAAGTTAATCCAGCTTCTTCAGCAATATCTATACCTCTTTTAAAATCGCCGACTCTTGAAGGTGTATGTGCATCACTATTTATGACAAATTTACAATTCTCTTTTTTTGCAATCTTTATATATTCTACAGTCATATAACCATGACTAGAATTGATTTCCAGAGCTGTATCCCTTTCTCTGGCTGCTTTTGAAAGCATCTTTGTATTTATATTAACCTTAGCTCCGGGATGTGTAATTATATCTATTTTATATTTTTTTATAGCATTTATCATCGCTTGAGTATTAGATTCCATTGTTTCTTCCATTAAAGTTTTAGAATATTTACCTAAATAATTTTTACCAAACAAGTAAATAGCACTTTTAAAATCTTTCGGCATAACTCCTTCATGATAACCCATAAGCAATATATCTAAATATTGCATAAGTTCATCTTTTACATCTATATCACCATTTAAACTTATAATATTTGCTTCTACTCCCATCAGAACTTTTATTTGAGGATATTTTTCATTTATACTGTCAATTTCTTCCCTCATTTTTTTAAAATCTTTTCTCCTCATACCATAAAAAATATGTCCTGGCCCATGATCAGTAATTGCAATCTCTTTTAGGCCTAATTTTATTCCGGCTTTTACATTATCCTCTATACTACCTTTGCCATGACTGTAAATCGTATGAGTATGATAATCAGCAAATATATTCATAATTTAGCTCACCTATTTTTCTCCAATTATTTTTACTTCTGGAATAAGTTCAACACCAAATTTGTTTTTCACTGTCTTTTGTATATGTTCTATAAGTTGTAAAACATCAAAAAAACTAGCTTCTCCTGTATTTATAATAAATCCACAGTGTTTATCTGAAACTTTTGCTCCACCTATTGAAAAGCCTTTAAGTCCCGCATCCTCAATTAATTTTCCAGCATAATATCCTTCAGGTCTTTTAAAAGTACTCCCAGCGCTTGGATATTCTAAGGGTTGTTTTTCTTTTCTTCTTAGATTTAGCTCTTCCATTCTTTTTCTAATTTCTTCATAATTCCCTTTATTTAATTTTATCCATGCTTTTAATACTATTAACTCTTTAAGTTGGATAATACTATTTCTATACGAAAAATTCATATCCTTGTTTTTTAGTATTTGAATATTACCTTCTTTGTCGATAGTTTCTACTTGTATTATGACATCTTTTATTTCCGGACCATAAGCACCTGCATTCATTGTTATTGCACCTCCGAGCGTACCGGGGATTCCACTTGCAAATTCAAATCCTGCAAGTTGATTTAATAATGCAATGTTAGCAATATAAGAAAGTAATGCTCCAGCCTCTGCAATAATAATATCTTCTTCTACATAAACATTTTTTAAAGAAGTTAATTTTATAACGACACCCCTAATACCTTTTTCAGATACAAGAAGATTTGTGCCATTTCCTAAAATAATAAAGGGGTAATTCCCGAATTTTAAAATTTTAATTATGTTTATAAGTTCCTCTCTATTTTGAGGAATAACCAAAATATCAGCAGGTCCACCAATCCTAAATGAAGTATGTTTTTTCATAGGTTCATTTATATATATATTTTCCTTAGAAGTAACACCCTTCAGTCTATCAAGTATCATTTCAACCACCATATCACTCCTTAATTATAGTAAAAAGTATTTCATACTTATAGTGTATAAACTAAAGTTTTTTTCATTCTATAAATCTTACATAATATCATATAATTTATATTCTTATAATAACACTTTTTTAATTCATATAAAAGGTAAAATAAATAGAGGGAATATTCCCTCTTTATAAGTTAAAACAAACTTTAAATCTTTTGCTTATGCAACCTTCAGAGTCATACATACTTACAACAGCTGCACATTTTTTGATTTTAATCTCACAGTTGCAATCCCTGCAAAAATAAAGGTTATTACCAATTTTGCCCACATTTGTACTCTTGCAGTTCGGGCATTCCACAACTCATCACCTCTTTATAGAGCTGCTATAAATACCAACTAAATTAATCTTTTAATGTATTACTCTTGCACCATACAGCCCTAATAATATAAAATCAAACTAAATAGTATAAATATTTAAACTATTTAGTATATATACATACCCATAGTTACTCTTTATATATTATATCATAACCGTTTTATTTAAATATAGTCTGAAATAAGGTCAAATCTTCTAATATTTTGAATTTATCCTACAAATTAATTCAATTATCTTCAATTATCAAAATTTATAATCATTTTTCTCATTTACCCTTTGCAAATATTTCTTATTTTTAATTCATATAAATATATGAGGTGTTTTATATGATATTTAAAGTAATAAAAGTTTTTTCAGTTCCATTTTTTACTTCAATGGGAGTAGTAATAGGAGGTACAATAATAGGATCTTTATCATCTATTTTTAATCCTGATTCACCAATTAAAATTATTAACAACATTTTAAAAGATATAAGATTATGGGCAGTATTAGTAGGCCTTGGAGGTTCCTTTTCTGCAATAAGAGGTTTCGAAATTGGTCTCAGCGGAGAATTTACACAGCTTTTTAAACAAGGTATCATAATTTTAGGAGCTTTTCTTGGATCTTATTTAGGCTTTAAAGTAATAACCTTTCTCATAGGTGATATAAAATGAAGATATTTTATAAGGTTTTATCCGCTTTCTTCATTGGTTTTATAGTTGGTTGTTCTATTATAAATATTGTAAATAGTATAACAATTGATAAGTTAATGTTTGAAAATCAAGCTTATAAAATGAAAATTTTTGAATTAGAAGATAAGATCAACAAATATAATAATTTCGTAGAAAATAATTCATATATTATAGTATCAGATATTGAGACATTTATTTCAAATTGTAATGATAAAAAAATAAAAACCGATGTGGAAAACTATATAAAAGAAAAATTAAAAGACCTATATGGAAAACCCGTTGATAAAATACAGCCATTTCTAATAAAAAATATTTTTGATGGAAGAATAATCATATTAGAAAATAAAAAAATTTTAATGAAAGTAGATTTTATAATAATTTCTAAAAAAGTTGAAATATACATACATTTAGAAGAAAAAAATTGAAAAAAAATTAAAGTATTTATAAAGCATAATATATGGATTAAAAACAGGCAATCAGAATTGCTACAGGTATTTCTATGACATGCAAAGGTTTAAAAACAAGACTTTTACATGTATGCTTTTGCCGTATTAGGACTGATTCTTGTCGTTTAAAAATTATTTGGATACTGTTTTATATATAATTTAATGGGAAAATATACAGATAATTAAATTAAAAAGATATCTAAAATAAGCTTTAAAATTAGGCTTAAATTTTAGATATCTTTTTGATTTCTTGTATAATATTTTTAGCTGCTTCTTCTCCTTTTTTTATTGTTTCTTCTGCTTTATCAAATCTATACCATTTAATATTATCAACATCTGATTTAATTGTATAAATTGGCTTACTGCATCTCGTCGTTATTTTCTTTTCTTTATTTTCTTTCAAAAGTTTCATAGTTGTAGCTGTAACTGACATCATATCAGGCATTAACATATTTAATTTATATGCTTTATCAGTTATTTTAGTTTTTTTATTAATTGCAGAAAAAATTTTTGTAAACATACCCATATCAATATTAGAACTAACATCGGAAATTATAATAATATCTGCTCCAAGACTTTCTGCTAAAAAAGCTACATCAAACTCTACAATTGAACCATCAATTAATTCTGTATTGAACCATTCAACAGGTTCAAAAACAAAAGGAATTGAAATACTTGCTCTTACAGCTTTTATAAGGTCTCCCTCTTTAAAAATTATCTCCTTCCCAGTATTTACATCTGTTGCAACTATATACATTGGAATATATAACTCATTAAAATCCTTTTTAATAAACTTTTCTAAATGTTTTTCAAGTTTTGTACCACGAATAAGTCCTTTTCTAGATACCTTGATATCCATAGTAGTAAGAAATTTAAAAAATCCAAATTCATGGGCACCATTTAAAAGATCATCCAAATTTTCTTTTGAAGAATATGCAGCACCAACTAAGGCACCCATACTTGCACCAATTATAAAATCAATAGTAATGCCTTCATCTTTGAGTTTTTTTAAAACTCCTAGATGAGCATATCCTCTTGCGGCTCCTCCGCCTAAGATAAGGCCAATTTTTGGTCTCATTATCCCATCACCAATCATAAATTATTTCTACTCCTAATATTATATCATTAAAATTCTTATTTTTATATAATAAAATAGGTTTTAAAATATTTCTTTATATATTTTTATTCCATTCAATTTCATATGATATAAAAACATAATGTGTAATAAATTTCCGTCATGAGGAATTATTTTTTCCCCTTCAGCCACCGTAACTGAAATATCATATGTATCAACACAGTTTTCTGGTATTATAACATTTGTATCTATGTTTCTTGCATTTGCGATCAATTTAATTGACATAGCTGTCTGGTAAACACATAAATCAGTACAATCACCAACAATTATAAACGTTGCATTATCTCTTTTCAGTTTGCTCAAAACCATTTCTAAAAGTTTATTACTCTTGTCAAAATCCTTTTCAAAAAAACCATTTAAAGAGTTTTTTTCGAAAATAATCGGGTTTTCTCCAACTATCTCTTTTAATTCATCAACAATCTGACTTTCATAATTATCTTTAATACAATGAGGTAAAAATTCGTTAAATTCTTTTGTATTAACAATATGAGCATCATTTAAAAAATATACATTATTTATATTTGATGACTTAGACTTCAAAATTAATTCTTTTATAGGATTTATCAGTTTTTTTACTCTTGGACTTGCTAAAGGTCCTTCTTTGCAAAAACCATTTAACATATCTACTACAAGTATTGAGATATTTTCAGTATTACCTGCTTCTTTAACTATATCTTCTAACTTTTTATCCTCGAGATTACTGTAAAAATCAAAGAGGTAATTTAAAAAGGGTCTGGAATTATATAAAAAATTATCAAAATTCATTTTATTCTCTCCCCTAAAATATTATACCTAAATTATACCATAATTTAAGTTAAAATTATACATTAAAAAAAGTTTCTCTGGCTGAAGCTAAAAGTTTCCCATCTTGAGAATATGCTTCACAAACAGCTACCGATGTTTTATTTCCAACATGGAGCATTTTAGCAGTAGCTTTTACCTCATCGCCAATATTTGCTGGTGCTATATAGTTTATATTCATTTCAATAGATATTACTTGTTTACCTAATGTCCTTGCTGCCATACCCATAGTAATATCCATTAGAGTAAATAATACACCTCCATGAGCAATATTAAGCGGATTTAAATGTTTTTCTTCTATTTTTACACCTGTCATTGCAAATCCTTTCCCAATTTCTATAATAAAAACACCCATTAATTTATGAAATGGTGTCTTTTCATTTATTTCAATTAATTTATTAAATAAATTCTCCTCTATTCCTTTGTTTGCTGGCCTCATATATAAACCTCCTAGAATATTTATTTTAATATATTATATCATATGAAATAAATATAAAAAAACACAGAAAGTCTGTGTTTAAAATACAAATATCTTATGCCAGATTTTTATTATAAATAATTCTAAAGGATTAAAAACTTGATTAAACTTTTTAATAACTCTGCTGCTAATATATCCGATTAAAAATCCACCCAAAACATCTATAGGATAATGTACACCTACATACACTCTTGCAAATAAAACTAACAAAGTTAAAATCATCATTATTTTACCAAAAATTTTATCATAAATTAATTCTGTAAAAGCAAATGCAGAACCTCCTGACGCATGGTCACTAGGAAAAGATGCATCTGCCGGATGTTTTATAAGTAAATTGTCTTTATGATTAACAAAGGGTCTTGGTTCAAAATAAATTGTAGAAATCAAAAGATTAATACCCAGTGCAAGTATTCCAGCAAAAACAGCATTTATTGAAGCTTTTTTTCCATAATCACCTCTAAAAAGCCATTGTGTTATTAACAAAAAAGCATATAATAAGGGAGAATATTTAGCAATAAAAATCATTAATTTGTCTAAATACACAACATGTCCAGAAATTCCATTTATTAATTGAAAAAGTTCTAAATTCAATGTCATCACCTCGATGTATATTATAAATATATATTCTTAAATAAAGATTAAATAAAAATTAAAATTTGATTAAATATATTTATGATTATTTATTAATCTTAAAAATCAATACCCAAATCTTCTATAACAGAAGCAAATACTTCAACTAATTCAGGATCAAATTGTTTACCTGCATTTTTTCTCAGTTCTTCTATAGCTTGTGCCATAGTAAAAGAATTTCTATAAGCTCTTTTGGATGTCATAGCATCACAACTATCAGCTATTGCAATAATTCTTGAACCCAGTGGAATGTTTTCTCCTTTTAACCCATCAGGATAACCATTACCATCATATCTTTCATGATGATGTCTTATTATTTTTGCGATATCTCCCATAGCCTTGATTTTATTGATAATCTCATACCCCATAACTGGATGATCCATTATTACTGCAAATTCCTCTTCTGTAAGCTTAGTAGGCTTATTTAAAATATTATCATTTATACCAATTTTACCGATATCATGAAGTTTAGCTGCGGTTTTTATTTTCTCAGCTTCATTTTCATTAAGTTCCATTTTGTCAACAATATTTGAAACGAGTTTAAAAACTCTTTTAGAATGACCTTGCGTATATATATCTTTTGCTTCTAATGCAGTAATTAAAGAATCTTCCATTTCTTTTAAATTATTATGTATTTCGTCTAAAGAAATTTTCAACCTTTTTACTTCAATTTTAAAATAATTTATTGAAAATGCTATAAAATAATAAACTGGTATTGAAATTGCAAAAGTTATAAACTTAGCTTGTGTATTAACCATAAAATAAATATTCAAAAATTCTAGTACACTGACAATTGTAGTAATAATAATACTTAATTTTAAATTAAATTTTAGTGCTGATATAATTACCGGGATATATAAAAGTCTAGTATATGCATAATAATATATTGTATCCATTTCTTTAGAAGTATAAAATATAAATATAATCATACTAGCTAAAATTATAGCTACAATTATATCAGTTAAATATTTATTTACTCTATTTGAAACCAAATACTTAAGTTTTAGCTTCACAAATCTTCCCCCTTTTTTAATAAAGTTGTCAAAATATAAGATTTCTTTAATACTATTGTATTAAATTTGTTTATTTTGTCAACGATTACTAATTTATATTTTAATGAATATTTAATAAACTTTTGTTACAATTATATTAATAGCTATAAAGGAGTTGATATAATGCGTATATTAATTGTAGATGATGAACAGCATCTGACTGATGTCTTATATAAATCATTGAAAGAAGAAGGGTATAGTGTTGATATTGCACAAGACGGAACTGAAGGATTAGACTTTGCAAGAATGAATGTCTATGATGTTATAGTTTTAGATATAATGCTACCCGGCATGGATGGAATTAATATTTTAAATACTATTAGAAATGAAGGTATATACACACCTGTTTTAATGCTTACAGCAAAAGACACTACAGAAGATAAAGTAAAAGGATTAGATACAGGTGCAGATGACTACATGACAAAGCCATTTGAATTATCTGAATTTATGGCAAGAATAAGAGCACTTTTAAGAAGAGACTCTTCAGTTAAAAGTAATATTTTAAAAATTGCAGATCTTGAAATAGATACAGTTACACGTCAAGTAAAGAGGGGAAATAAAGAAATCATATTAACGACCAAAGAATACTCTTTATTAGAATATATGATGAGAAATGCCGGAAGAGTATTAACAAGAACTCAAATCGCTGACCACATTTGGGATTATGATTTTGAAGGCTTTTCAAATATAATTGATGTTTATATAAGGTATTTACGTAAAAAAATAGATGATGAGTCTGACAATAAACTTATACATACAATAAGAGGCAGTGGTTACTGTTTAAAGGAGGTAAAATAAAATGAGAAAAATATATTTTCCTCTAAAATTAAAATTAACATTATGGTATGTTATGCTTCTCTTAATTGTAATCACTGCTTTTAGTATAACTATTTACGTAAGCCTGGAAAAAATGATAATTAATAATGAAGATTCTCTACTCAAAACACAATCGCAGCAAATAATTTCTTCTATTGATATAGAAAATGGAAAAGTAAAAATTACTGATGAGCCATTTTATATTAATACAAATTTTTATGGTGCACTTCTTTCATATCCAGATTTAAAACCGTTAGAATCAAATATTCCAAATGATGTTTTAAACAAATATACAAAAAACAGTACTAATTTTATAGGTACATTTAAAACAATTTCATCAGGAGATGACCATTTTCGGATATATTCTTCTCCTATATATTCTGATAATAAAATCCTTGCTGTAATAGTTTTATCTCAGCCTTTAAATCTAATGGAAGCATCTATGAAAAATCTGTCTTCAATTATATTATTCTTAATACCTATAGTAATTTTTGTTGCTATCATTGGTGGTTTATTAATTTCTAATCGTGCACTAAAACCAATAAGTCATATGATAAATATAGCACGTGAAATAAGTGTTGGAGATCTTTCAAAAAGGTTAAATCTTACATACACAAATGATGAGATAGGGCGATTGGCACAAACATTTGATATTATGATTGAAAGATTAGAAAATTCATTTAAAAGACAAAAACAATTCACCCATGATGCTTCCCATGAGCTTAGAACTCCTATCGCTGTAATACAAAGTCAAGCAGAATCTGCACTTAATACAAAAAGATCTGATGAAGAATATATAAAAGCACTTACAGTTATACTTGATGAAGCAAAACATATGGGCAAACTTATAAGCAATTTACTATTCCTTGCAAGAAGTGATTCAAACTCTGAAAATTTAACAATGGAAAATCTAAACTATAGCGAAATAGTTGAAGGTGTTGTTTTAGAGCTACAACCCATTGCTTCTAATAATAATATAGATTTAAAATTAATAAAAAACGAACCATCATATATCTTAGGCGATCAAACTCGTATAACACAGCTTTTGTACAACATAATTGACAATGCAATAAAATATACACTCCCCGGTGGAAAAATAAAAGTCTATGTTGAAAATAAAAAAGATTATATAAAAACATCTATTGAAGACACTGGTATTGGAATTTCACAAGAAGATATATCACATATATTTGAGAGATTTTATCGTTCAGATAAATCAAGATCAAGAAAAGATGGAGGAACTGGATTAGGTTTATCCATAAGTAATTGGATTGCTACTGTACATGGCGGAAAAATTGATGTTACAAGTAAAATAGGAAAGGGAAGTATATTTACAATATGGCTACCTTCAAAAAAGAAATAAAGCCTCTTAGAAGGCTTCATTTCTTTTTAAATATACTAATTATAGCTGGTATAACAGATATAAGTATAATACCTATTGTTACAAATCCAAAATGGTTTTTAACAATAGGTAAATTACCAAAATAAAAACCACCGAAAGCAAAAAGTGCAACCCAACATATTCCACCAATTGAATTATAAAATAAAAACTTAAAATAGTTCATTTTGCCTATACCCGCTACAAAAGGCACAAAAGTCCTTATTATTGGGATAAATCTACCTAATACAATAGCAATTGAACCATATTTATCATAAAAGTCTCTTGTCTCAATTAAATATTCTTTTTTTATAAATCTAATATTACTCTCATAAATTTTTATTCCAACAAACTTTCCTATATGATAATTTATTGTATCACCTAAAATTGCAGCAAATGCCAGTAATATAAATATATATATTATATTTAATTTCCCTATTGCAGCAAATGCACCAGCAGCAAATATCAACGAATCTCCCGGCAAAAAAGGTGTGATAACAACTCCTGTCTCAAAAAAAATAATTGTAAATAAAATCAAGTATGTCCATAGCCCATATAATTGTATTATATTCCCTAAATATTTATCTAAATGAATTACAATATCTAAAAGATTTTTTACAAGTATCATTAAATTCATCCTTTCATATATATAGTCCAAAATTTATTATACTATATATATGAAAGGTTTTGTAAAAATATATGAAAATCTAATAAAATTTTAATCTTTGTTACATTAAAATCCATGCCTGTGCCTTCCATGATGACCATTTTGGCCACCTTCATATATTTTATAATTACCGCCTTCTACTTTTATTGCCTTACCATTGACCAGAGCATCTGCAATCTTTTCTCTAGCAGACATTATTATTCTAAAAAATGTAGGTCTTGATACTTTCATTCTGTCAGCACAATCTTCCTGTTCTAAACCTTCTAAATCTTTTAATCTTATAGCTTCAAATTCCTCTACTGTTAATATAACTTCTTCTAATAAATGCATTGGTACCCCCATTGGCTTGAAGTAAGTTATATCTGGTTCACCTTGAACCCATCTACATTTTGGAGGTCGTGGCATTATTATCACATCCTATTTTTTTATAGTCGACAATTAATATATATTTTATATTGTAATAAATAAAATATCAAGTCTTCATGAGACATTCTAAAAATTTTTCTGTTAAAATTGGATCAAATTTAACACCTGATAATTTTTTTATTTCATCAAAAGCTTCTTCTTTTGATAAATTATTTTCTTCAGTCATTGTAATATATGCATCTGCTAAGGACAATAATCTAGATTCAAAAGGTATATCCTCACCTTTTACCCCAAGGGGATACCCTCCGCCATTCCACCACTCATGATGCATCAAAATCATATCTGCAATATGTGCTAAATCTTGAGATGACAATGCTAATCTATAGCCAATCTCCGTATGTCTTTTTAGTTCATCTTTTTCATTTTCTGATAAATTTTCATTTTTTGAAATAATATCATGTGGAATTCCAATCATACCTATATCATGAAACTCAGCTAAAAGCTCTAAATTTTTCAATCTGCTTTTTGATATATTTAAGCATTCTGCAACATCAAAAATTAACTTAGTTACTTTTTGCCCATGAACCTTTAAAAATGGCTGCTTATATTCAAAAATCTTTAATATAGAATTTAGAACTTTTCTGTATGTATTAGACTTATTAAAAAGTTTTTCTTTATACATATTTTCATCTGCTTTTTTTAATACTTCTTCCAAAGTTATATAATTATTCGTCTTTACTGCATAACCCACAGAAAAACTTAATGCAATATTAAAATTTTCATATTTAAATTTACTATCACAAACTGCTTTTTTTATTCTCTCTGCAATACTTGAAACTAAATTTAAATCTGTATCAGGTAATATAACTGCAAATTCATCTCCGCCTATTCTTGCAATAATATCCTTACTTCTCAAAGAATATGTAAGTATATCTGCAGCTGCTTTTAATAATTCGTCTCCAGCTTTGTGTCCCATTGTATCATTTACAATTTTAAGTCCATCAACATCGCACATTATTATGCCAGTTGGCACGATTCCCTTATCTTCAATAAGAAGCATATATTCTTCAAAAAAGTTTCTATTGTATAATCCTGTAAGTATATCATGTGTTCCTAAATGTTCTATTCTTTCTTGTGCAATCTTTCTTTCTGTTATATCTCTTATAACTGCTAAAACATACCTTTGATTTTGAAATTCCACATTTACTGCATTTACTTCAACATAGAAAGATGACTTATCTTTACGTAAATGTTTCATTTCAATTAATCCAGCAGAATCAGTTGAATCAAAAATTCTATGCTCTAAAAAATCTCTTTTACAATCACATAGTTCAAAAATATTCATATTTAAAAGTTCATCTAAACTATAACCATAAGCATTTAAAGCAGCCTTATTAGCTTCAATAATTCTCCCGTCTTCAAATTCAGCAAATAAAATTATATCATTTATATTATCAAAAAGTAATTTATATCTTTTTAAAATCTGTTCTGATCGCGTTCTTTCCGTTATATCATGGGAAACAAAGGATATACCCAAAAATTTTCCACTGCTGTTTTTTAATACAGCAATTGAAACAAGTACATTAACAAAGCTTCCATCTTTTCTCATTCTTATTCCTTCATAACTTTTTACATTTTGACCTTTTAAAAGCTTTTCTAAAATATCTTTAATCTTTTCTTTCTCAAAATCAGGAATTACAGTATCATATATGCTTTTCCCTATTATTTCTTCTGCCTTATATCCATATATTCTTTCACATCCAGCATTCCATGTCTGTATTATTCCATCTATACTAAAACTCCCTATTCCTTCATTTGACGAATTAACAATAAACTCATAATGTTTTAATAATTTTTCATATTGCCTTTTATCACTAACATCTCTAAAAACCATAACTGTTCCAATTATTTTATTGTCAATATCCTTTATTGGAGCGGCAGAATCTGCAATAGCAATTTCATTACCATCTTTAGTAATTAAGGCAGTATGATTAGCAAGTCCTTGTATTTCACCTGTTTTTAAAACTTTTTCTATTGGTATTTCCGCTTTTTTCTTCGTATCCTCATTTATAATGTTAAAAACTTTTCCGATTTTTTCTCCTAAAACCTCTTTTTCTTTATAACCCATAAGTCTTTCAGCAGTCGGATTTATAAATTTTATATTACCAGCTTTATCTGTTGCTATAACTGCATCTCCTATACTCCTAAGTGTGACTTTTAGCCATTCCTTTTCTTCATGCAAAGATTTAATAAATTCCTTTTGCTTCTCATCACTGATTAATAACTTACTCCTTGCATCTTCATAAAACTGTAAAAGTAAAACTATTATAATGATAAGTTTTAAAGAATATAAAAGATCAAAATCTATAATATACATTGTTAGAGCAAAATGTTTAACTATAGGATAAGTTAATTCTCTTGTACCTAAAATAATTAATAATATTCCTATAATGAATCTTGATATCACTTTAGAAAATGTAACTTCTTTTAATATTAATATTCCAGCAATTATGCTTATAAATCCGAGATAAAAATACATTGGAAAAGTGTCAATATAATTTCTATATCCTAATAATTTGCCTAATAAATACCATATAATTAACAGTGAAAAAAGCAGCATGTTTTTATTAGAAATCTTCTTTTTAAAGAATAAATAAAATCCATAAGTAAACATTATGCTGCTTATTGTAAGTAAAATAAAAATTATCAACTGTGGTAAAGTAACATTTTTTATAATTTTATATTCAATCATATATTCTAAAACATACCGCAGTAAATCTAACCCCCAGCATGAACCCCAAATCAGAATATATTTTTCTTTCTCTATATTTTGTATAAACAGATAAAAAACTCCTACTACTAATAGCAAAATTATTTGATAGTTAAGTGAAAGCTGCATTCCTTCAAACATTATCCTCGCCTTCTTCCCCAATATAAACGCATTTATATTCTTAATTATATTATAAAATGGTTTTTGATTTATGTCTATTATAAAAATTCTTTTCTATGTAATTAAAATAACATATTTTTATATTACATATTTTAAAATTATTTCTTATGTTTTTTTCTTAATTTAATTAATATAAATAAAAATTTCATTACTTGTAATAATTCTTTATGTGTCACATTTTAAAGAATATATTATATTTTTATTACAAGATAAACTTTAATATTAATAAATATTAATAAAAAAACACAGGAAAATTTCCTGTGCTAAATAATTATTCTCTTATTATTATCTCCTCAAAGTTATTAGATATTATATCTTTTATTTTTAATAAAAATTCAATACTACAATTATCTGTACCACTTTTTTCTCTATCTAAAACTCCTTCAACATATTTGTATCTTTGTAAAACATACCTTTTGACAGGAGAAATCCAATCAGCTAAAGCCTTAAAATCTTCTAAATTAAGAAGCTTATCATTTACAGTAGTTCTAAATTCATAATCTATATCGGAGTTTTTAATTATTTCTACACTTTTTTGAACATTGTTTATTTCTTTTTTGTTTTTTAAAAATATTTCATATTTATCTATTGGTGCCTTTATATCCATAGCTATATAATCGAGTAAATTTTCATCTAATAAGTTTTCTAAAACATCTGGATTTGATCCATTTGTATCTAACTTAATATTAAAATTTAAATCCTTTATATTCTTTATAAAATCCTTTAAACCATTCCACAAAGTTGGCTCTCCACCAGTTATACATACTCCCTCGATAAGATTAGATCTACTTTTTATATACTCAAAAAAATCATTTTCATTTTTAATTCCCTTTTGCATAGGAATTAAATAACTATTATGGCAGTAGGGACATTTGAAATTACATCCACTGATAAAAACAGTTGAGGCGATTTTACCTGGAAAATCCACAAATGATACAGGCATAAAATCATATATCATATTGCATATTCCTTTCTTTGCTTAAACTCTTTTTTCTTACCTTCATTCCAGTTTTGCACAGGTCTGTAATAGCCTACTACTCTACTATAAACTTCACATTCTTTGCCACAATAAGGGCATTCAAAATGCTCTCCAGAAATATAACCATGGTCTTCGCAAATAGAAAATGTCGGAGTAATAGTGTAATATGGTATTTTGTAATTATGGGCTATTTTTTTTACAAGAGTTTTACAAGTGTTTATATCACTGATACTTTCCCCTATAAAACCATGCAATACGGTACCACCAGTATATTTAATCTGCAAATCCTCTTGTAAATTCAGTGCTGTAAAAATATCTTCAGTAAAATCAACAGGAAGCTGTGTGGAGTTTGTATAATATGGAACACTATCACCAGCAGTTATAATATCTGGATATAGCTCCTTATCCTTTTTGGCAAGTCTATATGATGCTCCTTCTGCAGGAGATGCTTCTAAATTATACATTAAATTAGATTCCAGTTGATATTCTTCCATTTTATTTCTCATAAAGTCCAATACTTCCAGTGCAAAGTTTTTGCCTTCATCACTGGCTATATCAACACCCATAAAATTTTGCAATGCTTCATTCATTCCAATTAAGCCTATTGTATTAAAATGATTCTGCCAATAATACCCAAATCTTTTTTTAATATCTCGCAAATAAAACTTTGCATAAGGATATAATCCTTCTTCAGTCATCTTCTCAAGGATTTCCCTCTTTATCTCCAAACTGGTTTTAGAAATATCCATTAATCTTTCCAGCTTAGAGAAAAAATCTTTTTTAGTTTTAGCCAGATATCCAATTCTAGGCATATTTATAGTCACAACACCAATTGAACCTGTAAGAGGATTAGCTCCAAAAAGGCCACCCCCACGTTTTCTCAATTCCCTGTTGTCAAGTCTTAATCTACAACACATAGACCTTGCATCTTCAGGATTTAAATCACTATTCACAAAATTACTAAAATAAGGAAGACCATATTTTGCTGTCATTTCTATTATCTTATCAATAACCTGGCTTTCCCAATTAAAATTCTTTGTTATATTATATGTGGGTATAGGGAAAGTAAAGATTCTTCCACTTGCATCACCTTCCATCATGACTTCTGCAAAAGCTAAATTTAGCATATCCATTTCTTTTTGAAACTCTTTATAAGTTTTGTCCATTAATTTGCCGCCAATAATTACAGCTTCATTTGCCATTATATCAGGTACTACTAAATCCATTGTTATATTTGTAAAAGGTGTTTGAAATCCAACTCTTGTAGGTACATTTATATTAAATATAAATTCTTGTAGAGCTTGTTTTACCTCTTTATATGAAAGTTTATCATAATATATAAATGGTGCTAAATATGTGTCAAAATCTGAAAAAGCCTGAGCTCCGGCTGCTTCTCCCTGAAGGGTATAAAAAAAGTTAACAATTTGACCCAAAGCAGACCTAAAATGTTTTGGTGGCTTGCTCTGTACCTTGCCTTCAACACCAGTAAAACCATTTATTAGTAAATCTTTTAAATCCCATCCACAGCAGTATACTGACAAAAGTCCTAAATCATGAATATGAAAATCACCATTGATATGGGCATTTCTAACTTCTTCAGGATATATTTTATTTAGCCAGTACTGTGCTGTAATTGAACTTGAAATGTGGTTGTTCAAACCTTGCAGAGAATAACTCATATTGCTATTTTCATTAACTCTCCAATCAAGTTTGCCAATATATTCATCAACCATTTTTTCAATATTCATAAACATATTTTTAAAATTTCTAATATCCTGATGTTGTTTCCTATAAAGAATATAAGCTTTTGCGGCTTTACCATAACCTTCTCTTATAAGATATTGCTCGACAATATCCTGTATTTGTTCCACTGTTGGAATTGTGTCTGCAAAATTCAATTTTATATTTTGTGTTATCTTTTTGGAGATTTTCAAAACATCATCAAAACTATCATCTCCTACTGCTTTAAAAGCCTTATAAATAGCATTTGTAATCTTATTCATGTCAAACTCAACTTGCCTTCCATCTCTTTTTATAACATTCATTTGCAATACCTCCAAAAAAATATTTAATTCCTCTAAACCCCAAAATAATAAACCTCTTACAGACGATAAGTAAGAGGCCAATTTACTAATTAACCTTTCACCTCCTCTATCGACCGTAGAGTTAGTAAATAAAATATGAGCGGGTATCCTGACTTAGGTTCATAAATCTTTGCGCCTTCCCATCTTACACTTAGCTGAATTTTTTATTTTTATTCTTTATAAAAATCTTGTTCAGCTAAATTCAGGACAGTGGCAATAAATATGCAAAGACCTCCCCATCACAGTGGCGGGACCGTGCAAGAATTTCACATGCTTCCCCATTAACTTAATTAAATTAATTATTAATTAAGCACTCATATTTATATAATTCAATTATCCACAAAATATAGTATATATTATTTTCTTATATCAATATATAGTGTATCACCTTACAATATACTTGTCAATAAAAACTTTATTTAATTTCTTTATTATTTAATTTACACTTATTACATATACCATAAAAGTTTAGCTCGCCATAATACACATCAAAATTATATTTATTATCAATGATTTTTATATATTTAATAATGTCAGGATTATGGTATTCATCTATACTGCCACATATTTTACATATAAGATGTGCATGTAATTTTTTCTTACTGAACATTTTTAATTCATAATATTTTACATCATCTATAATATTTTCTGATAATATTCCAACATCAACAAATAATTTTAAATTTCTGTATAGAGTTGCAATACCATAAGAGGGACATTTTAAACGGACTTCTTTAAAAAGTTCTTCAAAATTAAAATGAGTGTTTACATTACTTAAAAAAACATTAATAAGAACCCGTCTATTGTCTGTTATCTTAAAACCCTGCATTTTTAAATTTTTAATTATATAATCACTTAAATTATTACTTTTCATTTAATCACCACATATATAAATATTTACAATTACAATATACATTTTTAATTGACATATGTCAATAATAATATAAAATAAATATTGTAAATAAAAGAAAAGAACTGTCTTAAAAACAGCTCTTTTCTTTTATTTACAATATTAGATAAATTATAAAAATTATATTTTACTCTACATAATCTTTTACTCTTGCATGATATCTTCCGTAACTAAAATATATTATCAATCCAATTAAAAGCCAGATTACGAAGCGTATTAAAGTAACAAGAGGTAAACTTGCAATAAGTGCAAGTGACCCAAATACACCAATAGTACCTATTAACCATATTGCTGGCACTTTAAATCCTCTTTGTTCATCTGGCTTTGTATACCTTAATACAATAACACTGATTGTTGTTAAGGCAAAGGCGGTCAATCCTCCGATATTTGCTAACTCTGCCAATTCGCCGACAGATAAAAAGCCTCCTAATAATAGTGCTGTTCCAAATACAACATATGTAGGTATCAATGGAACTCTTGTTTTAGGAGATACTTTTGCAATGCCATCAGGTAAAAGTCCATCACGACTCATAGCAAAAAGAACACGAGTTGCACTTAGCCCATTTGCCAACATCGTTGCTATAAGACCGAAAAGTACTGCAACTGATACAAATGCACCACCCCAGTTTATTCCCACTTGCATTAAAGCAAAAGCTGTTGGATTTGGAACATCTAGGTCTTTATAATTTACAATTCCTGTTAACACCGCAGCAACAGCAACATATAAAAGTGTTACTGTAGTAAGTCCACCTATAAGAGCAATAGGTATATCTTTTTTAGGATTTTTAACTTCTTCTAATAAAGTAGTAACACCATCAAAACCTGTATATGCAAAAAAGGTCAATGCTGCTCCAGTCATAATACCTCCCCATCCAAAGGGAGCAAAAGGAACCCAATTACCAGGGCGTATATGGAATATCCCAATAGATAAAAATACAAATATAGCTAAAACTTTAGCCATTGTAAAAAATGTGTTAACTCTACCTGCATTTTTAATGCCGCTAAGTGCTGTAAAACCAACAATTAAAATACCTAATATTGCTGGTAGATTGATAAAACCACCATGTGCTATATCATGACTTAATACAACTGGAAGTGTTATACCCATAGACTGCAAAAGTGAATTTACATATCCACCCCAACCAACAGATACGGTACTTGCTATTACAGTAAATTCAAAAATCAAATCCCAACCTACAATCCAAGCAAGTATTTCCCCTAGGGCTATATAGGAATACGTATATGCACTTCCCGCAACAGGAACCATAGATGCAAATTCAACATAGCAAAGACCAACAGCCATTGTAACAATGCCTCCAATTACAAAAGACATTATTACTCCAGGACCTGCATGTAAAGCTGCTGTAACACCAGGTAGTACAAAAATACCTGCACCTATAGTAGCACCAAGAACAAATAACATTAACTGCAAAGGCCCTAATGCCCTATTTAATTTATATTTTTCCTCGGATGCTAATTCCAATGCCTCGCCTATACTTTTTTTTCTAAACAAATTCCCCATTTTCTTACCTCCTTTTTTAAAATTTTATAGCTCTTTAAATATCTAATATTTCTAAAATTTTAAAGAGCTATTTATATATTATTTATAAGGTATAATACCATATAAATAATTACCATATTTAGTATCTTATTCTAAATAATTTTTTACTCCTATTATTTTACCATTACTTATATATATTCTTGGGACCCTTCTAGATATGCTACAATATACTTCATAAGGTATTGTATTTAATTTATCAGCAACTTCTTCAACCTTTATATTTTTATCGCCCTGTTCCCCAAATAATACAACATCATCACCTACATTTACTCCTTTTATGTCTGTAACATCTATCATGCACTGATCCATACATATTCTTCCGACAATTGGTGCAAAATTATTTTTAACCAAAACATTATGATTGTTTGATAAAAGCCTGTTAAGTCCATCAGCATATCCTACGGGAAGAGTTGCAATTTTAGATGGTCTTTTTGTTATAAATGTACGTCCATAACTAATCGCTTGTCCTTTGGGCATATCTTTTATATATACAATTTTGGTTTTAAAATTCATTGTAGGTTTTATATTTATTATCTTTTTAACATCTTTGGAAGGATAACTTCCATATAATATAATACCTGGTCTTATCATATCTAAATATGTTTCTTTTAAATCTAAAATAGCTCCACTGTTTGCAATATGTTTTATTGGTATATGTATATTTTCCATTTCTATAGCATTAACAACATTCTTAAATTGAGTAAATTGTTTTATAGAGTATGCTTTGTCTTTTTCATCAGATGTAGAAAAATGGCTATATATCCCTTCTATTATAATACCTTGCAGTTTACTCATATTTATAATGTCATTTACTGCTTTATTTGTATTTGTATACCCTAATCTTCCCATACCTGTATCAAGTTTTATATGTATCAAAGCTCTTTTATTTTCTTTTAATGCAATTTTTGATAATTCTTCTGCATATGATAATTCAAATACTGTTTGTGTAATATTATATGAAATTAAAACTTTTGCAAAATTAAGCGGAGTATATCCAAAAACTAAAATAGGAGTTAGAATTCCGCTGTTTCTTAATTCGATCCCTTCTTCAACTGTAGCAACAGCTAAATATTCTACTCCATTTTTAATTAAAGTATTTGCCACTTCTATTGACCCATGTCCATATGAATTTGCTTTTACAACACCCATTAATTTAACATTACTACCTGCCATCTTTTTGATTTCATTAAAATTATAAGCTATATTATCAAGAAAAATTTCCGCTCTTGTAGGTCTAAATTCATCAAACATTATATCTCCCCCCTTAACAAAATATAAATTATTCACTATATTCTTTATATTATATAATTCGATACATTTAATAAAAATCCTTCTCTATTACTTAATTATTAATAAATCTCATACATTTTTCCCCATTTATTCCACAGATGAGTATCTATTTCATCTACTATAACTGGATCAAATTGTAATCCTTTATAATTTAAAATTTCATTCTTTATTTGTTCCCAAGGTAGCCTTTGTCTATAAGCCCTATTTGAAGCCATAGCATCAATACTATCACAGATCGAGATAATTCGTGCACCCAAAGGAATTCTGGTTTCTTTCAATCCATCGGGATATCCTCTGCCATCCCATCTTTCATGATGGTAAAGCACAATCTGAGCTATCTCCTTTAGTCTTTTTGATTTTATTAAAATGTTATACCCAATTACAGGGTGCATCTTTATAATTTCAAATTCATGTGGAAGAAGTTTGCTTTTTTTATTTAATATTTGATCTGAAATACCAATTTTACCTATATCATGTAAATGTGCTGCAATATGTACTTTCTCAAGCTCTTTTCCCCTCAATCCTATCTTTTTAGCTAAATCTACAGTCATATCAGCTACCCTTATTGAGTGGCCTTTCGTATAAACATCTTTTGCTTCCAATGCTGCTATTAGACACTCTATTATATCATGGAATATATCTTGTCTTAATGTAAAAAATTTCATAAATGTCCTCCCATCTATATTAGCATCTTTTGTTATTCAATAAAACCCCTGCTACTGCAGGGGTTTTATTTTCTCAGCTTTTTTTTTCTTTATCACATTTGACGTTTTTTCTACAACTTCTTTTTTTGTAGTTGTAAAAATTTCTTTTTTAAATCTAAACTCTTTTTCTTCTTTATCATATTTCCCTTTGAATTTAACAACTTTTATAAAAATCTCTTTTCCCTTTTTAAAAAACTCTAAAAAGTTATCAGATACTCCAATCAATTTTCCATTGAGATCTTGAAACATCTCTGAATTAACAGCTACAAACAAAATCAACTTCTTATTCTTAAAAGCCTCAAGTAAAGTCTCTGCAAGCTCTTCTTTTTTTTCAGCATTCACAAGAAGTAGCGTAAAAGAAGGTATAACAATAACCGCATTCTCATTTGCTAAATCCAGTATCTGATTTAGAATTTTAGGATTACTGTAATCACCCTTGTAATAATTATCTTCTTCCTCTCTTAGCTCTTTTACTGCGGGGTCATAGTCAAAAAAAGTTATATTCCTTCTTTCTTCATTTAGCCCAAATACTTGCAAATTCCTTAATATCCCTTCTATAGGAGCACTTGTTGCAAGATAAAACACATTTGCGCCTTCTATTTTATTTAAAAAATTAGCTATAAATTTTTGAGCAAACAAGGGTTTTGCGGCCGCCATAGGCCCTGCAAGTAAGGTAAACGATGGCAAACTAAATTTTAAGCCTTCTAATTCAAAATAAGCAGGAAATTTCAAAAATAACACCTCCCTACAACTTTTTAATAGCAGGTATTAAGTTTGTCCTCCCACTTTCCGCCTCTTTTTTTATTTCCATGATTATATCCTGAGTTAGAGGCACTACAATTTCTTCTTCCTTATATTTAACCTGATGCATTTTAACCACCTTCAAAGTCAACTTCATTTCTTTATTCATTCCACTCATCAAAAGATTATAAGAATCTTCCTCTAAAGTCCTTGCCCAATCCTTGTAGGCATCACTATTCAAAGTAAGAACATAAAAGTAATTTTTATCTTCATTTCTAACCAAATGCTTTAACTTCTCGTACATCTTTTCACCATAAGTCTTTGAAAAGAACAATAGATTAAGAGAGGCACTTGTTACAAGTGTATTTAAACTGTTTTCTTTTTTGATTCTATCTTTTGCCAAATCTAAGGCTTTGTCCCAAACATCTGGTTTGACATAATTTGCTCTTATTGAATTTTCAGAAACTTCCTCTATATTTTCTATCTGTGGTGCAAGTTCAATGTAAAATAATCTTTTTTCTTCTTCATATTTTTCTAAATCACAGCCTAAATGTTTCATCATTTCCTTGTGTGTTTCAATAGTAGTGCTGGCAGTCATAAATATCACATTTCCGCCTTTTTTAAGCCACTCGTCAGCAAAGAAATTCCCTATTAAAGGCTTGCCTGAGCCTCCCGGTCCACTTACCAATAGAGGCTTTTCGTACACCCACCCTTCATAAAAAAGATCTTTCATCCATTCCCTCTGAAAATGTATCTTCATAATAGTAACCCTCCTTTTATTTTTATATCAATGCAATTAATCTATAAATAAGACCAGCAATCAGCATGCCATATAAAAAAGTAGAAATTGTAACAATCAATGCTCTTTTAAGGCCAAATTCTTTTATAAACATACCAAAAGCAATTATACATGGTATCTGAATTGATGATGCTAAACCAAATGTAAATATCTGAAGATTTGTTAAAACGCTAGCAAAATCATAAGTACCCATGGCGTTAGCCAACATAGCTATTACAAGGTCCTTCTGCAAAAAACCATAGAGAAGTGGAATTATCGAATTTGCAGGAAGTCCAAGCCAGCTAACTGTTAAAAATTTAAAAGGATTTACTATATAATACGTAAGGTCATAATATTCAAATATTCCATACAATATTCCACCAGCTACTAAAAGTGGAATAACAACTATTACGAAATCCTCCATCCTCACCCATGCTTTTATAAAAAGATTCCTTATAACAGGCATACGATAAGGAGGCATTTCTTCTACAACAGGCAATTTTTCTTTTGAAATTACTACTCCTATAATCTTAGAAGTTAATATAAATACAACAAAAAGTACAATATAAGTAAATATAAGATACCATATACCTGCATAATGCCCAACAACACCAAAAAGTATTGCATTTCTTGAAGAACAAGGCACAGTTGAATAAAGTATTGCAACTTTTAATCTGTCTTTAAAATCTCCTAATACTTTAGTAGATCTTATAGCTGGGACACTGCAGCCAAAACCTAACATTAAAGGAATAATTGCTTTTGCAGGAAGATTAAGTTTAGACATTATACCATTTAGTGCAATTATAAAACGAGATAAAACACCTGTATCCTCCATGAAAGTAAGTATAATATAAAATATACCTACATATGGTACTGCAATGCTTATTCCCGCTGCAAGCCCAATAAATGCATTAAAAACAAGTACACTAAAAAAAGGATAATTTAGCAGATAATTGCTTATATTATTTGCATATTTTTCAAATAAATTGCCCAAAGTATCCTGAAAATAACCGCCAACATAAAATAAAACTAAAAATATAAATGACAGAACAGCCAAACTAAATATCGCACTTCCTAAAGGATTATGTATTATAAAATTATCAAGGAAATTCAAGCTGTTTTTTTTATCTTCTTTGTAAGTCAAAATTTTCTGAGAAATATAAAAAGCATATCCTGCCCTTGTAATTACAATATCCTTAGAAATATTAAGATGTACTTCTTTATAACTTTGTTTTAAAGTTTCAAAACTATTTAAATTTAAAATTTTAGATACCATATTTTCTTCTTCTAATACTTTTACAGCAATACCTCTTCTAGAGAATTTATCCGATAAATCTATTTTATCCTCTATTATTTTAATCATCTCTTCTATATAATCATCATAATAGACTTTATAATTTGACTTTCTAACTAATTTGAAAGATGATTTAAGTTTGTCAAACTCTTTTTTAAATGGATTTATAACAATTACAGGAACACCAAACAATTTTTCTAAAGCTTCTAAATCTATATTTATTCCTTTTTTCAATGCTTCTTCATAAAAATTTACTGCTATTAAAAAAGGGACTCCCAGCTCTGCTAGTTGGAGAGAAATTATTAAGTTTCTCTCCAGTGCAAGAGCATCAAGAATTTGTATTACAAAATCGTAATTTTTCTCAAGTATCAACCTATAAGTAACTTTTTCTTCCTCACTGGTGGGAGTTAAACTATAAATTCCAGGAGTATCTATAAATTCCCAAACTTCATTTTCAACTTTTACACTTCCCTTGGTAACATCAACAGTTGTTCCAGGATAATTAGATACTATGACTTTTGCACCTGTTATAGTGTTTAAAAAAAGTGATTTTCCTACATTAGGCTGTCCTACTAATAAAGCTCTCATCTTTTAACACTCCCTCTATATTATCTCCTATTTTCTTATCCAGAACTATTAATCTTCTATGACTTTCTATCACTAATAAATCACTTCTTTTTTTTATGATTTTAAAATAACTCCCTGGTGCCAATCCAAGACCTATTAATCTGGATAAAATCATAGGATTATCTATAGATAACTTTACAATAAATCCTGTATCATTTTGATTAAAATTATTTAATTTTAAAGGGGATGAGACATCTTCAAAAGCTACCTTTAAATCATTAGTATCATAATGTTCTAAAGCATGAGCTATTTGGTGATTATAAACATTTTCTATAAATGTATGCTTTTCAAAAATTTCTTGTGACTTTAACTTCCCTTGAGATGTTAAACATACACTTTCTTTTGATATTTTTATATAATCGTCATTTTCTAAGCTTTTTAAGGCTTTTACGACATCCTCTTTTTCCAGTTTACTTTCCAAAGTTATTTCATTAAATGTAGAGGTATTATCATCTTTCTCGCGCAAAAACCTTAAAATATCCTCTTTCAGGATTTTTAACCATTCCATAATCTCCCCCCTTAGCAAATCATTTTTTATTAATATTTAAAGAGCTACAATTATTTTTTAAAGGACAATTAGCACATTTATCATTTTTAATTCCACGTCTAAAACTATTATACAATATCCATAATGAAAAAAGTCCTGCAGCAATTAAAATTATATACTCCATAAAAACCAACCTCTCTTGTTTTAACTAAGCCCAATAAGCTTCCCTCCCTGATATACAATAACTGCCATAATCCAACCCAAAATTAAAGTATAACCTACTGCAAAAAAAGTCCATTTCCATGAATTTGTTTCTCTTTTTATAGCAGCAATTGCGGCAACACAGGGTATATAAATTAAAGTCATAACCATAAAGGCATATGCTGATAAAGGTGTAAAATTTTGCTTTATGGCTGTAATTAAACCGTCACCTTCTGCACTATATAAAACACCAAGAGTTCCAACAACAACTTCTTTAGCCAAAATACCAAAGATAAGAGATGAAGCTGCCTCCCATGTTCCAAATCCAGCAGGTTTTAATATTGGTGCAACAAAATTTCCCAATCTACCTATTAAACTATCTGAACTTGCATATTCTACTCCCACCGGTAAATTTGATAATACCCAGATTAATATAACTACACCTAAAATAATAGTCCCCGCTTTTTTAATAAATAAACTGCCTCTTTCCCACATGTGTATAAATAGTCCTTTTAATGTTGGAATTCTATAAGGTGGTAGTTCCATTATAAAAGGAGAAGTCTTGCCTTTAAATATAAATCTTTTAAAAATTTTTGCCATAATTATAGCTAATACAATTCCTAATAAATATATTGAAAATACAACCAAGCCTTGATTTGCAGTAAAAAAAACTCCTGCAAACAAAACATAAACCGGTAATCTTGCGGCACATGACATCAAAGGATTTATCAATATTGTAATGAGTCTATCTTCTTTATTTTCCAGTGTCCTTGTTGCCATAATTCCTGGCACATTACATCCAAAACCCAAAATCATAGGTATAAAAGATTTCCCATGAAGGCCCAATGCATTCATCACTTTATCCATAACATAAGCAGCCCTTGCCATATACCCGCTGTCTTCTAAAATAGATATGACAAAAAATAATAAGAATATTATTGGCACAAAAACAAGGACAGACCCAACACCGCCAACTATACCATCAACAAAAAAAGATATTATAAAATCATTAATACCAAAACTTGATAAACCATTACTTAAAATTTTACCAAACCAATCAAAAAAAGTTTCAATAAGGTCTGATAAAGGATTTCCTACAGCAAAAGTAAATTGAAAAATTGCCCACATAGCAACAAGAAAAATAGGTATCCCTAAATATTTGTTTGTAACAATTTTGTCAATTTTATCTGATAAAGTATATCTTTCCTCCTGTGTAAAATGTCTTGTAACACATTCTTTTGTAATACCAGAAATAATACCATATCTTTTATCAGCTATTATAATTTCCGGTTCTTCTCCAAATATCGCTTCTAATCTGTCTTTACTCTCTTTTAATTGTTTTATAATATCTTTATTATTATTTATCATTTGAGTTATATTTTCATCATTTTCTAAAAGTTTCAACGAAACCCAGCGCGGCAAAAATTCCTTGGATAAAACCTTATCTTTTTTAATAACATTTTCTAATTTTTTTATTTCATCTTCAATTTCTTTTCCATAATTTATATTATATTTTTTTAAATTTTTTTTATTATAAATTTCTAATGCAGTGTCTAAAAGTTCTCTAATCCCTTCACCTTTTGTTGCTACTGTTGGTATTACAGGTAAACATAAAATTTCTGATAATCTGTTTATATTAATTTCTATACCTTTTGCTTTGGCCTCATCTGACATATTTAAGGCAATTATAACTTCAGCCCCTAATTCAAGAAGCTGCATAGTAAGATATAAATTTCGTTCTAAATTAGTAGAATCAATTACATTAATAACAAGATCAGGTTTATCATAAATAATATAATTTCTCGCTACTATCTCGTCTTCTGAATATGCACCTAAACTGTAAGTACCAGGTAGATCAACAATATTTATATTCTGACCTTGATATTTAAGTTTTCCTTCTTTTTTTTCGACTGTTACTCCTGACCAATTACCAACATGTTGCCTGGATCCTGTAAGTTCATTAAAAAGACTTGTTTTACCAGCATTTGGGTTTCCAGCAAGAGCTATTACTAGTTCATTTTTTTGTGTTATAAAATTATCTGATGTCATTATAATCCTCCCTAATATAATTTTATTGTTATAAATTTACATAACCTAAATCAAATTTATATAAATAATACATATAAAAATAATATAAAAACTTTTATATTTAAATTTATTTTAATATTTTAATTAATTTTTCTTGAATATAAATACTCATTCAGATTTTATATTTTAAAATTATAAATCTTAAAAATTAATAAAGTTCATATCTCTTCTACTTTAACTTTTTGTGCTACACCAAAACCTAAAACCAACCTTGTATCTCCTAAAGCTAAAATAATTGGACCCATATTATTTTGAATCACATATATTACAGATCCTTTATTAAGTCCTAAATCTAAAAGCCTTCTTCTAACTTTTTCACCACCAGTAATTTCTGAAATAACTGCTTTTTGACCAGTTGATAACATATTAAGTGGAATTAAAATCTTTCCTTTATTTATCACTTTAAACCACCTCCACTTCAATCAAAGCAGCTTCAGATCTTCTAAGAGTTAATTTATAATTTAAAACTGAAATTTCAATAGGATCGCCTAAAGGGGCTATCCCATCTATTTTCACTTGTGTACCATGTATAATCCCCATATCCATAAGCCGCCTTCTTAATTCTTTTTCAGCTTTTAATTTTATTACCTTTGCTTTTGTCCCAACAGAAAGTTTATCCAAAGTTAAAACTTCAGTTTTCATTATAAATCCTCCTTAATATAAAATTACCGATATAATTGATATCAAATAATATATGATAGTGATAATCGTTATCATTATCATATACATGATATCATAATTTAAATGCCTCGTCAATATAAAAAAAAGCACTAAAAAGTGCTTTTTTTTTATTATACATTTGCCATTTCCAAACCTTTTACAGGACAATGGGCATATTTTCTATCTTTAGCTATTAATGTTGTAACTAAAGCTTTGGAATATTTATTAAATAAAATATCATGACCGACACATAAACCAATTACAATGTTAAGGTCAGTATTTTCCTGATTCATAATTTCAGCTTGCGTTATAGGATTACAAGTTGCAGTAAAACCTTCATTTGCCTTTTTAATATCTATATCCTCTATATCTATAGATCCAACCTTACAACAAACAGGAACTATTTTTAAATCATATTTTTCTAAAAGTTTTATAAATTGTTTAGCTTCTCTACTCATAGAATAACAAAAAGCAATACCTATTGTCCTAAAATTCATCTGCATTATAAACTCCAATATTTCTTCTGTCCTGCTTCTTAATTCGCCACTATTAGTTTTGGGAAGCGAATTTGCAAAATCCATTATTTTATGAACAGTTTCATCTTTTTTGTATATAGCTTTAGATTGTTCAATTATATCTCTTCTTTCAATCGTAGGACAATTTTTAGGATAATTCCCTTCCCCTTTGGCACATGGTTTATTTGGACATATACCACATGTATAAATTGATTTCATATTTTTCACCCCTTGTATACTGTATACAATATTCACTAAAAAATTGTAACATAAAATCATCTTTATAGCAAGAGTTAATTTATATGTTACTAAAATATACCATACTGTCAAATATTATATTTATAGTATTTTTTATAATTATATTTAATTATTATGAAAAATTTTTTTATTAAAAAATTAAAAATTTTACTCTAAAACATCATCAGGACCCTTAACACTATCAAGATCATAAACATAGGTTTTAATATCTAATATAGGGCTTTTGTCTAAAGCATCAACACCCTTTACATAAAGTTTATTTCCTTCAACTTTAAGAAGATCTGCAACACAAAATGCTATTGGATTTGGTCTGTTTGGCGAACGCGTTCCAAAAACGCCTTTTACCTCAGGCCCCCAAGGTGTTGCTGACTTTAATATATCTCTTTTAGCTAAATGTTGCCAATATAAAACTATTATATGTTTTCTTTTTTCAATATCTAAAAGACCATCTACATATTCTGGATATATTTCCAAAACAACTTCACTACTACTCATTCTTCCTTGAAATGGTGCATCTTTTTTCCCCTTGTACGGACTATGTATTACACCAATAGAAACTAATTCCAAAATTAACACTCCTTTAACTCTATTTAAAATAACAAAAAGAAAATTTTTTAAAAGTTATCAATAGAATAGTTTTTATGTTGTCTACTTTAAGAATAATAAATAATTTATGAATTTTATTCTTATATATAAAATAAAAAACTCAAAAGTAAGCTTTAAAGTTTAAAATTTTAAAGTGGAATAACTATCTTCATTCCGCGAACATTCTCTACAATTACAGGTATATCATAAACTGCTTGTATATTTGACTCAGTCATAACTTCTTCGCCTCCATATGCATATATTGTATTATCTTTTAAAAGTAAAAATTTATCAGAAAATCTTAGAGCTAAATTTAAATCATGTATTATGACAATTGCTGCTATATTCTGCTCTTTTACAGTGTGTTTTATTATTTTTAAAACTTCAATCTGATTTTTTAAGTCTAAATTATTTGTAGGTTCATCTAAAAGCATTACAAGAGGCTGTTGTGCCAATGCCCTTGCAATTACAACTTTTTGTAACTCCCCACCACTTAATTCACTTAAATATCTTAAAGACAAATCTTCTAAATTAAATTTATTTATTACATCATTAACAATCTTTAGATCTTTTTTAGAAACATCCCATTTTATATGAGGCTTTCTACCTAAAAGAACAGCATCAAAAACAGTAAAACGACCATTCTCATTCTTTTGTGCTACATATCCTATTTTTTTAGCTATTTCTATACGGCTTAACTTTAACAAATCTTCTTTTTCTATATATATAGTTCCTTTATGTGGTTTTAAAATATTATTTATACACTTAAGTAGAGTAGATTTACCGGCGCCATTATTGCCTAAAATGGATAATAACTCTCCTCTTTTTAGTTCAAATTTAACATCTTTTAAAACTGGAATACTACTATAACTAAAATCAATACCATTAATATTTAAAATCATTTTTTATACCCCCTTGACAAAACATAAAGAAAAACAGGGGCTCCCAAAAATGATGTTATTGCACCTACCGGAAGTACAACTGGTGAGATTACTGTCCTCCCTAAGGTATCGGATGCTAAAAGTATTAAACCACCCATAAAAGATGAAGCTGGAATTAAAAATCTATGATCTGCACCTATTAATCTTCTCATTATGTGTGGACCAACGAGTCCTATAAAACCAATAATACCTACAAAAGAAGTTATTGTTGCAGCAATTAAGGAAGAAATAAGCATCCCATAAAGCCTTATTTTCTCCACATCAACGCCAAGCCCTTTTGCAGTTTCCTCTCCACTATCTAATGCATTGTAATTCCACCTATTAAACATAAAATATATAAGAGATAATATAACAACTATAGTCATTATTATTAAATCTCTCCATGATGTACGCCCTATATCACCAAAAGTCCAAAAAACAACTGAAGCAACTTTTACATCATCTGCAAAATATTGTAGAATCATTGTTATGGCTGAAAATAAAGAACCTAATGCTACACCTGCTAAAACCATAGCTTCAGGCGTTACTTTAAAATTTTTTGCAAGCATTAATACAACTAATGTTGCACCCATAGAACCTAAAAAAGCAAAAATTACCACCAAATATGAATTATTAATAATTACTGAATCTGTATTATTTGTAGTTCCAGCTCCAAAAACTATTATAGCTAATGCAGCCCCAAAAGCAGCCCCTTGTGAAATCCCTAATGTAAATGGTGATGCTAATGGGTTTCTTAAAATACTCTGTGAAACACATCCTGCGACTGAAAGTCCAATGCCGCCAACAATAGCAGTCAGTACTCTTGGCATTCTGATATTCCAAACAATAATATTAAATCTTTCACTACCTTTCCCTAACAAAGTTTTAATTACATCAGTGGTACTTATACCTGCAGAACCAGCATTAATGGCATAAATAGCAAGAATTACCGTTGCTAAAGCTGTAAATAATATTATTAATAATTTTCTTTTTATATATTTATTATAACTTGCTGGTATAGTATCTTTAATAGGATGACTCAAAACTACATCTCCTTTGCAATTATTATATTCCCGCCATTTTTAGACGGGAATATTAAAAAATGTTAAAATTTAATATTTTCAAAACCTCCAAAGATTTCTTTCATATTATTATACACGTTTTTACCCTTTTCACCAAAAAATAATGTGTATATTTCATCTGCTTTTTGCTCAGGATTAACATCTTTAAATTGTTCTTTATATAGTATTTTGCCCGCCCAATATGAATCAGCAAGAGCTGTTTCAATATTTGTTGTATATTGATTATATGGAAGCATACCATATACTTGATTATTTTTAACAGCTTTTAAACTTCTATAAAAATCAGGATTTTTTTGATAATCTTGCTTTACTAAATTAAAATTTCCTTCATCAATAAAAATGATATCTGGGTTCCATGATAATAATTTTTCTCTTTCTATAATTATACTGCCTTTTTGTCCTAGAGTATCTGCTACATTTTTTGCATGAACTGCTGCAAAAGGAGGATAATTGCCTTGCGTACTTTCTATACCATGCCCACCTTTAAAACCAAGAGCACCTATATAAACTGTAAGTTTTTTATCTTCAGGGATATCCTTTGTTTTATTATTTAAATCAATTTCAATATCTTTTATTTGATTTATCAATTCATTAGCTCTACTTTCTTTGCCCATTATTTTACCAATAATATTTAAAGAAGTATACACATCATTATCAAATGTACCTAATTTACCATAACTTAAAACAACTACAGGGATACCTGTTTTTGCTTGTAAATCATCAGCTTTTGACTTGTCAAGAAGAGAAACTACAAATATTACATCAGGATTTACCTGAACTAGTTTTTCTGCATCAGGTGCAGAATCTGGACCTCCCTGACCAATAACAGGCATATTTTTAAATTCATCATGAAAAACCATATTATAAGTACGTCCATCTGTAAGCTTTTTATCAATGTTTTCAATCCCTGCTACTCTATCAACACCATCAATATATGTAATAAGCCTTAAAGCACCTGGACCAATACCAACGACTTTTTTAACGGGAAGTTTTAATTCGACTTGTCGTCCTGATAAATCTGTTACTGTAATAGTTTGTGATTGTTTCTCTGAAACTTTTGGGACTTGTTTACTGCTTTGAGATTCTTTGTTGCTGCAAGCTGTTAAAGAAATAACAGCAATAAGAATAATAGATAGCAAAATGTTAATTTTTTTTAATAATTTAGACATTTTAAAACCTCCATATATAAATTTAATAACTAAACTGTATAATGTATACTATCATACAATTAGTGTTACTTTTTTTAAAATTATAACACGTTTTATAAAATAAAACAATATATAAAATAAAAAAGGCTAATTAGCCTTTTTTATTTTATATATTGTTTTATTTTTACATTTTTGAAACAGCATCTAAAGCTGCTGCATTTATTGGATATGATACCGGTGAAGCTGTTAACAAAGGATGTGTAGCAACTTGGAAAGTATTTAATTCAGATGCTGTAACACCCTTTTGAATTGCAAGGCTTAAAATATTTATCATTTCACCTATACTTTCTCCTCCTGAAATCTGTGCACCTATTATAACACCAGAATATCTTGAAAATATAAGCTTCATTTTTATATTTTTAGCATTTGGAAGTGACCCTGGGTGTTTATCCATTGTAGTAAATTCACCTATAACCATATCAAAACCTTCTGCTTTTGCTTGGGTTTCTGTCAAACCAGCTGCTGCAAATGCAATCCCATCTATTTTTGTTGAAAATGCACTTATTGTTCCTTTATTTTCCTTTACAAGCCTTAATGTGAATACATTTACTCCTGCTATTTTAGCTTCATTTGCTGCAGTAGATGCTAAAAGTATTGGTACATTTTTCCTTGTAAAGAAACACTTCTTTTCTGCACAGTCGCCAACAGCAAATATATTTGGTTCGCTTGTTCTCATATACTCATCTACTATTATTGCTCCTCTTTCATTTATCTTTAAACCTGCCGATTTAGCTAATTCTGAATTTGGTTTTACACCTAAGCCAAGAATTACTATATCCGCTTTTATTTTTTCACCATTATCAAATTCAATTTCCTGAACTTTTTTATCCCCTAAAATTTTTGATACTTTTGTATTTGTTTTTATTATAATTCCAGCATCTTTTAAAACTTTTTCTGCCATATCACTATATTCTGGATCAAAAGCCTGCCACAAAAGTTTATTAGCAACTTCTACAATTGTAACATTTTTCCCCAGCATTTTAATTTGCTCAGCCATTTCAACACCAATAAAACCACCACCTATTACAACTACATTATTTGCTTCGTTAATCTTTTGTTGAACAAATTTTAAATAATCTTCGTCTTTTTTTATTGGAAATACATTTTCAAGTTCATGTCCTGGTATAAATGATGGAATTATAGGTACTGAACCTGTAGCTAAAATCATTTTTTCATATGAAATATCACCATTATTTTTTGTTGTCGCTTTTTTGTTAGCATTGTCAATTGAAACGACTTCATCAATAATTATATCAATACCTACACTTGTTAACATTGCATCAGGAATTGCATTTTTTGATGTATCTTTTAATGTTCCAAAAATATATGGTATACCACAAGGAACCATAACCTTTTCTGTCATTCTCACAACTGTTACTTTTTTATCTTTGTATGTTTTTTTTGCTGATAATGCAGCCAAAATTCCTCCTGCACTTCCTCCTATTACTAAAACATCTGTGTTTAACATTAATACTTACCTCCTAAATCTTCTTATTTTACCCCTACCCATAAGGGCGCCTCTAAGTAGATTATAAAATTATAATAGACTTATGTCAATAAAATATCAGTATTTTGTTAAAAAAATAGTTTAACAAAGATATTGATTTTTATTTAACAAATGATTTATACTAATATTAATAAAGGCGGTGATAATTTTGTTTGATAATACTATTAAATATATTAAATATTTGGAAATAAACCATTGCTTAGATAAATCGAGTATTATAGAATTACTCTTAATGGAGTCTTTTGATATACTATTTGATTCTGCAGATAAAATAAGAAAAACTTATGTTGGAGATGAAGTTCATTTAAGAGGTCTTATAGAATTCAGCAATTATTGTAATAATACATGCTACTATTGCGGATTAAGAGGCTTAAATAAATCCATATCCAGATATAGAATGAAACCAGAAGAGATAATAGAATGTGCTAAAAAAGGGATCTTTTCAGGCCTTAAAACAATAGTACTACAAAGTGGTGAAGATAAATATTTTGATATAATAACACTTTGTAAAATTGTTGATACTATTAAAAACTTAGGAGTAGCAGTAACTTTAAGTATTGGAGAACTTACTACAAGTGAATACAAAGAATTAAAAAAAGCAGGTGCAGATAGATACTTGCTTCGCATTGAAACTACAAATGAAAATTTATATAATAAACTTCATCCAGGCATGAGCTATAAAAACCGCATAAGATGTATTATGGATTTAAAAGAATTAGGATATGAAGTTGGCACAGGAAGTCTAGTAGGCCTGCCTGGACAAACTATCGAAATGCTTGCTGATGACCTTTTGTTCTTTAAAAATATAAATGCAGATATGTTGGGAATAGGTCCATTTATTCCTTGTGAAAACACCCCATTAGAGCGAGAAAAGCAGGGTAGTCCTGTATTAGTACTAAAGATGATCGCTCTTTCAAGACTTTTATTACCAGATATAAACATACCTGCTACTACTGCTTTAGCTGTATCAGAAAATAATGGTTATTTAAAAGGGCTTTTATGTGGTGCTAATGTAGTTATGCCAAACATAGGACATGATGAATATAAAAAGTTATATAAAATATATCCAGGAAAAGTACCTGAAAATCCTTTAGAGTGTGTAAATGATTTAGAAAATATTAAAAATATGATTTTAAATATTGGAAGGAAAATAAGCAATAAAAAAGGCTACCGCAAATCTGTTTAATGCAGTAGCCTTTTTTTTTAAGAAATTGCTCCTACCGGACAAATATCAATACACCTACCACAATCTCTACATTTTTCAGGATTTATATATGCAATACCATCTTCAATTTTTATTGCATTAAAGGGGCATACTCTCACACAATTACCACAACCAATGCAAAGAGAGTCATCAACTTTCGGCTTGGAAGGTTTTGTATATTTTAAAGCAGGTTTTTCATCTTTAACATCAGGTATCTTTTCTGTTCTATAATTATCAGATTTTATTGAAAACCCAGCTTTACGTGTCATCGTCGAGCCACAAACTGGGCATCTTAAATTGTAACAAGGTACACCTCTTTGATGCGGAACTTCTGTTCCGCATTTTTCACATATACAAACACCATCAGGCCCAAATCCACTCCCATTTAACTGACGATTTCTTCCACCGCCAAAACCTCTCATTGTTAATACCTTCTTCCTTTTACAATTCTTTTTTAACAAAAAGTTCAATAGCTTCTTCAACAGTATTAAGATCTTTTGCAGCAATAGGCGTTTTGTTCCATTCTTCTTTGATCCTTTTCTGACTTTCTCTGCCCATAGCTTTTCCTATAAAAACTTGGCAATCAGACAAAACACCCATGATTTCGTCTGTATCTGCATGTTTATGATTATCTTCTGAATAAGGATTTTCACGTTCTTCTATTTTTATATAATTATCATTATCATCAACATCATAAATTATAAAATATTTGCTCATGCCAAAATGTTTGTTAGATAAGTTTACTTTATCGTTTGTTCCTATAGCTATTCTCTGCAAGTTTAAATCCTCCTTAACTAAGCTTTTTTATTGCATCTTCAGCAGCCATAATTATAGCATTATTTGCTGGATAATATGTTTGATATGGCTGAGAAGAATAACTAAACATTGCAATCTCATCTATTGTTGAATCTTTTTGTATTGCATATGTTATAAGATCTACTCTTTCTGCAACGCATTCATGACCTACTACTTGTCCCCCAACAACCTTTCTAGTATCTTTATCTACAACCAGCTTTACTTTTACATTTTTAGCACCAGGTATAATAGGAAACTTTGTAGTTGATTCTCCATATCCTGATACAACATTAAAACCATTATCTATTGCAGTTTTTTCTGTAAATCCTGTGCCACCGATACGCAAATCATAAATTTTTGTTGCAGCTCCATTATAAAAGCCATAATATCTTGGTGATTTACCTAAAATTCTTTTTGCAGCAACTTTACCCATTGGAACAGCATTTGTAGCAAGCTTACCTTCCATTGTTCTCCCAGTTATGCCACTGTAAAATTCGGCACAATCACCTATTGCATATACATCTTTTATATTAGTTTCCATAGCTGCATTAACTATTATTCCATTTCTCCCTAATGCTAAACTTGTATTTTTAAACATTTCAATATTTGCTCTCATTCCAACACTAAATACGATTAAAGCATTTTGTGCACCAACATCTTTAAAATCAATTGTTTTTCCACTTGCCAATACTATTTCTTCTGCATAATCTTGCCCTCTTAGCTCTGTAACTCTGTCATTAAGATAAAGTTTTATTCCATTTTCCTCTACTAATTTTTGCCCTTCTTCTATCATATCCTTGTCAACAAGTTGAGGTAAAACATGATTCAACATATCTATAAGATAAGTTTCAATCCCAAGCGAATTTAGTGCCTGTGCAAGTTCAATACCAATGGCACCTGCTCCAATCACTGCAGCTTTTTTTATATTTTTTGTACATTCTTTTACATTTAACAATTCTTCCTCTGTTTTAAATGTTGTAACATTTTTGAGATTAATCCCAGGTATATTAGGTACAAAAGGTCTTGCACCTGTAGCAATAATTAGTTTCTCAAACTGATATTTGCTTCCATCTTTTAATTTCACTTCTTTTGCATTAAAATCAACATTTTCTGCAGTTCCTCTAATTAAGTCAACATTGTTATCAGTAACCATTTTGTCACTTTTAAATGTTTTTTGAGCTTCTATTATACCCTCAACTGCGTAGGGCATAGCACAGTAAATTAAACTATGATCCTCAGGTCGTATTAATCCAATCGTTAAATTATGTTTGCTACTGCCAAATACCCTACATGCACTCAGCGCTGCAGGTCCTCCTCCAATTATAATTACATCATATTTTTTCATATTTTTTCTCCTTCCATTTTAAAATTATTATTATATATAAAATCATATAATAATTGACGAACTTGTAGTTAAATAATTAATTTTATTCTTAAAAATTCCTTTTAAAATACTATACTCATCAATACCTGTACAGTGCCCAGTATAAATCTTATCTATATCATATTTTTCTAATTCTTTAGCAATTTCTAATACATTACTTTCTTCCATTCCTTTTAAATGAAAACCTCCAATAAGAGATTTTATTTTGTGATTTTTAAACCTTTGCTGTGCTGTATAAACAATATTTAATATACCAGAATGAGAACAACCTGTTATAATATTTATTTCATTCTCTTCTTTTACAACAATGAATATTTCATCTTGAAACTTATCCTTAGATTCTTTGTTATTATTTTTTACATAAAAATTCTTCATCGTAAATTCATTGTCATATTTGGAATCTATCCCTGTAATTATAAATATTCCAGGCTCTATTTCCAAGTCTTTATCTATTAAAACAAAATTTTCATTATAACTTTTATAAATATCAGAGTCAAAGCCTATTTCTTCTAAATTGCCAGTGCTTCTTAAAGCATACTTTTTATTTAAAATTTCTTTATGTGCATATATTTTCACTTGGTTATTATTATCAATTAAACTTTTTAAACCACCAATATGATCATAATGTCCATGTGTCAAAACAACTTTTTTTATATTTTTGATATTTATACCCATTAAGTTACAATTTTTAATAAAATTTTCACTTTGACCTGTATCAATTAAAACTTCTGAAGTCCCTTTTTTTACTAATAGTGAAAGTCCGTGTTCTGCAACAAAATTTTTTTTAAATACAACATTTTCAATAAGAACTTGTAATTCCAAAATATCGCCTCCTTATTAAAAACTGTTAAGCTGGCAAAAGCCAGCATTAACATATTTATTTAATCCTCACAATGTCCTTCATGCTCATGTTTTTCACAAGGACTATTAGAAGAAATTAATGTACCATTTAAATATTTTTCAACAACATGCTGTGCATCTCCATCAGCACCAGTTATAACATCTATACCATAACTATTAAAAAGATTAATTGCACTAGTTCCCATTCCACCTGAAATTATACAGTTAACTCCTTTTTCCTTTAAAAACTCTGGAAGATAGCCTGGTCTATGTCCTGGATTTGGCAAAAAAGTTGTGTCTTTTATTTTGTTTTCTTCAATATTAAATACTAAAAATCCTTCACAATGACCAAAATGCATTGAAACATCTTTTCCTTCAGAAGCGACGGCAATTTTCATTTTACTTCAGCCCTTTCATCTAAAATTTGTTTTACTTTTATCCACATTTCATTTATTTGCCTAAAAGGTAAACTATCAGGATACTCTGCCAAACTTTTTAGATTTTTTAAAGCCTTAACTACAATATCATCAAAATTTATTTTACCTACAACAGATATACTATTGTCTTTACAGTATTGTTCTATTTCATTTGAAACTTCTTTGTTTAAATCCCATTTATTAATGCAAACCATAGAGGTTATTTTAAAGCTCTCAACTGCAGTTAAAACTCTCTTCATATCTTCAAATCCTGAAAGTGTAGGCTCTGTAATAACAAGAACAGCATCTACTCCAGTAGCAGAAGCTAAAACCGGACAACCGATACCTGGTGTACCATCAATGATAAGATATTCACTATCTCCTTTATTTTCAACTGCTTTTTTCCTTACTTCTGTTACTAATTTTCCTGAACCATCAGCCCCAGGAAACAATTCTGCATAAACAATTTTTTCTCCTGTTTTATTTTTTGCATATATAATTTTACCGGTATTTTCATCAACCATTTTTATAGCTTCTACCGGACATTTATACATACAAAGTCCACAACCCTCACAATGATAAGGATTTACCTCAAAATCATGAATAGCATCAAATCTGCATAGACTTTCACAAAGACCACATTGAATACACTTTTCGCTGTCAATTAAAGCTGTTTCTTTACCATAAAAATTTTCTTCTGTTATTATCGAACCATTAAAAATAATATTAAGATTTGGTGCTTCAACATCACAATCAGCCATAATTTTATTTTTAACAATTTCACTCAGTGTCGTTGCAACTGTAGTTTTTCCTGTACCACCTTTACCGCTTAAAATAGCAAGCTGTTTCATTTGTTTATCAACTCCAATACTCTGGCAGAAAGGCCTTTAAAAATTTCTTTTAGATTTTCATCGATTTCTATAAGCAACTCGCCTTTTGAGTATGCTTTAGCATATTCTCTATCAAAAGGTACCTTTGCTAAAATTTCTATGTTTTCTTCTTTGCTGTACTCTTCAATTATTTTATCTCCTTCTCCAGATTTATTAATTACTATTCCTAAAGGTATTTTCATCTCTTTTACAAGTTCTACAGCTAATTTTAAATCATGTAAACCATAAGGAGTAGGCTCTGTAACCAGTAAACAAAAATCACTTTCTTCAATAGAATGTATTACAGAACAAGATGTCCCAGGGGGGCTATCTATTATAATATTTTTATTGCAATCACTAATTTCTTTGCTAATTTCTTTTAGAATAGGAACTCCAGAAGCTTCTCCTATATTTAATTTTCCGTCTATAAATTTTATTCCATCAGAGTGCCCAATTCTTATTGTACCAATTTTTTTAGGTATTTCAGTAATAGCATTATATGGGCATACTTCATAACAAGCACCACATGAATGACACAAATGATCAAATACAAGTATTTTTTTTATCAATTTAGTCAGGGCTCCAAACCTGCATGCTTTTGCACATTCTCCACAAAGAGTACACTTTTCATAATTTATTTCAGGTATTAAAACATTTACGTCTTTTTCAATTTCTATTTCTGGTTTAAAAAATAAGTGTCCATTAGGCTCTTCAACATCACAATCGACATAAATACTATTATCAATCGTTTTAGCTAGATTGACTGAAATAGTTGTTTTACCTGTTCCGCCCTTACCACTTAAAACAGCTATTTTATTTTTACTCATTTTTATTCCCCATGATGTCCATTATTTGTAGGCATTAAGATTTTTTCAAGTGTACCCTTTTTAAATTCATTAATATTTTCTTTTATAGTTCCATTAACAGCTTTATATATATTTATATCTGCGGCTTGAAAAACTTCAAGTGCATTTGGACCTACATTGCTAGATATAACATAAGCTATTCCCTCATCCAAAAGAATCTGTGCTGCTTTTGTACCTGCCCCACTACCTTGTAATGCTGCAAAATTATCTATTACTTTATATTCATTTGTATCACTATCTACTATTATAAAATACTTTGCTCTTCCAAATCTTGAATCAACTTTAGATTCTAAAGTATTACCTTCAGATGAAATTGCTATTTTCATTTAAATTCCTCCATTTCGTTATTGACATATGTTACTTACATTTAATAATATATAATTATTTTTGTCTTATGTCAACCAAATTACTCAAAAAGATGCACAATTAGTTATTGTGCATCTTTTTGTTTTTCTTTTTTAAAATTTTACTTATTTTTTTATCTTTTTCAACATCTAATTCATCAATTTTAAAACTTTCTTGCTTAATATTATCGGTTTTTAAACCTAAATACAAATTTTTATATTCTTTTGCAGAAACATCCCAGCTATTATCAGTACTCATAGCTTGTTTTACAATATTTTTCCACAATTTTTTTTCTTTATATATGCTTATTGCATATCTTATAACATGAAGCATATCATGAGCATTATAGTTTGTAAAAGAAAAACCATTGCCAATACCTGTATATTCATTATAAGGTTTAACAGTATCTTTTAATCCCCCTGTTTCTCGAACAATAGGTAAGCTTCCATATCTTTGAGCAACTTGCTGACTTATTCCGCAAGGTTCAAACAAAGAAGGCATTAAAAACATATCAGAGGCTGCATATATTTTTTTAGCCATTGCATCATTAAATCCAATTATTGCAGCTACTTTTGAAGCATATCTGCCGGCATAATATCTAAACATATCTTCGAAGTTTTTTTCACCTGTTCCCAATATAACAAATTGAACATCAGACATCAAAATGTCGTCCATCACTGCACCTATTAAATCAATGCCTTTTTGACCTGTTAGTCTTGAAACAAGCCCCATCATCGGAATTTTCTCATTAATTTCTAATTTTAGTTCTTCTTGTAATTTAATCTTGTTTTTAGATTTCTTTTCTATGTCTTCAATATCATAATTAACATATATATCTTTATCTGTTTTTGGATTATAAAAATCATAATCTATACCATTAGTTATACCAATAAGTTTATCCCCAATACCACCTAATAGCCCATGTAACCCTTCACCATAATATGGCATTTTTATCTCTTCTGCATAAGTTTTACTAACGGTTGTTACTTTGTCAGAATAAATTATTCCACCTTTCATAAAAGAAACTCCATCATAATATTTTATCTTATTCTCATCATAATATTCATCACCCAATGAAAGTAAATCTCCAATTATTTCTTTACCAAAAACACCTTGAAATTTTAAATTATGTATTGTAAAAACAGTTTTTATATCCTTATGCACATCACTATTTTTATAATGTGCTTTTAATAAAACCGGAACTATTCCCGTGTGCCAATCATTGCAGTGAATAATATCTGGTTTAAAATCTTTAAGATGATAAATAGACTCAAGTATAGCACGACTAAAATAAGCGAATCTTTCTCCATCATCAAAATATCCATAATAGTCATGTCTTTTAAAATAATATTCATTGTCCAAAAGATAATAAGGAATCCCATCAAATTCAACTGTTTCTATTCCACAATATTGATTTCTCCAACCAACAGGAACATTAAAACTTGTCTGGTATTTTATATCTTTTATATATTCTGTTGGGATTCTGCTATATTTAGGCATCATAACTCGAACATCTATACCTAATTTCCGTAAAGCTTTTGGCAGAGCATAGGCTACATCGGATAATCCCCCAACCCGCGCAAAAGGATATGCTTCTGAAGCTACAAATAAAATTTGCATTATTGCCTTTCCCCCACTTTCTTTACCACATTTTTTAATGCCTCACCTTTCTCTATAACTACAGGAAATTTTATATCCCCAACAAGTCGCTTTCCTTCTTCTATAATCACATTTTTATCAAGAATAGTATTCCTAAGCAAAACCCCTTTCCCTATGATACCATTTGAAAATATTATTGAGTCCTCAATTACAGCATCTTCATCTACTATAACTCCTCTTGATAAAATACTGTTTTTAACTTCCCCTTTTATAATACATCCGTTTGAAATTATAGAATTTTTTACATTAGAATTTTTATAATATTTAGCAGGAGGAGAATCATTTGTTTTAGTATAAATACTTCCATTTTCAAAAAACAATTCTCTTCTTATGTTAAGATTCATAATATCCATAGAAGTCTTATAATATGACCTTATATTACTTATACAGCTTAAATAGCCTTTGTATTCATAACCGCCTACCTTTAAATTACCTACACTTTCATATATACATTCTTTAAACATGCCATGTCTATTCTTTTCTATTCCTTCATATATAAAGTCTATTAAGAGATCCTTCTTTAAGATAAAAATTTCCATGGAAATATTCATATTGATGTTTAAACCAATAACTTTACCTACACTTAAAACATTACCATCTTCATCAAGATTTAGAACATCACAATTTGAAAAACTTTCTTCGTCATTTCTTACACTTTTATATACAATAGTAATATCATTGCCTGTTTTTTCGTGATACTCGGCAGCTTGTTTAAGATCAACCTTGTTTATCATCCTTGATGACATTAATATTACATTTTCACCAGCGCTTCTATAAAAAAATTCCATGTTATTTTTAAAAAGTCTGACATCACTTATTGAGGGGTTTTCTAAAGAATAATTAAACAGAAATAACCCACCCATTTTTCTGTCTAAGTCCCATGGTTTTCCGGTCCCAAGATGGTCAATTAGTGATCTTGAATGAGTCTGACCAAAAATACCTACCGTTTTAATTCCAGCATTAACCATGTTTGAAAGTGCAAAATCTATAATGCGATATCTCCCAAATATAATTACAGAAGCTAAAGGTCTATTCATAGTCAGGCTTTTAATCCCGCTTTCATCTTCATTTAAATTTAATATTCCTATATAATTTGTAAGCATTGTCATTCTCTCCTCTCTTAATTATTCATTTTTATAAACACCATCGATACTCCGACCTTCTCGAACAACTGTAATTTTTTTACCACCGCCTATTACTGCACCTTTTTTTATTTTTACTCTTGGCCCTATGATACTATTTGTTATATGAACATCATCTTCAATAATTGTTTCTGACATAATAACCGAGTTTTTAATTATTGAACCTTCTCCAACAGATACTCCATAAGAAAGAATAGAATTTTCAACATTTCCAAATATAACACAACCTTCTACAATTAAAGAATTGTCTATTTTAGCTGATGAACCTATATATTGTGCAGGATATGCAAGAGCAGAACTGTATATCTTCCAGTCTTTATCAAATAAATTCAAGTCTTTATTTTGTTTTAAAGAAAAAACATCTTCTTTTAATAGATCCATACTTGCCTCCCAATAGCTGTCTATAGTACCTACATCCTTCCAATAACCTTCAAAAAGATAAGCATACATTTTATATTCTTCTTTTAACATTTTAGGGATAATATCTTTCCCAAAATCATGAGCAGATTTGTCATCTTTAGAATCTTCTATTAGAACTTTTTTAAGCTTATTCCATTTAAAAATATATATACCCATTGATGCAAGAGTACTTTTAGGCTGCTTTGGTTTTTCTTCAAATTCATAAATTCTGAGTTCTTCATCTGCATTCATAATTCCAAAACGGCTCGCCTCATCTAAAGATACTTTCGTTACTGCTATTGTAACATCAGCTTTTTTAGCGACATGATATTCCAACATATCAAGATAATTCATCTTATAAATATGATCTCCTGACAAAATTAAAAGATTATCTGGAGAATATCTATCAACAAAATTTACATTTTGTAGTACTGCATCAGCAGTGCCCTTATACCAAAATCCACCTGATTCACCCATATATGGAGGGAGTATAGTAACGCCTCCGTTAACTCTATCTAAATCCCATGGTATACCAATGCCTATATGAGAGTGAAGAACAAGAGGTTGATATTGTGTCATAACACCTACAACGTCAATTGAAGAATTCGAGCAATTACTTAGTGCAAAATCTATTATCCGATATTTACCTCCAAATTCAACAGCAGGCTTAGCATTATTTTTAGTTAAATATTCAAGACGACTCCCTTGACCTCCAGCTAAAATTACTGCTATAATATCTTTTTTAACCATTTTTATCACCTCATGAATTTCTTATTAACTTAAATATAATTGTAGAAAGCGAAGGCACTTTTATCTCTATGCTGAAAGGCTTGCCATGTATTCCTATTTGATCAGCCTTTCTAAAATCATTATTTATAAAATTATTACCTCCATATATTTCATTATCACTATTGATAATTTCTATATATTCACCATCTTTCGGCACTCCTATCCTATATCTATCATATTGATTTTTACCAAAATTACAAACTACAACAAGACACTCATCTTCATTTTTGCTATAACGTACATAAGAAATTATACTTTGCATGTTGTTATTAGCATCTATCCATAAAAACCCTTCTCTTTTATGGTCTTGCTCCCATAAGGCTTTATTTTCTAAATAAATATAATTTAATTCTTTTACATATTTTTGCATTTTTTTATGCATCGGATAATCTAATAAAAACCAGTCTAATTCTTTTTTAAAATCCCATTCAATAAATTGGCCGAATTCACTACCCATAAAAAGTAGTTTTTTGCCTGGATGAGTAATCATATATCCATACAATGCTCTTAAATTTGCAAATTTCTCATAATATTCACCAGGCATTTTATCTAATAAGGATTTTTTGCCGTGTACAACTTCATCATGGGAAAAAGGCAATAAGAAATTTTCAGAATAAGTATACATTATAGAGAAAGTCAAAAGATTATGGTAATTTTTTCTGTCATCAGGATTTAACTCCATATATTTTAAAGTATCATTCATCCAGCCCATATCCCATTTATAATTAAATCCTAAGCCTCCAGCATAAGTTGGATATGTAACAAGTGGAAATGAACTTGACTCCTCAGCAATCATTAAAGGATTCTCTATTTTATCAAAAATAACTTCATTTAATTTCTTTATAAATTTAATTGATGGATTATTATTATCTACTCCATTTCCTTCACGTTCATTTAAATAAATCATATTTGTTACAGCATCAGATCTTAAACCATCAATGTGATATTCATTATACCAAAAATATGCATTTGAGATTAAAAAACTTTGTACTTCTGGTTTTGTCAAGTCAAAATTTGCAGTACCCCAATATACATTTTCTCTTAGTGTAGGATTTTCATATTCATAAAGATATGTACCATCAAAATTATATAGACCGTGTTCATCTTTACAAAAATGACCGGGCACCCAGTCTAAAATAACTCCTATATTATTTTCGTGTAATTTGTTAACAAAATACATAAAATCCTCAGGTTGTCCAAAACGACTTGTTACAGAAAAATATCCCGTTATCTGATATCCCCAAGACATGTCAAGAGGATGTTCCATTATTGGAAGCAATTCTACATGAGTATAACCCATTTCTTTAATATAAGGTACAAGAAAATCAGCAATTTCTCTGTAATTATATAAAGAACCATCATTCTTCTGTTTCCATGAACCTAAATGTAATTCGTAAATATTTATTGGGCTTTCATATAAATTAGAAATTTCTCTTTTTTTCATCCAATCAGTATCGGTCCATTTAAATTCAGGAAGATTTTTTACTATTGAAGCAGTATTAGGACGTAATTCAGAAGTTAAACAATAAGGATCTGATTTTAAAACTTTTCTACCATCATTTCTATGAATTTCATATTTATATAGTTCGCCTTCCATAATTCCTTCGATAAAGATCCACCAAATACCAGAATCTTTTACAGGAATCATCATGTGATTTTTTGCATCCCAATTGTTAAAATTCCCTGCAACACCTACTTTTTTTGCGTTTGGAGCCCAAACACAAAAAACCGTACCATCTTTCCCCTTATAATTTAAAAATCTGTTTCCAAGAAAACGATATGAATCATAATTTTCACCTTTGTGGAATTTTTTTATATCTGATAGGTAAATAGTAGATTTTGTTGTTTTCTTAACAACTTTCATATGCACACCCCCAAAAATTTTAAATATGAAATCGGGGAAATAAGCTACTATAAGTAAAGAAAAGATAAGCTTAGAAATTTTTAAAAAATAAAAAGAAAATATACAATTAATAAACTTACTAATTTAATAATTTATGAAATTATTTTTATATAATCTAGTATAACATTTTAGCTAAATAATGTCAATGAGGATTTCCCTTTATTTATAAGGGTATAATACGTTTACATCTAAATAAACATTTACAATTTAATTATTTAAAAAAATGCCAGTTGATTAAAAATCAACTGGCATTTTTTTATTATTCATCTTCTTTGTGTTTTCTGTCTAAATCATCTAATCTATCTTTTATATATTTTAACTGATCTTCAAGGAATCTTGCCTCATCCTTTAAAAAATCTCTTTCATCTGTTGCATTTGGCACAAATCCATATCCTCTGCCCCATCCAGGTACTCCTGTTGCATAATACATATGTCTGTAGCCTCTGCCTCTTCCATATCCATATCCACCATTCATATAACCTGGTGTATTATAACCTGAGCAATAACCCATACCTCTTCCTGTTCTAGGGCCCATACCCATTGGACCAGTTCCATTTCCTCTTGGCATTTAAATCCCTCCTTTTTTGTTTTGGTCATACGACCATTACTTTATTTATATATTAACACCTTTTTGGACTTATGTCAATAATATTTTATGCAATAATTAAAATTTTATTTTAAAATATTGTGATATAATATTGTAAATAGAGAAAATAAAAACCTGTTGCTTAAATATAGAAAGGAGCGATAGTAATGCCTAAAATTTCAGCTTTTGAAAAGCATTTTAATCTTTATGAAGAATGGTTTGAAAAAAATGAATATGCTTACCTATCAGAATTAGATGCTGTAAAATTGCTTATGCCGAAATTTGAAAACGGCTTGGAAGTAGGAATCGGTACTGGTAAATTTGCAGTACCTCTTGGTATAAATAACGGAGTTGAACCTTCCTATGAGATGAGAAAAATAGCTTTAGAACGTGGTCTTAATGTTGTAGATGGAGTAGCAGAAAATCTTCCCTTTGAAGACAACTCTTTTGACCTTGTCTTGATGGTAACAACTGTATGTTTTGTAGACGATGTGCTAAAGTCATTTAAAGAATGTTTTAGAGTACTTAAAGATAGCGGTATAATTTTAATAGGATTTGTAGACAGAGAAAGCACAATTGGTAAAATATATCAAGAAAATAAGGAAAAAAGTCTGTTTTATAAAGAAGCAACTTTTTTCTCTACATGTGAAATTGTTGATTTTCTTTATGAAGCAGGTTTTAAAGATTTTAATTTCTCACAGACAATTTTTCATACTCTTGACAAAATAAAAGAAAAAGAACCTGCTATGCACGGTTTTGGAAAAGGTTCTTTTATAACTATAAAAGCAAAAAAATAAATTCTAATTAAATATTATTTTTAGCTATTAATGCTTTTATGGCACTACTTAGATATTCATTCTCTATTTCTTTTACTTCATCTTCCACTAATATTTTTTTCTTTAATGAACCAGATAAAATTATTTGTACCCCTTGATTTCTATCAACTATTATTGAAATAGGTTCCAAAGTCCCTGCTAAAATACCCAAAATAACTATTATCTCAGATGGAGTCAATGCTTTTACTTGTTTTTTTTCATCCCCTCCATCATTTTTTTTGCCACTATCGTCATTATTTGATCCATCTTTGCCACTCCCATCATTTTCATCAGGATTATCTTCCGGTTCATCTTTTTTATCATCCATGTCTTCTTTGATCCCAAACTTTTTTAATATTTCTTTTAGCTGATCTTCAATATTATCAGACATATAAATCCCCCCAATTGCTATTATATTCTTGGCAGTGGGAAGATTATCAATGATGGTTCTTTAGGTCTTGCAAATCCTAAACCAAAATAGATAACCAATGTTAAAACTATTATAAACAAATATAAATTTAATCCTTCCTTTTCTTCTGCCATATAACGCTCACTCTTTTCATAAAAACTTTATACTATTTTTATATATGAGTAATTAAATACTTTAGTGCATGTACTTAAGTATAAAAATGCATGTCGATAATAGACATGCATTAAGTGGTTTCTCTTTCTATTAATTTAACTGGTAAAATGTTGTTTTTGTTTATTTCTACCCCGTTAATCTGAGATAAAATTATGTCCATCGTTTTTCTTGCCATTTCCTTGATTGGTTGTCTTACAGTCGTAAGAGAAGGAACAACAACATTTGCAATATTTACATCGTCATAACCTATTATTTTTAATTCTTGTGGGATCCTTTTATTATATCTTTTAGCAACACTCATTACCGATGCAGCAATTAAATCACTACTTGCAAAAATACCATCAACTTCTGGAAAAACTTCAAATAAATTTTCTGTTAACTTTTTGTATTCTTCTGTATCAAATTTATTTAATTCAGTTTCAATTACATAATTTTTAATATTTTTTCTATCTGCTACATCTTTAAAGGCTTTGTATCTATTATTTGCTGGTGTATTTAATACAAGTGGTCCACTTATATGTGCTATATTATTGCAACCTTTTTTTATTAAAAGCTCTGTAGCTAATTTACCTCCATTGTAATTATCAGATGCTACATAAGGTATTTTTTCTGAATAATATCTATCGACTGCAACTATTGGAAGCTTAGCACTTAAGTATTGTTCAGCATCTAAAGTATGACTGCCGATTATAATTCCATCAACCTGATGTCTTTTTAACATATTAATATATTCTTTTTCTTTATTACTATCTTTACCTGAATTGCAAAGCAAAATTTTATAGCCTTCTTTATAAGCAAAATATTCTATATAACTTGTCAGCTCAGCAAAAAAAGGATGAGCAACATTTGGTATCAATAAACCAATCAAAAATGATTTTTTCCTATATAAAGATCTGGCTATTTCATTAGGTTGATAATTTAATTCCTTCATTGCTTCATAGACTTTATTTCTTGTAACATCACTAATATAACCTCTGTTATTTAAAACTCTCGAAACTGTTGTTACTGTTACACCGGCTTTTTTTGCTACATCTTTTATTGTTGGCATTTTCTCACCTTCTATTACATCTTTACATCTATGAAAATTATTATACTCCTTAATATGTTTTAATTAAAGCGTTTCTTACAAAATCAAATATTAAAATTTATTTGAAATTTATTTGCTGAAATATTTTTCTTTTAGCCAATTTTTAAATGGATTTTGTTTAAAAATCTTTTTAAATTCAGCAGGAATTTGAATATTATTACTATAATCCTGCTTTATAGATTGTATAGCTTCAATATATCCTCTAGCTGTAGCATCCCATGTATATTTAGATTTTACTCTTTTTATACCTTGTTTTTTATAAAAATCATAATTTTTAAATGCTTCAAGTATACCTCTTTCAATATCTTTTATATCAAAAACATCTATTAAAACTCCATATTTTTCTCCATTTTCGTATAAAACATCAACTGGTCCGCCAAATTTTGTTACAACAACGGGAAGTCCACAAGCTGCTGCTTCTATAGGAGCTAAACCAAAAGGTTCATAAACTGACGTAAGTGCAAAAATTGAATGAGTTTTTGCAAAGGTTCTATATGCTGAAGCTAAATCATTTTGGTTATTTATACTAAATATAGAAACTTTACCTTTTAAATTATATTGTTTTATATATTTTATAATCTGGTCAAGTATTTCTTTTTCGCCTTCTTTTGCTTGTGAATAATCTTCAAGTGGATTTTCAAGCCCCCTTAAAACAATTACTAAATTAGCATTATTCTGTAGCTCTCCACTTTTTGCATATGCTTCTACCAAAGCTATGTGATTTTTCTTTGGATCTAATCTACTAGAAGATATTATAGAAGGCATAGAGATTCTATCTTCATCTAAATCCCTATAAAGCATCTTATATATATATTCTTTAATTTTAATATCATTTTCGTCGTTTTTGTAATCATTAAATATAGATGTATTAGCTCCAGGAGGCACTACTCTAAACTTTTCTGGATTATAAACATCACCAGCGCCTTTGTATAAAAAATGTTTATATTGTTCATCTCTTTCTTGAACAGTAGATGTAAATATAATTGATGAACTTAACATTGCAATTCTTTCTGCATATATCCTATATGAAAATTTATATTTACTATCCATTGTATCAAAATTTTCTTCCGTTATTCCTAATTTATCCATTTTCTGTGCTCCAAGGGAATGGCTTGTAAAAGAAAAAGGTATTCCTAAATTTTCTTTAAAAATCGCACCTGAAAGCCCTCCATCCCCATAGTGCGTTGTAACAAAATCAGGCATTCTCTCCTGTTTTTTATAATATTTTATTATGTTATTGACCCATTCATTTAAATATGGCCATAATTCTTCTTTAGATAAAAAATTATTTGGTCCACAAGGCATTCTCAGAATTTTAACATTTTCAACATTTTCATATTCATCAAATTCTTTCTTAAATTCTGGCCAATCGGGATCACAGATTTTTCTGGTAAATATATCAACCTTATGGCCCTGTTTAGACATAGCAATAGCAACTTCTTTTACATAAACCAACTGTCCACCGAAATCTGGATGTTCTGTCCAATATGAATCGTTTTTATCAAAATTGCCTTGAGGATTAAAAAAAGCTATATACATAAACATCCTCCTAAATATTATACGTTTTTTGTATTTGTTCTATATTAGGTAATTTAATTATAGCTCCAGTACTTTTTAACTTTAATGCGCTAACAGCAAACCCTATTTTTAAAGCTTTTTCTAGTGTATAACCGTTTATAAGTCCTGCATAAAAACCTGACCAAAAAGCATCACCTGCACCCGTAGTATCAACTACTTCATCAGCTAATGATTCGTAATATCTTATTTCTTCTCCATTTGAAACTATAGCACCATCTTTTCCTATAGTCATAATCACAAATTTTGCACCTAAATCTAAAAACTTCTTTATATGGTTTTCTGCTTTGTCCTCACCAAATAATCTTTTGGCATCATCTTCTGATGGTTTAATAATATCAACTTCACTTATGAGTTGTTTTATATATTTTATCCCATCATGATTTTCCTCCCAAATTTTTGGATGAAAGTTGGGATCAAAACATATTAAAACATTGCTTTTTTTAGCATCTTCAATCATTGCTTCTATTGCTTCTCTGGACAGCTTTTGCGATATTGGCCAACTAGAAAAATGTAATATTTTAGATTTCCCTAATTCAATTTTTAATTCTTCAGTATATTCTATGTGATAATCTGCATTTCTGTAAAAAATGGCATTTGGAGATGATTTGCTTTTTGTAATTACTACTAAACTAGTTGAATAATTAACTTTGTTTATATATTTAGTATTATTTCCGTTTTCTTTTAAACGTCTTATCAGATAATTGCCAAAACCATCATCTCCTACTGCAGCAACAAAAAGTGGCTCTAATCCCAACATCTTAACATTCATTGCAATATTACCAGGTGAACCTCCAAAATTTTTGCTATAAGTATCATTTTCAAAGTTTTCACAATATTCTTGTGAGATCATATCAATTAAAATTTCTCCAACTATGAAAAGATCATTTTTACGCGGTGCAAAATCTAAAGTATTATTAAACTTAAACAAGACGATCCCTCCTATTGCCAATTATTTTATTGATCCTTTTAAAACACCTTCAATTATCTGTCTTTGTAAAATAATATATACAATTATAACTGGTATTGTAGCTAACATAAGTGCTGCCATGGCAGGCCCAAATTCAATAGTATATGTTCCATAGAAATAGAATACTGAAAGTGGTAGAGTTCTTTGGTCTGGTGCTAAAAGCACTAAATATGGCAATAGAAAGTCATTCCATATCCACAAAATATCCAATATAGCTATCGTTGTTGTCACTGGCTTCAAAAGTGGAAAAACAATTTTAAAAAAAGTCTGAAACTGGCTGCACCCATCAATAGTAGCGGCTTCTTCTAATTCTATGGGTATGCTTTTTATAAAACCATGATACATAAATACAGCCAAAGATGCTCCAAAACCTATATACATGTAAATAAGAGCCCATTTGCTATTCATCATTCCAATAGAGCCATAAATTTTTACAAGTGGTATCATAATACCTTGAAAAGGAATAATCATTGAAGCAACCATAAAGAAAAACATGAATTGATTAAATTTCCATTTTCTTCTGACAAAAATATATGCCGTCATTGATGAAAATAATATTATTAAAGTTACACTAAATGTTGTTATTATTAAAGAATTCAAAAAAGCATGTATATAATCCATTTTTGTATATGCATCTATATAATTTGCAAAATTCAATTTGGATGGAAGTTCAATAGGATTTAAAAGTATATTCTTTCTATCTTTAAATGAATTTATAAACACTATTAAAAATGGAAATATATATAAAAATAAAATTATACTTAAAACCCCAAATTTTATCCACGATAAAAAAGATTTCTCTTTGTTCATCAGTTCTCCACCTCCATCTTCTTACTAAAATAAACTTGAGTTAATGTAACTGCTGCTACAACAAAAAATAGCAAAAATGCTTCTGCCTGTCCTATTCCATATTGCTGGCTTAAAAAAGCTGTATTATATATATGCAGTGATATAAGCTCTGTACTCTTATATGGGCCCCCGTTTGTTAAAGCAAGATTTATGTCATAAACCATAAACCCTCTTTGTAACGTTAAAAATACACTAATTGTAAATGAAGGTACCATTAAAGGAAGTATTATGCTTTTTAGCCTTTGATAAGAATTTGCACCATCAATACTTGCTGCTTCAAGTAAATCTTTTGGTATATTCATAAACCCAGAAATATATATGACCATCATATAGCCTGTATATTGCCAAACAGTTACAATTACAAGTGACCAAAATGCTTTATTTGGGTCGGATAGCCATGAATATGTCAAAAATGGTATATGATATAATTTACCTAAATAAACCAAAATATTTGAAAATATAAATTGCCATATAAAACCTAAGAGAATTCCTCCAATTAAATTAGGCGTAAAAAATCCTGCTCTGAAAAAATTCTGACCTTTTGTTCCGCTTGTTAATATATACGCAAAAGTAAATGCAATTAAATTTATAAGTATAACTGTAAAAAAAACATATTTTAATGTCAGTAAAAATGAATTCCAAAAAACCGGATCTTTAAAAACGTGAGCATAGTTTGAAAAGCCTATATAAGCTTGAGTTGCTGATATGCCATTCCAGTCAGTAAATGTAAGATAAATACCATATAAAAATGGCAGTATTATTACTGTAAAAAATGCAAATGTTGTTGGTCCGGCAAAAATTGAATAAGTTTTTAGCTTTTTTAAAAAACCTTTTTCATGGCTCACATTATTCCCCTCCTCATATTATATTGAATAACGGATAGCAAATAATCTATCCGTTATTCAAGAAGTCAAATATTTTATTGAACATTCTTCCAATAATTTTCTATATCATTGAACAACTGCTGCCTGTCGATTTTACCTGCTAAATATTTTTGCATAGGTGCACCTAGTTTTGACCAGTGATCTGGTGGTAATGTAGTCATGAATTCCAGTGTATTACCACTTTTTATATAAGACAAAATAGATTTTGCTAAAGGATCTTGCGGTTCAAGAGTTATATTTTTAAAAGCCGGTATAACCTGTGCTTTTGTAACAAGCATTTCTTGCCCTGTTGGATTATAAACCAACCAATCTAAAAATTTCTTCGCTGCGTCTTGTTGTTGAGTATTGTTTTGAGTTTTGTCTATACCAATAAACTTTGTTACTCCAACAGGTATACCCTTATTCCCATATTCAGATGGATCATTACTAATAGGAACAGGAACAAATCCGTATTTTTCATTAGCTGTATCAAAAGTTTGAATTTGCGGCCAAGCCCAATTACCCATAAACCAAAAACCGACTTCACCTTTTCCTATTAGTTCTGGACCTCTATCATATGTTGGAGCCATAGGATCATTTTTATCTATGTTGTACTCTTTCATTAAATCAAAAGTATCAAACAAACCATTAAAAACTTTATTATCCATTAAATTAACTTTACCTGCTTTTAGATTTGACAAGAATTCAGCTACTTTAGCAGGATCCTTTGATTGATCAGCATATGCTATCGGTAAAAAGTGTGCTGCTAAGGACCAATCCATAGGTGAGATTTCAATAGCTTTTACCCCACTCGCCTCAATTTTTTTAAATGCTTCTTCTAGTGCATTTCTTGTATCTATTAAATTCGGATCAAAATTACCTCCATAAGCCTTATCTAATACTGCTTTATTATAAATTAATCCATAACCTTCTATTGCAAAAGGAAAAGCTATAACCTTACCATCAATTGTTGCAGCATTTAATGCCCCAGGTACAGCATCTTTTACCCACTTTTCATTGCTTAAATCTAAAAATTTATCTTTAAATTTTGATATGTCTCCTGGGTCTAACATTGCCATTGTAGGTGCATTTCCTGATGCATACATTGCGGTAACCTTTTCAAAAGGTGACTGACCAGCTGATGCAGGGATAACTTCAACCTTTATATTAGGGTTCTCTTTTGTAAACTCTTTTGCAGCATCTTCAAGTTGAGCCTCAATTTCACCTTTAGAATTTAGCAAAGTAATTTTTACGGTTTTATCTGCAGTAGTAGATGAGCTCCCTTGATTATTGCTATTACTTGTTCCACAGCCAGATATTAATGTTAAAACTAATGCAAACGTCAACATTAAAGATAAAATTTTTCTTTTCATAATAATCCCCTTTCTTTTTAATTTGTTATTTTTATTATACTCAATTAATTTTTATATGTCAACCGTTTGACATAAATTTTTTGATAAAATGTCAACCGCTTATAATATGGTTGACATATACTTTACAAAATATTTAGTTACTTTAAAATCTTAGATATTTAAAAGCACAGGATATATATTATTATTCATCCATTCTTATATTTAAAATTTTTCATTATATCTAATTAGTGAATACAACACTTAATCTTATTTAACGTATTTTATTTTAATACATCAACTTATAATTTTTAAATTTCATTGAAGAATATTAAAAAGCTATATCAATAGGCTATGTTCCTAAATAATATTAATTAAGTTAGCCTATTCTATTTGATATATTTTCAATTTTAAAAGTTAACCTGCATACATAATTATTCGTAAAATCATTTTTAAAATTCCATTAAAACTTTTTTATCAATGTCAAAAACTCCTAATCATAATAGCCACCTCGAAATAATTTCAATGCTCTTTCAATCGAATCCTTAGATTCATACCACGGTTCATCCTGAAATCTATAATCAAATTTTGTTATAAACCATTCGAGGTCATTAATATTTTTTTCAATTGCAGCTTCATTTATTTTAAATATTTTCTCAATTTGTGGTGTAACATCCTTTGCAGTTTCCATAAGCATATTTAAGTGGTGGAAACATAATCTGGACAAGCCTTCAATATGCCTTTCGACAAAATCTTTATCAGTATGTAAGATATCTACCAATATATGCATCTGGTATTTATCTCTTTCACATAAATAATCACAAACAAGGCATTTGTTTTTTGTTTCTTCCCTTCTTTTTTTCTTTAAAGACTTGCGTTTGTCTGTAATCTGCTGCAATTTATATTTGAGTTTCCCTTTTAATGCAATTGCCAACCCCAATTTATCATATGAGTTATTAAATAATTCCAAATGATAATGGCAAAAATTCGTCTTGTTTATTTTGGCATACATTTCAGGGTCTTTTAAGACCTCATCTTCAAACAAATGCTCACAATAGGCTTTTTCTTCGTCTTTTATAATCTTACATATTGGACAACCATCCTTATATTTTTCAAAAACCTCATACAATGGAATAAATTCTAACTTCATGAAAATTCTCATCCTCTCTTTTTTGTCAAATAAACAAAAATGACTTCTACGAAAGTGCGTAGAAGCCATTAGCCTTCACGGCAATAAGGTGAGCTTCATCACCCTTATGTACTTTTATCTTTTCAACTGTATTATAATATTTTTTAAATAAAATAACAAGTACAAAATAGGTATAATCAAAAATATGGTATTTAAAATCATATTTAAATTTTATAAGCCAAACCATCATGAATATAAATGACATGCTACAAAATGTCCTTTTTCGACTTCTTTTAAATCTGGTTCTAAATCCTCACATATTTTACCTTTTTTCATAAAACATCTGGTGTGAAATCTGCATCCAGCAGGTGGATTCACAGGAGATGGTACTGTTCCTTCTAATATTATTCTTTCTTTTCTTTTTGATTTATCAATAGAGGGAATAGCAGAAAGCAAAGCTTTTGTATAGGGATGAAGTGGGTTGAAGAAAATATCATAAGTTTTCCCGATTTCCACAATTTTACCCAGATACATCACCGCAACTCTATCGCTTACGTGATATACAACACTCAAATCATGAGCTATAAACAGATAAGTAAGGTTTAACTCTTCCTTTAATTCCTCTAAAAGATTTATAATTTGTGCTTGTATTGACACATCAAGGGCTGATACTGGTTCGTCAGCAACTATAAATTCAGGGCTCATTGCCAAAGAACGAGCTATTCCTATCCTCTGCCTCTGTCCACCTGAAAATTCATGTGGATAAGAATCCATATGCCTAAAATTCAGTCCGACTCTATCCAAAAGATATATGATTCTCTCTTGTCTTTCGTGAGGGTTTTTTAAACCAGATGCAATCAAAGGTATCGACAAAATCTGCTTCACTGTCTTTCTTGGATTTAGAGAAGAATAAGGATTTTGAAAAATTATCTGGGCTTTTTTTCTGTATTCTTTTAATTCTTCTCCTCTTGCCTTAGTTATATCTTCACCGTCAAATATCACTTTACCTTCTGTAGAATCATAAAGCTTTACAATTGTACGACCCAGAGTAGTTTTCCCACATCCGCTTTCTCCAACTAGTCCCAAGGTCTCTCCTTTATTTATTTCTAAACTTATATCATCGACAGCTCTTACAACCCTTTTCTTTTTTTTAGCTATTAGCTTAGTCAATAAGTCTGGCTCTTCTATGAAATATTTTTTGAGATTTTTAATTTGAATAAAAGCACTATTTCCCATGTCTAACACCTCATCTTCTAGCGATACTTTATACACCTCACAAATTCTCCATTTGAAACCTCAATCAAAGGAATCGTAACTTCTCTGCATTCTTTAACTGCTTCTTTACACCGCTCATAAAAAGGACAGCCTATAGGTAAAAGTGAAACCAAATCTGGTACATTTCCAGGTATAGCGTAAAGTTTTTCTTTCTTTCGGGTTATTTTAGGTATAGACTTTAAAAGTCCTTTTGTATAAGGATGTTTTGGCTCTTCTATTACTTTATCTACAGGTCCTTTTTCTACTATTTGCCCAGCATACATAACTGCTATTTCATCACAAAATTCTGCTGCTATAGCCAAATCATGAGTTACAAAAATTATGGAAGTACCGTTTTTTTCATTAATTTGTCTTAATAAATCCAAAATCTGTGCCTGGATTGTTACATCAAGTGCGGTTGTGGGTTCATCTGCTAAAAGTATCTTGGGATTACATGAAAGAGCAATAGCAATTATGGCTCTTTGCTGCATTCCGCCACTAAATTGATGCGGATATGAAAAATATCTTCTTTTAGGATAAGATATTCCTACTTTTTCCATAAGTTCTATAACTTTTTCATGTTCTTTTTTCTTTCTTTCTTTCTCCTTCCTAAAACCAAAAAATCCATTTCTTTCAGGATTTATTATATTATGAACCCTTAATGATTCCCTTATCTGCTCTCCTACAGGAAATACAGGATTTAGTGTTGTCATAGGATCTTGAAATATCATGGCTATGTCCCTTCCTCGAATATCTCTCATCTCTTGAGGCGATTTTTTAAAAATGTCCTCTTTATCAAAGAGAATTTCCCCTTCCGCAATTTTACCCGGGTAAGGAACAAGCCTCAAAATAGAAAGTAATGTCATACTTTTACCCGAACCTGATTCTCCTACTAAACCCAATATTTTTCCTCTTTTAAGTGTAATGTCGATTCCATTTACTGCTTTAACTGTTCCCCTGTCAGTCTGAAAAGTCACTTTCAAATTTTTAATCTCAAGCATTTACTCACTTCCTTCCACTTTTAGCCTTGGGTCCAATATATCCCTTAATCCTTCTCCAAAAAGATTAATACTAAGTACCAGTATTACTAAAGCTATACCTGGTAAAGTAGATATCCAATAAGCGTCAAATATGTAGTTTCTTCCAGAGTTTATTAAAGAGCCCCATGTAGGAACATCTGGTGGTACTCCTAATCCCAAATAACTTAATGATGCTTCCATTATTATCATATATCCAATTCTAAGTGTCGAAAGAACAAATATGGATTGGAATATATTTGGCATGATTTCAGATATAATTATAGCGCCATTAGTCCTGCCTAAAGCTTGAGCAGATTCAACATATTCCTTATTTTTTTCTTCCAGGACCTCACCTCTTACTAACCTAAAAAATTCAACCCAGCTTTTAAATGTTAAAGCTAAAACCAGATTCCAGAATCCGGGCCCTAAAACTGCCATTACACCAACTGCAAATATTAAAAAAGGAAAAGATAGTAAAAAATCAGCAAAACGTGAAAGTACTGTATCAATAGTCCCTTTATAATATCCTGCAATCGCCCCTAAAATTGTGCCAATCAATGCTGAAATTAAAACAGTCAAAAACCCTATCATTATTGATATTCTAGAACCATATATTATCTGAGTGAGCAAGTCTCTCCCTATTTGATCAGTACCTAAAGGGTGAGCCCATGTCCCTCCGCTCCATACAGGTGGCATTAGTCTTTCTGAAAGGTCTGAGTATTTAATGCTGTATGGTGAAATAAAAGGTGCAAATATAGCCATCAGTATATATGCTATAATTATAAGCATTCCTACAAAAGCTGTTGGATGTTTTTTAATCTTTCTAAGAATACTTAAAAGATTTGTAATCAAATTTGGCTTTTTATATGACAGATTATAATAGTCTGTAGGTACTATCCCATTTTTTACAGTCATAAAAACACCTCCTACAGGTCAATCTTTGGATCTAGATAAGTATAGATTATATCTACTAAAAGATTTGCCATAACAAATGTAAAAGCATAAAACATAACTACTCCCTGAACTAAAGGATAATCTCTGTCAAATATCGCTTTAACCACAAGTCTGCCTATACCCGGCCATCCAAATACATTTTCAACTATCATATTGCCTCCCAAAAGTGCACCCACTTCCATACCTAATACTGTAACTGTTGGAATCAAAGCATTTCTAACAGCATGTTTAAGTATCACCAGTTTTTCAGGAACACCTTTAGCCCTTGCAAAAACTACATAATCATTTCTTAAAACTTCTAACATGCTGGACCTCATAACTCTTGCCAAAACAGCCGCTAAAGGTGCTGATAAAGTAAGAGCTGGTAAAAAAAGGTGTCTTATGCTGCTTATAAAAGCTTCCCAATTTCCATTAATAAGTGAATCAATCGTATAAAAACCTGTTACTTTAGGGATAGAAATTAAAAAATTTATTCTACCTTGGCTTGGTAACAAATTTAAGTTGGCGGAAAAAATTAAAATAAGTATTAAACCTAACCAGAAAGATGGCATTGAAATGCCTGTAAAAGAAACCGCCATCATAATTCTATCAACCCAGGAATTTTGTTTAACAGCAGATATAATCCCTATAGATATACCTATTAAAATACCAAGAACAAGGGCTGCCAATGCAAGTTCAATTGTAGCTGGTAGGGTCTGTTTTATAAGATTTATTACTGGAACATTTTTAGTTATAGATTTTCCTAGATCTCCTTTTAAAAAATCTACAAGAAAAATGTAAAGCTGAGTATATATAGGTTTGTCAAGGTTAAACTCCTCTTTTAATAATTCTATATCCTGCTGTGACACCATACTCTCTTTTCCCATCATTATATCAACGGGGTCTCCTGGAGTAAATCTCATAAAAATAAACACTGTTATAGCTATAGCTAGCATAATAGGAATTGTGTATAATATTCTTTTTAAAACCTTAGCTTCTCTCATAAAAATTCCCCCATCCACTTTAGAATAAAAAGGGGCATTAACCCCTTCTTACTCATTAGAAAGCCTTACTCTATGCATATTTTCTCTGCCGTCCATACTGGGTTGCCAATTTTCTACATTTTTAGTCGCTGCTTCTACAGTCTTTAAAGAATATCCAAATACCCATGGAGCATCGTCATATATTATCTTTTGAGCCTTGTAATAAAGCTCTTTTCTTTTAGCATTGTCGGTTTCTTTTGCAGCTTCATCTAAGAGCTTATCAACCTCTTTATTGCTATAAAAGGAAAAGTTACCTCTTTCACCTGTCTTAAGCTTTGGATTTAAGAAATCAAATGGGTCAAGATATGCATTTCCCCAATCAGTAAGGTATAGCTGCCTTGTGCCTTTTTGTATTTCAGACTGCAAAACTCCCCATTCCCATGTCCTGACAGATGATTTTATACCTACTTTTTCAAGCATATTCGCTATAGCTAAAGCCTCCCCTTCCCTAAAAGGCTGTGTATCTATGACAACTTTTAAATCAGAAACTCCAGCCTCTTTTAAAAGCTCTTTTGCCTTGTCAGGATTGTACTCATAAGGTTTTAAATCTGTATTTGCAGCAAAGGCATATGGTAGCATTGGACCCGGAAGCCTTACACCATAACCTCTATATATTTCTTTTACAATAGAATCCATATCTATTGCGTAATTTAAAGCCTGCCTAACTTTTGGATTATCAAAAGGTGGCATTTTATTATTTATCTCAAGAATATATACCCTTGTTCCTTCATTTTCTTTTACTTGTACATTTTTATTATTTTTTAATTTATCAATCATATCTGACGGTATGTATTGAACTATATTTACTTCTCCTTTTTCTAAAGCAGCTATAGCAGTAGAAGGTTCTGGTATCATCCTAAATACAACTCTTTCTAGATTTGGAGGGCCAACAGGGGGAATGTCCGGAGAACCGCCGTAATATCCATCATACCTTTCTAAAACTATCTGCTCATCCAATTTTCCAGATACATATTTAAAAGGTCCTGCTCCTATAGGATGTTTTAAAAATTCCTCATATCCCACTTCTTCATAATACTTTTTAGGTATTATTTGCTGATGAACTAATGCTTGGAGTAAAACTGGAAAAGGCTCTTTTAGTATAAATCTAACAGTATAGTCATCGACCTTTTTAACATCTTCCACAGGTCCCATTAAGCCTTTTCTCGGAGAAGTTTTCCCTTCAAGTCCCCCCTCTTTTATTATTCTATTAAATGTAAATACCACATCGTCTGCTGTAAGAGGGTCTCCATTTTGAAAAGTTACACCTTTTCTTATTTTAAATTCCCACTCAGTAGGTGATATTATCTCCCAGGACTCTGCTATCTCTGGAACTACTTTTCCATCATATGTCCTTGTAACTAATCCATCAAATATGTTTCTTAAAACTGTTTCGGTTTCTCTATCTCTGTAATCAGCAGGATCCAATGTTACAATGCTATCTTTATTTAAAGCAATAACTATTGTACTACCTTTTTTTTGTGAATTTTTTTGTTTTGTAGAGCAGCCAGAAGAGAAAATAAAAGAAAAAATAATTAAAATAGAAATGATAAATTTATACTTAGACATATAAAAATACCCCCTTTTATGAAATTTTATTTCATGGGAGTAATAGAAAAAAGCCAAAGAAATACCACTTGGCCTTTGATATTTCCCCTCCCACGCTTACGAGGTTAGCTGACGGGCTCGGGTTGAAGGAATAACCCTACTCTTAAAAAGAGATTAGCCCCTTAAAATGGGTCCCCCGCTCCTTAAAAGGATTGAGCGATTATTTATAATTTTTAAAATATTATATCACACAATTATTTTACCGTCAAATTAATGCTTAATAAAATAAGGTTTGTTTAAAATTTAAACATAAAAATATAAAAATTTATGATATAATTAAGTTGATTATTAATTTTTTCAAAAAAGGAGTTATAAAAGGTGACAAAATCAATAAAAACTCGAACATTATTTACATTTTTAATTTTTTTTATAATAATATTTGGATTAATAATACGCCTTATTTGGATACAAGCTATCGATTCATCTAAACTTTCGATTGCTGTAGAAAAACAGACAACAGCAAATATAGTCTTAAAGCCAGAAAGAGGTTACATATATGATGTAAATGGTAATATTCTTGCAAGCAACATCCCTTCAGGCGATGTTTTTGCAGCACCAAAATATATAAAAGACCCAGAACTAGTATCAGAAAAATTGTATAAATATCTTAATATTGACAAAGAAGAATTACTTAAAATACTTTCAAATAAACATTCGGAATGGACTATATTAGAAAGATCTGTATCAATTGATAATCTCACTTCCATAAAAAAACTTAAACTAACAGGAATTTATACAGAAGACACATCATCAAGAATATATCCAGACGGGAAAATGCTTTCCCAAGTTTTAGGTTTTGTCGGTACAGATGGAAATGGCCTTTATGGTTTGGAATACTCACTTGACAAATATTTAAGCGGCATACCTGGTTTAGAAAAAACAGTTGTTGATGTTGAAGGCAGAAAAATTGGACTTCCTGATAAATATCATAAACCTATAAACGGTGATGATGTTACACTTACTATAGATTCTGTAATACAAGGTTACACAGAAAATGCTTTAAAGAAAGCATACGAAAAATATAAACCTGAAGACGGTATTACAGCAATTGTTATGAATCCACAAACAGCAGAAGTACTAGCAATGGCAAATATTCCTAATTTTGATCCAAATAATCCACAAAATGTAACATCTCAAAACTTATGGTCAAATCCTGCTATATCCGGAATTTACGAGCCTGGCTCTGTTTTCAAAGTTGTAACAGCTTCTGCAGCCTTAGAATCATCTGTAGTAACACCAGAAGAACAATTTGATGACCCAGGATATTATATTGTTTCAGGCCATAGAATTAATAGCTGGACAAAACTAGGAAAAATCAATTTTTCTGAAGCAATTGAAAAGTCTAGTGATACAGTTTTTATGGAAGTAGGAGAAAGATTAGGTCTTGATAACTTTTATAAATATGTAAAAGCTTTTGGGTTTGGATCCCCTACTGGAATTGAACTGCCAGGTGAGGCTAGTGGAATGCTTATGCCAGAATCAAAAATATATCCTGTTGATTTTGCGTCAATGTCCTTTGGTCAAGGTATCGCTGTCACACCTATACAGATGATTACAGCATTTTCAGCAGTTATAAATGGTGGAAATTTAATGAAACCACATATAGTAAAAAATATTGAAAATGGTAATAAAATAATTAAAGAATATAAACCACAAGTTATAAGGAAAGTTCTATCTAAAAAAACATCAGATACAATGAAAAACATACTTGAAAAAGTTGTTTCTGAAGGCACTGGTCAGGCTGCTCAAGTACCTGGTTATAAAGTAGGTGGTAAAACAGGTACAACAGAAAATTATGCACCAGGTAAATATATGGCTTCATTTGCAGGTTTTGCACCTGTTGAAAATCCAAAAATAATAGTACTCATTATAATCAAAAACCCGACACAAAATGGACATATGGGAGGAGAAATAGCTGCTCCTGTAGCACAAGAAATATTGTCAAATAGTCTAAGATATTATGATACAGTAAAAAAGTAAACAAAAATTATTAAAAACCTGTAAATATTGTTAATTATTAATTTATAAACAAATAACTATTATATTTATTGGTTTTGCTGATTTATTATCAATATTTATATCCGGAGGTTATACTTTGCAACTTTTTAAATATAAAAAACTATCATCATTTTTTCTCGGCTTTTGATAGCGGTTTTGCCCATATAACCTCCTTAATTTTTTTATCAGGAAGTATAAATTAAATACATTTTTTCTATTTCACCTGGAAAATAATAAAAATTTTTATTTTATTTGCTGATCAATATCGTCTTTAATATTATTTATTATATCAAATCCTGTTTCATTTTCTTTAACTCCTTTTTTTATTTCATTAACTATTTTATTATTTATGTTTCTTAAAAAGCTATAATAAGGAATTTTATTTGTATATTCAACAGCTTTTTCAATAGCTTTAAAGTTTTCATCTTCAATTGATATATTTTCTTTTATAGGGATCAGCCCTATATTTAGCACCTCATTTTGATTATCTGTTATAAATTTTATAAATTTATATTCCATTTCCAGCTTTTTTTTATCTTCAGTTTTCTTAATACCATATCCATAAAATTTTGGTGATAATGTTAATGGAACTCCACTTTCACCATGTGGATATGGTAAAACAATAAAATTAAAAAGTTTATCATGTGATTGCAAATTCTTAAGTTTAGCTATTTTATAACTTTCAATTATTAATGATGCTGTATTTCTATTAATTATAAAGTCATTCCATAGATAATCCATATCACCTTCCAAAGAAGCAGGATTGACAACCTTATACTTATTAAACAAATCAAGTAAAATATTTATACCAGATACTGCTTGAGGACCGTAAAATGAAAATCTATTGTTGTCAAAAGGTTTAGCACCATCTAAAAGTAAAAATCCCCAAATACCATAAGTATCTTCTTTAATAGGAAATCCTATTCCATAGTAATAATTTTTTTCTTGAGAATAAGTTAGTTTTGACATAATATTTATAAATTCTTCTATATTCCATTCTTGTCCTTGTGGTAAAGTTATTTCTTTTTCATTTAATTTATCTTTATTGACAAATATTACATTAGTATACATACCAAGAGGTAATCCATAAATATTTCCTTTATAACTAAAAGATTCTAAAACATTTTTTTTATATTCCTTTATATTTTTCTCATTTAAATATTTATTAAGTGAATTTAATTCATCTATAATTTCTAAAAAAAATTCCTGTTTTAATGGAAAAATATCAGGTAAAATACCCTTTTCTTTAGCTTCTAATAGCTTTTTATACCCTTCTTTTTCAGAAATACCCTCAAATTCAATAATTACTCCTGGATACTTATTTTGGAAATTTTCTATTTTATTTTTTATAAATTTAAATCCGCCTGAATCTTTTTCTGAAAAATGAGGAAAATCCCAGAAAGTTATAACACCTCTAAAACTCTGTTCTGATAGTTTATCGCTATTTAATTGAGTTTCTTCATGTTTTTTTATATAATTTGGCCATAATATCAGAAATAAAATTACAAGAAAATATAATAAAATAGTAAAAGACTTTTTCACCTTAACCACCTCTTACTATTTATATTCTAATAAATATAATTGCATAACTTAAAAGCAGGATAGTCATTAATGACTATCCTGCTTTTAAGTTATATTTTTAATCCAGCTTTTCTCCAATCTTCTTTAAACTTTTCTATTCCGGCATCTGTAAGTGGATGTTTTACCATTTGCATTATTACTTTATATGGTACTGTAGCAATATGAGCTCCAAGCTTTGCGGCAATCAAAACATGTATAGGATGTCTTACACTCGCAGTAATTATTTCCGTATCTATATCATAATTATTAAATATAGTTACAATATCTTCAATTACTTGCATTCCATCTGTATTTATGTCATCTAGCCTTCCTACAAAAGGACTTACATATGTCGCACCTGCACGAGCTGCAAGTAATGCTTGATTTGCTGTAAATATTAACGTCACATTTGTTTTAATCCCTTCTTTTGAAAGAACATTTACTGCTTTTAGACCTTCAGCTGTCATAGGAATTTTTATTACTATATTTTTATGTATCTTTGCCAATTCCCTTGCTTCCTTAATCATACCCTCATGATCTTCGCTGATAACTTCTGCACTTATAGGACCATCTACAATTTGAGTAATTTCTTTTACAACTTCTTTAAAATCTTTACCTTCTTTAGCAACTAAAGATGGATTTGTAGTAACACCAGCTATTACACCTAAAGAATTAGCTTCTTTAATTTCGTCAACATTTGCAGTATCAATAAAAAATTTCATAGGTATCCCTCCTTTTTCATTATATAAATATATTATATATCTAATTTTCAAAAATTAAAAGCGATTGTTAATACACGCCTTGAAATAAAGTTGATAAAATAGTATAATAATTTAAAATTTAATTAAAATTTTATAGATAAGGGGGAAATAGTATGTTACATAAATTATCTAAAGAAAACCATATATTCACTTTTTCAAAAGAAAATAAACCAGCAATTTTTATACAAGATGGTGATAAGATTGAAATTGAAACCTTAGACTGTTTTTCTAACCAAATCAAAAATAACACTGATACACTGGAAGAAATGGATTGGAATAAAATTAATCCAGCAACTGGGCCTATATTTATTAATAATGCTCAAAAAGGAGACATTTTAGAAATTTCAATTAAGAAAATTGAATTAGCTGATAAAGGAGTTGTTTCTACAGGAAAGGATCTTGGTGTGTTAGGTGATCTTTTGAATAGTTCATATTATAAAATCATACATATAAAAAATAGTAAAGCTGTTTTTGATAACAAAACTTTAATTCCGATAAAACCTATGATTGGAGTTATTGGTGTTGCACCTGAAAGTGAAAATATAAATACGGGAACACCTGGCCATCATGGAGGCAATATGGATACGAAACTAATAGGAGAAAATTCAAAACTTTATCTTCCGGTTTTTACTGAAGGCGCCCTTTTAGCTATAGGTGATCTGCATGGAATAATGGGAGATGGAGAAGTAGGAGTATCTGGTCTGGAAGTTGCAGGTAGCGTCACCATAAAAGTTAAAGTTATTAAAAACTTTAAACTTTTAAATCCACTAGTAAAAACTAAAAATATAACTGCAACTATTGCTTCTGATGAATTATTAGATAATGCAGTTTTAAGAGCAGTACATGACATGGCAGATTTATTTAAAAACTTTACTGAGCTTTCTTATGAGGAAATTGCAACGCTTTTTAGCTTGGTAGGAAATGCACAAATCTCCCAAGTAGTAGACCCTCTTAAAACCGCACGTTTCTCTATGCCTAACTGGATATTAGAAAATTATAATATTAGATTTTAAGATATTTACTTTGATATATCATTATTATATATCAAAGTTTTTTTATAAAATAACATATGTAAAACAGGATATGTAATGGCAGTAAAAATTATTGTTATTATTGTAGGCGTAGTAAACCAATTAAATGCAAAACTTCCTTTGTATATAAAATAGTTATAAATTATTATTCCAATTATAGAAGATGCAATACCTGTAATATTAAAGTTCCTCTTTTCTTGATACTTTAAAATAAAATATCCTTCAAAAACTACTGTGTATGCAGGTATGAAAACACTTCCAATTCCATATAGAAAATTCTCATATCTTTCGATAGGAAATAAATAAGCAGCAATTATTCCTACTACAGAATAAATTATTAATAATTTCCTTTTGCTTAAATTCATTCTAGTAACTGTTATAGTTGACAAAGCGGCTGAATAAATATCCATAAAAGTAGTAGTAACTGTTGAAAGTAAAATAATCAATAGAGGTACAAGCCCTGTTTTTAATGATGCGAAATATGAGATAATATCTAATCCTCCTGTTTTTAAAGAAATATAAAGACCTATAAAATACATAAAACAACTTGCTATAAAATACCCTAAAAAGGTAAATATAAAACTTTATTTCCCATTTTTACTATTAACTGTATAATCACCAACCAAAGGTAACCAAGAAATAGGCATAGCTATAGCAAGCTCCATAGCATCATAAAAATTTATACCATTTGTAATAACATGAGAAATATTACCATTTAAGAACAAAACAACACCTATAGTTAATAAAAAAAGCATTATAACTGCAATATTATTTATCCAATATGCTTGACTATCAAAAAATAATGACCATAAAAGTACAGATATTCCAACAAAAAATATCCCAAATTCAACTGATATACCTAAAGCACCATAAAAAGCTTTCGCTGATTGTATGATCATAATCGCAGTCCATCCAATTAATTGAATAATATTTAAAGCCCCCAGAAATAACGTCCCTTTATCTCCAAGTACTATACTTGTAGATTTTATTGCAGGTAATTTCAATACATATGACATATATCCACCAAGGGAAAAAAATAATGTGCCTATTAAATGCCCTGCTAAAATAGCTAACAATCCTTTCATTAAACCTAATGGAGCAAATAAAGACCCCGTATATACTTCAGCAATAGATATAGCTGCACCAGACCAAATTAAAAAAAGTGTACCATTTTTGATTGTCATTATTTATAACCACCTTTTCATATTAAATTTGTATATTTTTTTCTTTCTTTATATCTTCATCTGTAAGTAAATACATTTCATCAAAAAAAGCTAATTTAAAAGATCCAGGTCCTTTAATATTAATATTTCTTGATGCCTTTTGTCCTGCTATCCCAAAAGCTGTTATTGCTTCTACTGTGGCTTCAAAAAAATTCCCCCATGAACCGCAAAAACTTCCAACTACTGAAGAAAGCATACAACCTGTCCCTGTAATAGTTCCCATAATTGGATCACCATTTTTAATATAATAAATTTTTTCACCATCTGTTACAATATCTACTGCACCTGATACTGCAACAACACAACTATATATTTTTGCAAGTTTTTTTGCTGAAAAAGATATATTATTTATCTCTTTTAGAGATTCAACCCCTTTGATTTTCCCACTTTCACCAGCAAGAATTGAAATTTCAGCACTATTACCTTTAATTACCGAAACTTTTATATTGCTTAAAATTTTCTGAACAGATTCTGTTCTATATTTTGTAGCACCTACACCTACAGGATCTAATATAATTGGTTTTTTATTAAAATTGGCAGCTTTACCTGCTCTTATCATAGACTCAATTTGAATATCTGAGAGGGTCCCTATATTTAATACAAGAGCATCTGCTTCACTTACCATTTCTTCTACTTCTTGCAATGCTTCTGCCATAACTGGGAGTGCTCCCACTGCTAAAGTTATGTTTGCACAATCATTTACAGTAACCACATTTGTTATATGATGTATTAAAGGCCTTTTATTCCTTAATTCTTTTATAAAATTATAACTCATTTATCATCTCTCCTATCTTTTAGAGCTCTGTCTATTTCTTTGCTGATTTGTTGTGTATTTAATTGTATATTTCCATCAAAAATCCCTGTAATCGTTGAAACCCCATCAATTCCAGACTTCAACATTACTTCATATACATTTTCTTTCCTTATACCTCCTATTGCTACAACTGGAATTTTAACATTATCTTTAATTTCTTTTAATCCATTAATACCTATAATTTTTACATCTGATTTAATCGATTGATTAAAAACTGAACCTGCTCCAATATAATCAGCACCTTCTTTTTGAACTCTTAAAGCTTCTTCTACAGAATATGCTGAAGCACCAATTATCTTATGTTTACCAATAATTTTTCTAACTATATTTACAGGTAAATCATCCGGCCCAACATGAACACCTTCTGCATCTGCAGCTAAAGCAATATCAATTCTGTCATTTATAATTAATGGTATATTATGTTTTTTTGTTATTTTTTTTACGTTAAGTGCCATTTCATAAAATTCCCTGCTTGACAATTCTTTTTCTCTTAATTGTATAATTGTTGCTCCATTTTCTATTGCAATTGTAATTGCTTTTATAATATCTATCGTTTTAAAAAATGATCTATCTGTTATTGCATAAAGACGTAAGTCCATTCTGTCATCTCCCAAAATTTATATTCCAAAAATGATTTGTAGGTCCTACACCATGCCCTATAGAAAGTGAAAATCTTATTGCACCAGTAATATACTCTTTAGCTTTTAAAATCGAATCAAATAAATCATATCCTAGTGCTAAATTTGCAGCAATTGCTGATGAGTACGTGCATCCTGTACCATGAGTATTTTTAGTATCAATTCTTTCCGATTTAACTTCATAAAATTCTTTTCCATCATAAAATATGTCTATTGCATCTTCACAAAGATGTCCGCCTTTTATTAATACGGTTTTTGGTCCTAATTCTAAAATATTTTTTGCTGCTTCTTTCATCTCATATACATTTGTCACCTTTTTATTTGTCAATTCACTTGCTTCCATAAGATTAGGAGTTACTATAAGGCTCAGTGGTATTAACTCTTTTTTTAAAGCATTTATAGCATCCGCTTTTAATAAATGACTTCCACTTTTTGAAATCATTACAGGGTCCAACACAATGTTATTTGCATCATATAATTTTAAACCTTTTGCAATTATGTTGATAATATCTTTATTTGACACCATTCCTATTTTTATAGAGTCGGGATATAAATCATCAAATATTGCTTTCATTTGAAGATTTACCATTTCATGATTTACATCTTCTATTTCTAAAACACCTGTTGTATTTTGAGCTGTTATTGAAGTTATAACACTCATTCCATAAACTCCATGAGCAAAAAAAGTTTTTATGTCAGCTTGAATTCCTGCACCGCCACCTGAATCAGAACCAGCTATTGTTAACGCTAGATTCATCTAAAACACCTCCATAAATTAAAATAAGCCCACCTGTTTAGGTGAGCTTTTAAGTAAATGATAATTTCAAAATTATTATACTTCCCTACGCAGGCATTATCCTGACAGGTTCAAAGGGTCGGGATCGAATCCCCTCTCAGCCAATTATAGGCTCCCCTAATTTATTATTTAATTGTAGAAAAAACTTTAAAAGTATTATATCACACAATATGAAAAAATCAATATATTTTTTTGTAGTGATAGTATCAAATAAAAAAACTACTTATAAGCCTTGAAATAGGCTTATTTTTTGTTAAATTTTTAATTTATATATTGCGTGGTATATTTAACCAATTACGTAAGGACTATTTCTATGAAATTAAAAATATTACATTAAAAAAATCAGCTTTATTTTGTATTACAAAAACTGTTTATATATATATAAAAGAAAACACAATAACAATTGAAAAATTTGGCACTTACAATGAACTTCTTAAAAGACAAAAATTTATAAGATCACATTGGACATACAAAAAAAGTTTATTAAACAATACAGCTAGAAATTAATTGTTAAGCATACTAACTTAAAACATATTCCTAAATACAAACAACATTTCTTTTAACTTGGTTATCTGTCCCTTCAAAAAAATATATCATGAATTTGGATAAAGGGAAATGGCATTGAGCAAAGACTTATTGTAACTTATTAAATTAAATACGACGACCATAATAGAAAAATTCTCAATCCTCAAATACAACGTGCAAAAAGGACCATTATACACGTCAACCAGAATTCAATAAATGAAACTATAACAATTGCAAAAGATTTATTAAGAGAATAAGAATTACTCCTGACGGTGAAGTCACATAAAATAAATTATATTTAATACAAAAAATTTTGTAGTTAGTGTTTTCTGCCATCTTATACTTAATAGGGCAAATGATTTAGAAAATTTTCATAAAATTTATACTATACCTTTCATATCTTTATTTCATCAACTTTTAATAAAACTATTTTATCATCATAATTACTTAACTTCTATAGTATTCGG
>JBNAVY010000003.1:0-16772 GCA_049700195.1 Thermoanaerobacteraceae bacterium
ATATGCGATAGATAATATTGAAAAATCAAATGTTTTCCAAAGTTATAAAAAAGTCCTTTTGCTTTGGCTAAAATAAAAGCCCTAGGGCTTTTATTTTTATTTATTTTACATAGAAATTTATAACATAAAAGGAGGATTTTCTTAATTTATATCGAATATAGTTATTGGAGGTTGATATATATGGATATTAAATTTACAAAAAAAACAAATACTCTTATAGTTAAATTTGATGGGGAATTAGACCATCACATTGCGGATCAATTAAAAGAAAAAATTGATAAAGAATATAATACTGGTTTTAAAAATTTAATCTTTGATTTAAAAAATGTTAATTTTATGGATAGTTCAGGAATAGGAGTTATAATAGGAAGGTACAAAAAAGCGAAAGAAAAAAATGGCAAAGTAGTTCTTGTAAATGCAAATTCACAATTAAATAAAATAATTGAAATTTCTGGACTTATGCGGATTATTAAATGCTATAATAGTATTGAAGAAGCTTTAAAAAGCATGTAAGGAGGATATATATGGAATATTCTAATATGATGGAATTAAAATTTTTAAGTAAATCACAAAATGAATCTTTTGCACGTACAGTTATAGCAGCCTTTGCAGCACAGTTGGATCCTACTATAGAAGATATTGCTGATATAAAAACTGCCGTTTCTGAAGCTGTTACAAATGCAATTATTCACGGTTACGAGAATAAGATAAATTTAATAACTATAAAAGCTTTTATAAATGATCATACTATTACTATAGAAGTAATAGATGAAGGCAAAGGAATTGAAGATATAGAAAAAGCAATGGAACCACTGTTTACTTCTAAACCTGATGAGGAAAGAGCAGGAATGGGTTTTACTGTTATGCAAACTTTTATGGATGAGTTAGATGTTGAATCAGAACCTGGAAAAGGTACTAGAATAATAATGAAAAAGCAAATTCAACCTTACAAATGAGGTGTTAGAATTGGCTTATGAAAATTTACAACGTGATATCCAAAATATTGAACTTGTCAAACTTTCTCAAAATGGTGATGAGGCTGCACTAGAAAAGCTAATAACAGAAAATAGTGGTTTGATATGGAGCATAGTAAAAAAATTTATAAACAGAGGATATGAATTAGAAGATTTATATCAGATTGGCTGTATAGGTTTTATAAAAGCCGTTCAGAAGTTTGATGAAACATATAATGTTAAGTTATCTACATATGCAGTACCTATAATTATGGGTGAAATAAAACGCTTTTTAAGAGATGATGGTATAGTAAAAGTAAGCAGATCTTTAAAAGAATTATCTCAAAAGGCTTTTTATGAAAAAGAGCGTATGTCTTATGAATTAAATAGAGAACCAACAATTACGGAGATTGCTAATAGGCTAGATGTTTCACCTGAAGAAATAGTTATGGCTTTTGAAGCTGCCGCGACCACAGAATCTTTATATAACAATACAGCAAATGATGATGACAGACAATTAATTGAAAAAATAAGTTTTGATAATGAAAGTGAGTTTAGCATTGAAGATAAGTTATCTTTAAGGATGGTAATAAATAATTTAAAACCAAGAGATAAACAAATTATATTTTTAAGATATTTTAAAGACATGACACAGGTTGAAGTAGCAAACATATTGAAGATATCTCAAGTTCAAGTTTCAAGAATAGAAAAAAAGATTTTAGAAAAATTAAAAGAAGAATTATCAGAAGTACAGTAATCTTACTGTACTTTTTTGAATTAAATTTAATTAATTTCACATAATATAAATAGTTGTCTAACATAAAAAGTTGGCTTAAGATTTCAAATCTCATAAATTATCCTGCAAGTTAGACATTGATTGGAGAGGTATTTGTGAAGAAGCTAATATTATTTAGTTTAGTTTTAGCCATTGTAATTTCAATAGGATTTGCTTACATGTATAAGGTAAACAAAAAAATACCTGAGAGCGCAACTCTAGTTTATATAATCAAAGGAGGAGATAGTAAATGGCTGTTGTAAAAGTTTTAAATATTGTTGGAGATTCAACAAAAAGCTGGGATGATGCTATACACAATGCTGTTGCTGAAGCTGCAAAAACTGTTGATAACATTTCTGGTGTTGAAGTGGTAAATCAAACTGCTAATGTTAAAGATGGAAAGATTGTAGAATATAAAGCAAATATTCAAATAGCTTTTAGGGTTGATAGGTAGAATTAGATTTAATTTAATAAAAAAATTTAAAACGCAAGAGTACTTTTAGTGCTCTTGCTATAAGAGGTGAATAATAATATGGAAAAAGATATTAAAAAACAGCAAACATACAAAGAAATAGCACAAAAACATGAGCCCAAACCATCTTTATCCAAAAATATTTTTTGGGCATTTATAATAGGAGGATTAATATGTGATGTTGGACAATTATTTTTAAATTTTTTCCTTTCTAAAAATATAGAAATACAAGATGCTTCAACATTTACTACAATAATCATGGTTTTTTTAGGAGCATTTTTAACTGGAATTGGTATTTATGATGATATCGGTCGTATAGCTGGTGCAGGTACTATTGTTCCAGTAACAGGTTTTGCCAATTCTATAGTTGCACCTGCAATGGAATTCAAAAGAGAGGGTCTTGTATTTGGTGTTGCAGCTAAAATGTTTATTATAGCAGGCCCTGTTATTGTGTATGGGGTAAGTTCATCTATTATAATTGGTATAATATATTTTCTTCTAAAATAAGGAGATAACAAATATGGCTGTTAAAAAATTAGGAAAACAAACTGTGCAATTTTCAAATCCTCCTTCTATTGAATCATCTGCGACGATAGTTGGCCCTAAAGAAGGAAATGGTCCTTTAAAAGACTTTTTTGATATTATATTAACTGATGATACTTATGGAGAAAAAAGCTGGGAAAAAGCAGAATCAAAAATGTTTCAAGATGCAGTTGACCTTGCATTAAAAAAGGCAAATTTCAATATTAATCAAATGGATTATATGTTAGGAGGAGATCTGCTAAATCAAATAATAAGTGCAAACTTTGCAGCAAGGCAACTAAATGTTCCGCATTTTGGGCTTTATGGAGCCTGCTCTACTATGACTGAAGGACTTACACTTGGAGCTATGCTCATTGACGGTGGATTTGCAGATAATATTATAACTGCTACTTCAAGCCATTTTTCTACTGCAGAAAGACAGTATAGATATCCTTTAGAACAAGGTATTCAAAGACCTTTTACTTCCCAATGGACTGTTACCGGAGCAGGTGCTACTATATTAACCTCCTATGGCAATGGACCTTATATAACACATGCTACAACAGGTAAGGTTATAGATCTTGGTATGAAAGATGCTAACAATATGGGTGCTGCTATGGCTCCTGCTGCTGCAGATACTATAATTAATCATTTTAAAGATACAGGTTTTACCATAGAAGAATATGATTTAATTATGACAGGAGATATGGCAAGAGTAGGTAAAGATATACTTCTTGAACTTTTATATAAAGAAGGTTTTGATATTGAATCTAAATATAAAGATTGTGGCATAGAAATTTTTGACGAATCTCAAGATGTTCACTCTGGTGGAAGTGGAGCAGCTTGTTCAGCAGTTGTTTTTAATGGTTGGCTTTTAACACAAATACTTAATGGTGTTTATAATAAAGTGTTGTTTATGGCAACAGGAGCACTTCTATCTCCAACAAGCAGTCAGCAAGGAGAATCCATACCAGGTATAGCTCATGCAGTAACAATCTCAAGGCAAAAATAAAGGAGGCATATATGGATTATTTAAAAGCATTTATTGTGGGAGGGTTAATATGTGCTGTTGCCCAGATTTTAATAGATAAAACTAAATTAACTCCTGCACGTATATTAGTACTTTATGTAACACTAGGGTCAATTCTTGGTGGCTTAGGCATATATAAGTCTTTAATTGAATTAGGAGGTGCTGGTGCCACAATACCTCTATTGGGATTTGGGAATACTCTAGCTCAAGGTGTTATAAAAGCAGTAAATAAAGATGGTTTCATAGGGATATTTACTGGTGGGCTATCCGCCGGAGCTGGTGGTATTGGAGCAGCAATTTTTTTCGGATACCTGTTTTCTATAATTTTTAATCCGAAAACAAAGAAATAAATGAAAAAAAGATAAATATAATGTATTTAACCATTATATTTATCTTTTTTTTTCATTTATGATATAATATTAAAAGTAAATTATAATGCAGGGTGAGATCTTGATTTTAAAATTTGATGATAAAAATTTAATTGAATATTTAAAAAAAACTTCATATTTAACTGGTTTTAAAAGTTATATTGTCGGTGGATATTTGCGAGATTATTTTCTTGGATTTAAAAATTATGACATTGATATAACTGTTGAAGGTGATGGAATAAATTTTGCTGAAACTTTGAATTCTTTTTTAAAAGGCAGTTTAAAAACATATAGTACTTTTAACACTGCAACTATTAAATATAAAAATATTATTTTAGATATAGTTTCTGCAAGAAAAGAATATTACATAAAACCAGCAGTACTTCCAAAAATAGAATTTTCTGATATATATGAAGATCTAAAAAGAAGAGATTTTACTATAAATACTATAGCATATGATGTTTTAGATGATAAAATAATTGACTATTTTGGAGGACTAAAAGATTTAGAAGATAAAAAAATTAAAATTTTGCATAATAAAAGTTTTATAGATGATCCAACTAGAATCTTTCGTGGTATAAAATATAGTATCAGATATGACTTTTTATTAGATAAGATGACAGAAGATTTGCTCATATATGCTATTAATAGTGGTTATTTAACAATAGTTTCCCCGGATAGAATACGTAATGAGTTTTTCTTAATTTTAAAAGAAAAAAAAATTACAGATATCATTGAAAAACTAATTTTTTACAGAATAACTGATCAAATTTTTAAAGATATCCAGTTAAATACTTATAATTTAGAAAAATGTTCCGTACAAGACATGGATCTTGTATTATGTAGATTTTTAATTATATTTTATAATATAAATTTAGATAATTTAGAACAGCTTAAATATTATCTAAATCTGAACAAGTATTTTTATTCTTCACTAAAAAAGCTAATTGAAGTAAAAAATAAATTAAATTCAGATAAAGAATCCTTTGAAGTTTTAAACCTGCTTGACAAAAATATAATTAAGATTTTTGATATGATGGGTAATAATAAAGTATTAAAAATTTTATCATCTAAACCAGCTATTACAGGTAAAGACATTAAGGCTTATGGCATAAAACCTGGCCCTTTATATTCAAAAATATTAAAAAAAGTTTTTGATGCAAAATATAAGGGTATAATTTATAATAAAAATGATGAAATAAAGTTTTTGCAAGAATTAATTACAAAGATATGGAAAGGAGAATTCTTTTGATTGATTTTATATATCGATTACCAGCCTTATTAATTGCTATGATATTCCACGAATATAGTCATGGATATGTTGCAGATAAATTAGGAGATCCTACTCCAAGGCAGAGTGGCAGACTTACTTTTAACCCCATAGCACATATTGATCCTCTAGGTCTTATAATGTTGTGGATTTTAAAATTTGGATGGGCTAAACCAGTACCAATAAACCCAATGTATTTTAAAAATAAAAGAATGGGCGTACTTTTAGTTTCTTTGGCAGGACCATTATCTAATGTATTACTTGCAATTTTATCAAGAGTTTTAATGGTTCTGTTTAAAGATAATCTAATAATATATCAAATGTTATATTTATTATATATGTATAATTTAATTTTTGCGGTGTTTAACATTATTCCAGTACCACCGCTTGATGGTTCTAAAGTTTTATGGAGTCTTTTGCCTTCAAAACAAGGTTATATATTTTCACAATATGAAGTTTATGGGCAAGTTTTGCTATTAATTTTAGTTTTTACTGGGGTAATTGGCCAAATACTTTATCCAATGATGGGCGGACTTAATAATTTTATAACTATAATTTTAAAGCCTTTTGGAGTGTAAAATATGTATAATATAAAACTAGAAATGTTTGAAGGTCCTTTTGACTTATTATTTCATCTTATAGAGAAAAACGAAGTGGATCTGTTTGATATACCTATTGCAGTAATTTTAGACCAGTATATGGCTCATATTAATGTAATGCAGGAAATGGACCTAAATGTTACCTCGGATTTTATTTTAATGGCAGCTACATTATTAGAAATTAAATCAAAGATGTTATTGCCAAAGGTAAAAGATGAGGGAGAGCAAATTGTAATTGAAGAAACAGATCCAAGAGAAGAACTTATCAAAAGACTTGTAGATTATAAAAAATACAAATTAGCTGCTGTAAATTTTAAAGAATCTTCAAAATATAATTTAAGATTTTTCCGTGAAATTCCTGATTTAAAATATATTGATAAAAAAGTAGTATTTAATTATTCAGCAGAAGATTTATATAATACTTATAAAAAAATAATTTCAAGAAACTCTCCAAAGGAAGAAATACTGAAAATTCAAAAGGATGAGTTTACAGTGGAAGAAAAAATTAAAGATTTTATTTTTCGTTTAATTAAAAAACCTGTTATTTTTTTTAGTGAATATATAAAAAAAACTCGGATAAAATCTGAAATAATTGTATCTTTTATGGCTGTTTTAGAACTTATTAGATTAAATAAAATAACTGCTGAACAAAAAGATGTATTTGGCGATATTATTATAAAAAAAATCAGAGGTGAAGCAACTAATGAATAAAGAAGGGGCTTTAGAAGCAATATTATTTGCTGCAGGCACTTCAGTTAAATTAAATACATTAAGTAAAATGATGAATTTAGATGAAAATGAAATACTGGAAATAGCAAATAACTTAAAGACAAAGTATAAAAAAAATCAAAGAGGATTTGATATTATACAAATTAATGAAAGCTTAGAAATGTGTACAAACGAAGATTATGGTGAATTAGTAAGAAATGCTTTAAATATAGAAATAAAACAAGGCCTATCTCAGGCGGCTTTAGAAGTATTGGCAATTATAGCATATAATCAGCCATCTACAAGAGCTGAAATTGAAAAAATTAGAGGAGTAAAAAGTGATAAATCTATAAATACCCTTTTAGATTATGGGCTTATTAAAGAAGATGGAAGAGCACAAACTCCAGGCAGACCAATTTTATATTCTATAACACAGGATTTTTTCAAATATTTTAACATTAAATCTTTGAAAGATTTACCCCCAATTGAAGTTTCACCTTAGGTTTATATTCTTAAAATTATGGTAAAAATACTTAAGAAGGTGAAATAATGAGATATATTTTATTATTTTTATTATTAATAATTTTATTGATTTTTTTAATGCCTATAAAAATAAAATTTAAATTTAAAAATGAAAGCAAATATTTTTATGCTGAATTAGTAATTTATTTTTTTTACATAAGTTTTTTTACTATAAAAATGCATTATAAAAGAATTGAAGTAAATGAAATTTTGGATTTTAGCGTTTATATTTTAGGGGTTAGGAAGTTTTATAAGACAAACTTAGAGGATACTAAATCCAAAAAAACTTTTTCAATTAATATTAATAAAATAATACCTAAAAAACTTATTTATAAAAGAATAGAAAGTTTTTCATATACTAATGTATTATATTTTTTATCTTTTGTTAAAAATAATCTTAAAAATACAGTATTTAATAAGTTTAAATTTTCATTAGTTCTTGGCTTTCAAGATGCTGCATATACTGCAATAGCAAATGGTGCGATGTGGGGAATTTTTTATTCTGCTTTTATGCCTATTTATAACAATTCTAAATTTACTACTATCCCTGAAATTAATATTATTCCTTACTATGGGAATACTAAAATAGATATCGATTTAGTTTGCATATTAAATATAAAATGTGGTAATATTATTATAAATAGTATTAAATTATTTAAAAATATAAAATGGAGGTGAACCAAATGAATGATCATCCAATTGATGGATTAATGAAAACAACAATGGAAAGCCTCAAAGATATGATTGATGTAAATACTATTGTTGGTGATGCAGTTGAAACTCCTGATGGTACTGTTATAATACCCATTTCAAGAGTTAGTTTTGGATTTGCTGCAGGCGGAGGAGAAGTAAATGTTTCAGAAAAATCAAAAAACAGCGATCAGGATGGTGGCATAAAAATGCCATTTGCAGGCGGAAGTGGTGCAGGAGTATCTCTACAACCTGTTGCTTTTATGGTAGTAGGACAAGGCCAGATAAGATTATTACCTGTAAATCAAAATGCTATGCTTGAAAGAATAATAGATTTAACTCCTAAGCTTATAGAGGAAATTCAGAGTTTGTTTAATAAAAATAAACCTGCAAAAAAACCAACTAATTTTACTGTAAATAACACTGAAGATTAAAAGTGGGAAAACCCACTTTTAATTTTTTTTGTAATAAGTTTTGCTGAGGAGGCATATAATGAAGAAGATTTTTTCTTTGTTTATTATTCTTTCAATTTTATTTTATCCAATACAAATTGAAGCTAAAAATAATTATAGCCCTGATATTTCAGCAAAAGCTGCTATAGTAATTGACCAGGATACTGGAAGAATACTTTTTGAAAAAAATATTAATAAAAAGCTTCCTATGGCTAGTACAACTAAAATTATGACATTGCTTTTAGCTATTGAAAAGGGTAATCTAAAGGATATAGTTACAGTAAGCCAAAAAGCCTGTAGTGTTGGAGGTTCTTCTATTTGGCTTTCCCCAGGTGAAAAAATAGATTTAGAAAGCTTGTTATATGGTTTAATGCTCAATTCTGGAAATGATGCTGCTGTTGCAATTGCTGAACATATAGGAGGAAATTTAGATAATTTTATAAAAATGATGAACGAAAAAGCAAAAGAAATAGGAGCTTTAAATACAAATTTTGTAACTCCTTCAGGACTTGATATTGGTATAGACAATCATTATACTACTGCATATGATTTAGCGTTGATTACAAAATATGCTTTTCAATATCCGTTATTTAGTAAAATTGTTTCGACAAAAGAAAAAACAATACCATGGGAAGGTAAAGAATGGGATAGATATTTAAGAAATAAAAATAAATTATTGTGGATTTATGAAGGTGCAGATGGTGTTAAAACTGGTTATACTAATAAGGCCGGAAGATGTCTTGTATCTTCTGCGACAAGGAATGGTTACAGGTTTATTGCTGTTGTTTTAAACAGCAATCCAATGTGGGAAGATTCAATGAAGATCTTAGATTATTGCTTTTCAAATTATAAACCTTATGAAGTTTTAAAAAAAGAGGAATTTATAAAAATTATACCAGTCATAAATGGTAAACAAGCTAATGTGGCAATTGTTACGTTAAATGGATGTACAGTACCAATAAAAAATGAGGAAATAAATGATATTCATATAGACGTTTCTTTGCCTGAATATGTTACTGCACCTATTAATGAGAATGAAATCGTTGGTAAGATCACTATAAAAATAGGTGATAAAAAAATTTGTGATGTTCCTTGCAAAGTAAATAATAAAGTTGAAGCAAAAGATTATAATTTTAACTTTTTAAAAATTTTAAAAAACTGGATAAATTAAGAATCTGTTTTATTATATAAAAATATTAAAATTTAGCAGTTCTTCTGAACTATTTAAGAAGAACTGCTTTTATGTTAGCAAAATAAATTTTATAATATGAAAATATATTTTTTAATTAAGCATTTATAAATTTGAATTAAAAATAAGGCTTTATTTTATTTTATCAATCAAATAAAGGTCATATTTTGATTAATAAAGAATATCTTAATATTGTAAAATCGGAGGTGATTAAACTTGAAAACTAGACTAGAATGTATTGATGCAGGAACAGATTATTGTCCTTGCTATTTAGCTGAATTAAATGAATGTATTATGTGTTCTCAACTACAAGGTAAAAACTTTTGCGATTGTAATTGGAGGGGAGTGTGTATTTATCAGGAATTTGTTTGGTCGGGTTTTAAAGCTAAAGCTACAAGAAGTACAATTTTTGCAAAAGTTATAGAAAAAGAAATTTTAAATAAAGATTTGCTGATATTAACTATAAAAGTTCCAAATAAAATGGCGAGAGATCTTAATGAACCAGGTTCTTTTGTTTTTTTAAGGGGAATATCAAGTCCATCTTTTTTTGATACTCCTATGTCTATAATGTTTTCTGATGAAATGGAAGGTATTATAAAAATTGCAATTCAGATAAATGGGCCAAAAACCAAACTTATCCAGGAATGTGATGAGGATGTTTACTTAAGGGGTCCTTATTGGAATGGTTTGTTAGGTCAAAGATATATTAAAGGCATTCATAATTCTGATTGTCTAGTAGTTTTAAGAGGAGTAGCTCAAGCACCAGGAGTAATAGTTATTTCAAAACTTTTAAATAATAAAAATAAAGTTTTTGTATTATTAGACAAAGGTAAACTTGGTATTAATTTTATTAAGGATTATTTAAAATCTTATGATATAAACATTAAAGAAGTAGATTTGTTAAGTAAAGAAGGGCAAGAACAGTTAAAAGATCATATAAAGGATGAAAAAATAAAATTAGTATATAGTGGTGGATCTGATGAACAACATATAAACATTCTAAATTATCTGGACTTGTATAATAGAGATGCTTATTTAGCAGTATCAAACAATAATACTATATGCTGTGGTGAAGGCATATGTGGAAGTTGTGAGGTACAAGTTGGAGAACAAAAAGTAAGAACTTGTAAGGTTCAACTAGATATCAGAAAAGTTTTAGAAAGGAAGATGCTAAATGCTTAAAGTTGTTATAATAGGTGGAGGATGGGCAGGTTGTGCCGCAGCTCTTACTGCAAAAAAAGCTGGTGCTGAAGTTGTTTTACTTGAAAGAACTGATATGTTATTAGGCTGTGGCTTAGTTGGAGGAATAATGAGAAATAACGGTAGATATACAGCAGCTGAAGAAATAAAATATTTGGGTGGTAATGAACTTATAGAAATAACAGATAAAGCGGCAAGACACATTAATGTAAGTTTTCCTGGTCATGTTCACGCAAATTTGTATGATGTTACAATGGTAGAACCAATGATAAAAGAAATGTTATTGTCAAAAGGAATAATTATAAAAATGATTGCCAGAGCAACAGATGTATTAATGGAAACCGATAAAAAGATTAAAGGTATTGTCTTAGCTGATGATACAATTGAGTATGGAGATGTATTTATAGAAACTACAGGATCAACTGGACCCATGGGTAATTGTTTAAGATATGGCAATGGTTGTTCTATGTGTATTCTTAGATGCCCATCTTTTGGCCCTCGTATCAGCATAAGTTATCGTGCTGGCATAGAAGACCTTCTCGGAATGAGAGCTGATGAAGTTTATGGAGCTTTTAGCGGCTCTTGTAAGTTAAATAAAGATTCATTAAGTGAAGAAATCAAAGATAAATTAAATAAAGAAGGTGTCGTAGTTTTACCAGTTCCAGAAGATGACATAAATATGGATAAATTAAATTTAAAAGTATGCCAACAATATGCTTTACCAGAATATGCACAAAATGTTATTCTTTTGGATACAGGCCATGCTAAGCTAATGACACCATTTTATCCTTTGGAAAAATTAAGGAAAATACCCGGTTTAGAAAGAGCCAGATATGAAGATCCATATTCGGGTGGAAAAGCAAATTCAGTAAGATATTTATCAATGGCGCCAAGAGATAATTCTATGAAAGTTATTGGACTTGATAATCTATTATGTGCCGGTGAAAAATCTGGACTTTTCACAGGCCATACTGAAGCAATGGCTACTGGTTGCCTTGCTGGTCATAATAGTGTAAGGCTTGCACTGGGAATGCCTTTATTAGAACTGCCTAGAAATTTAGCGTGTGGTGATTTAATAGCATATGCGAATGAAAGTATAAAAACTAAAGAAGGCTTAAAAAATAGATATACTTTTGCAGGTGCTGGTTATTTTGAAAGGATGAAAAATCTTGGCCTTTATACTACTGATGAAAATAAAATTAAAGAAAAAATAATAAGAAATAATTTGTTAGGAATATATGATGAAAAACTGGTATAATAAATAAGGGTGAAACATATGGAAAGATTACAAAAGTATCTTGCTGAATGTGGTATTGCTTCTAGAAGAAAGTGTGAAGAATATATAATATCAGGAAGAGTAAAAGTAAATAATAAAATAATAAAAGATTTAGGAGTAAAAATAGATCCGGAAGTTGACATAATTAAATTTGATGGTAAAATTGTAAAGAGAAATTTAAATTTAGTTTATATAATGCTTAATAAACCTGTTGGATATATTACTTCTTCTAAGGATCAGTTTAACAGGCCTACAGTATTAGATTTAGTAAAAATACCAGAGAGAATATATCCAATTGGAAGACTTGATTATGCAACTTCTGGTCTTTTATTATTGACAAACGATGGTGAATTGGCTAATATTTTAATGCATCCAAAAAACAAAATTAATAAAACCTATATTGCTGAAATAAAAGGTATTCCTAAACCTGATGAACTTGAGAAATTTAGAAATGGTATTCTTATAGATGGCAAATTAACATCTGAAGCTTTAATAAAAATAACTAAAGAAAAAAATTATTCCTCTATTGTAGAAATAGTTATTCATGAAGGGATGAACCGTCAAATAAGAAAAATGTGCTCGGCAATAGGACATCCCGTTATATCTTTAAAAAGGATAAAAGTAGGTGAAATAACCTTAGGAAACTTAAAAGAAGGACAATGGAGATTTCTTAATAATAATGAAATTAAATATTTGAAAAATTTGAGGTGAATTATGTTTTCTATTAGATTTGCCCAAAAAGAAGATTTACCCAAAATCAAATATATTGCTAAAACATGTAATATAAGTGATTTTACAAATTATAATAAAGAAATATATATGATATCATCTATAGATGAAAATGTTTTTGGATTTATTTCTTTGAAATTAGAAAATGGACAAGCTATAATAACAAAATTAGTTATTTTGCCTGAGTATAAAGATAAAGGTTTTGAGAACACAATGGTAAGACTAATATTAAACCATGCTTTAGATATGGGTTTTAATAAGGCATTTGTAGATTTGCCTCAATATGAAAAATTTTTCAGCGATATTGGGTTTAAAAAGATTGATAAAGGTCAAGAAGTAATTTTAAAAGATTTTTTTTTAGAAAAATAAAATTAATTAAATCATGGAGGTGCTTTATTTATGAAAGAATTATGGTTTACTGAAAATCAAGATGAACATTTAAGATTTTCTTTCAGGGTTAAAGAAACTTTACATGTTGAAAAAACTCAATATCAAGACCTAGCAATTTTAGATACATATCAATTAGGAAGAGTTTTAACTCTGGATAATGTACTCCAAACTACTGAAAAAGACGAGTTTGTATATCACGAAATGATAACACATATACCTTTATTTACTCATAAAAATCCTAAAAAAGTTTTAATTGTTGGTGGAGGAGATGGGGGTGCTGTTAAAGAAATTTTAAAGCATGATTCTGTTGAAAAAGTTGTTTTAGCTGAAATTGATGAGGCTGTTATAAGAAATTCAAAAAAATATCTTCCTTCAATCAGTAAAGGTCTTGATAACTCAAAAGTCGAGATAATGGTTGGAGATGGAATAAAGTATGTTAGTGAACACAAAAATGAGTTTGATATTGTAATAGTAGATTCAACAGATCCCATCGGACCAGCGGTTGGTTTGTTTACGTTTGATTTTTATAAATCTGTTTATGAATGTTTAAAAGAAGATGGTATAATTGTTGCTCAAACAGAATCTCCATTTATATATGGAAAATTAATTAATAAATTAAGTAAAATGTTTAAAGAAATTTATCCAATAACAAAACCATACATTTGTACAATTCCAACATATCCTGGGAGTTTGTGGACTTTTACAATGGGTTCAAAAAAATATGATCCTGAAAATGTTGATGTGAATAAAATACCTGATATTGAGACAAAATATTATACACCACAAATACATAAAGCATCTTTTGTTTTGCCTAAATTTATAAAAGATATTTTTGAAGAGGTGTAAAATTTGTTAAAATCAATTAGCTTTATAGATAATGGCAGATTTATAAATAGTGGAAGTGAATATAATAATTCAAATCTTATAATAGCAGGAGCACCAATGGACTATACTGTCAGTTTTAAACCAGGCTCAAGATTTGGCCCTCAAGCTATAAGACAAGCTTCTTTAAGTCTGGAAAAATACAGTGTTTATTTAGATGAAAGTTTAGATAACAAGAAATATTATGATTTGGGTGATTTAGTTTTACCTTATGGTGATGTAAAAAAGAGCCTTAAACTAATCGGATTAGCAGCAAAACAAATTTTAGACGATGATAAAAAAAGTTTTTTTATAGGAGGAGAACACCTTATTAGTTATCCTATTTTAAAAGAATATTATAATAAATATGGCAAAAATTTAGTTGTTCTACATTTTGATGCACATACAGATTTACGTACAGAATTTTTTGGTGAAAAGAATTCTCATGCTACTGTTATAAGAATGGCTAGTGAATTTATTAAAAATAAAAACATTTATCATTTTGGTATCAGATCTGGCATTAAGGAAGAATTTCAATTTGCAAAAGAAAATACTAATATGTTTCTGTTTGATGTTATAAAACCTTTAGAAAGTGTTATAGAAAAAATAAAAAATCACCCAATTTATATAACATGGGATATCGATGTTTTAGACCCAGCTTATGCACCAGGTACAGGAACTCCAGAGCCTGGAGGTATAACTTCAAAAGAAGCCTTACAAGCAATACATCTAATGAAAAATTTAAATATTGTTGGAATGGATATTGTAGAAGTATCTCCAGATTATGATCACGCTGGTATAACCTCAATTTTAGCTGCTAAAATTATAAGAGAATCAATACTTGCCTTTTTTTAAAAACTAAAAAAGCCTTCGGGCTTTTTAATTTTTCTTTATTTTAGTAGCTAAATATAGTATAATATATTAGGAGGAGGTAATAAAATGTCTAAAGTTAAAATAACAGAAACAGTATTAAGAGATGCTCATCAATCATTACTTGCCACTAGAATGTCTACAGAAGAAATGCTTCCAATTGCTGAAAAACTTGATTCTGTTGGTTATTATTCAATTGAAGCATGGGGTGGGGCAACTTTTGATTCATGTATGAGATTTTTAAATGAAGATCCATGGGAAAGATTAAGAAAATTAAAAAATAAAATCAAAAATACACCTTTACAAATGCTTTTAAGAGGTCAAAACTTACTTGGATATAAACATTATCCCGATGACATAGTAGAAAAATTTATTGAAAAAGCTATTGAAAATGGCATAGATATAATTCGAGTTTTTGATGCATTAAATGATGTAAGAAATTTAGAAACTTCAATTAAAGCTACAAAAAAATATGGAGCTCATGTTCAAGGTACTTTAGTTTATACTGTAAGTCCTGTTCACAGCATTGAACATTATTTAAATGTTGCTGATTCTCTAATAAAAATGGGTGTTGATTCTATATGTATAAAAGATATGTCCGGAATTCTTACACCATATGCTGCTTACAATCTTGTCAAGGCTTTAAAAGAAAAATTCAATATACCTATACAACTGCATAGCCATTATACAAGCGGTATGGCATCTATGACTTACCTAAAAGCCGTAGAAGCTGGTGCTGATATTATTGATACTGCTATTTCACCTTTGGCAATGGGAACCTCACAGCCTGCAACAGAAACAATGATTTCTGTTTTTAATAATACAGAATATGATACTGGTTTAAATATGAAACTATTATCTTTGATATCATCATATTTTAAGGAAATAAAAAGAAAACATTCTAATTTAACAGATATGGAGATTTTAATGAGTGTAGATACAGATGTATTAAACTATCAGATCCCAGGTGGTATGCTTTCAAATCTTATTTCTCAATTAAAACAACAAAATGCACTGTATAAATATCAAGATGTTTTAGAAGAAGTACCAAGAGTAAGAATGGATTTAGGATATCCTCCTCTTGTCACACCAATGAGTCAAATGGTTGGTACTCAAGCTGTCTTAAATGTTATAACTGGTGAAAGATATAAAATGGTACCAAAAGAAATTAAAGATTATGTAAAAGGGTTGTATGGTAAATCTCCTGCTCCTATATCTGATGAAATAAAAAATAAAATTATAGGTAATGATGAAGTTATTACAAATAGACCTGCAGATCTATTAAGCCCACAGTATGATAAATTTAAAAGTGAAATTAAAGATTATTATGAACAAGAAGAAGATGTTTTATCCTATGCATTATTTCCCCAGGTTGCTAAAAAATTTTTTGAGCAAAGAAGAGCAGAAAAATATAAACTTGATAGTGAACTTTTGAATTTTGCTGACATGACATATCCTATTTAGGTATTATCGATTAAAAATTTATATGCCTTAAAAAAACAGATAGACAAGATTTATTTTGTCTATCTGTTTTTTTTATAACAAAGTAACACAATTTTTTATTCATCATAACATATATTAGAATGTTGAAAGGAGGGATTTCAATGTACTTTGAAAAAGAATGGTACCCTTATCCATGTAGGACAATATATACAGTAAAGTCTGGAGACAGTCTGTGGTCTATTGCCAATTCTTTTGGTATCTCTCTTGAAATGTTAATATGGGCAAACCCACAGATACCAGATCCAAACTTAATATACCCTGGACAGCAGATATGTATACCACACTATGCACCACAATATCCACCACAAGGATCATGTAAGACAATGTACACAGTAAAGTCTGGAGACAGTTTATGGTCTATTGCTAATTCTTTTGGTATCTCACTGGATTCAC
>JBNAVY010000003.1:16872-91194 GCA_049700195.1 Thermoanaerobacteraceae bacterium
ATCCACAGATACCAGATCCAAACTTAATATATCCTGGACAGCAGATATGTATACCTTATTATCCACCCTCATATCCGCCACAAGGACCATGTAAGACAATGTACACAGTAAAATCTGGAGACAGTTTATGGTCTATTGCTAATTCTTTTGGTATCTCACTGGATTCACTAATAAAAGCAAATCCACAGATACCAGATCCAAACTTAATATATCCTGGACAGCAGATATGTATACCATAACTTAATATTATACAAACTGTTAAAGTAAATTAATAGCTTTAACAGTTTGTATGAATATAAATAGTATTAGGATAATTACTTACATATTCAATTACTTTAACAAAACCTGGTTGGATATCTTTCCCACATTTTAAACAATAATAATTTTTTGTATCTTGTATTATTTTATAAGATATATTTATATTTAAAGAACCATATTTCTTCCAGCTATTCCAACCTCTTTTACACAATAAAGATCTATTTTTATAATCAGCATACACCCATCTAAGCAATCTATGAAAATGAAAGGGATATTTAGTATATTTTAAAAATTTATCTGGCAATCCTAAAGAACTAGCATAAAACTCAAACGTTTTTTCTATTTTATATTGCAATGGATCTTTTATAATAACACTTTCAAAATTGTATCCCTCATCTATTAACCAATCTTTAAAAACATCAAACATATAACCTCTGCAAATAAGTATTTTTTCTTTTTTATCAACATTTAATTTTTTAAGTAAATTTATACTTATATCGCGAGTTATATTTAAATATAGTTTGTTTTTAAAATTAGTTTCATTATAATATTCTATTGGTATAATATCATAAAAAAATTCTCCAGTTTCAACTCTCATTGCACCTATACAAGTTCCGCCTACTAAACTTCCGCTACCCGCATCATCTATTTGTATCACAATATCACTCCTTGCATTTATATTAATTTTATAATAAAATCAATGTAATTATTCAAAAGTTATATATAAAAATATGATAAAATATTATTGTATGAAGTTATTACTTACGTGTAGGAGGAATTGTAAAATGTATATTCTTATTACAAATGATGATGGAGTACAGGCAGAGGGCATATTAAATCTGGCAGAATTTCTTAAAAAGGATTATAACACAACAGTCGTTGCTCCAGAAAGAGAAAGAAGTGCTGTTGGTCATGCAATAACTTTACATAAACCTTTAAGATTAAATATGATTAAAAGTGAGGAAAATTTAAATATTTATTCAGTAAATGGGACTCCTTCTGACTGTGTAAAATTAGGTATAGAGGTGGTGCTAAAAAAAAGGCCTGATATAGTAATATCAGGTATAAATAACGGTTTTAACTTGGGAACAGATATACTTTATTCCGGAACAGTATCTGCAGCTGTTGAAGCTGCAATATACGGTATACCTTCAATTGCAGTATCACTGTCAGAAAATGCAGATATAAAAGAGCCTAAAATTTACAGTTTTTTAAATATGCTTATTCAAAATATAATTTCAAAAGGTATTCCAAAACATACATTGTTAAATATAAATATTCCAGAAAATATAAAAGGTATAAAAGCAACATTGTTAGGAAAAAGAATATATATAGAAACATTTCAGAAAAATTTTGATCCAAGGGGAAAAGAATATTACTGGATGGCTGGTAAAATTGCAGAAAGTGATAATAATGAAAAAACAGATATCATTTCTGTTAAAAATGGTTACATATCAATAACACCGATACATTTTGACTTAACAAGATATGATATGATAGATACTATAAATTCATGGGATTTAACCTTGAAGTAGATATTTTAATATTTATTAATGATGCAATTATTGTATCAAAAATATTCATGATTTTTTTACTTCATTTTTTGAAGGATTTTTTATTTTTATATAGAATATATAGAAATATAATATAAATATGAAGGTGATAATTTGGTTAAAAATAACAAAAAAATAATAATAAACAAAGATTGGTGCAAAGGTTGTGGGATTTGTGTTGAGTTCTGTCCTGTAAACGTTTTGGCTATAAAAGATGAAAAGGTAGAATTGTTAGATGAAGATAAATGCACTAAATGTGGTTTATGTGAACTTAGATGCCCTGATTTTGCAATATATTTAGAGGTGATAGAATAATGACTACAACTTTAATGCAAGGCAATGAAGCTGTTGTAAGCGCGGCCCTTAAAGCAGGTTTAAAATTTTATGCTGGTTATCCAATAACACCATCTACAGAGATTGCTGAACTATGTTCAGAAAAACTCCCTTTAGTTGGAGGCAAATTTATACAGATGGAAGACGAAATTGCCAGTATGGCGGCTATAATAGGTGCTTCTTTAACAGGTATTAAATCAATGACTGCTACCTCTGGTCCTGGTTTTTCACTGAAACAGGAAAATATTGGGTTTGCAGCTATGGCTGAAGTACCTTGTGTAATAATTGATGTTCAAAGAACTGGCCCTAGTACTGGAATGCCAACATCACCTGGGCAAGGAGATGTAATGCAATCTAGATGGGGAACCCATGGTGATCATCCGATAATTGTTATTTCTCCATCATCAGTTAAAGAAACATATTTTGCAACTGTTAAGGCTTTTAACTATGCAGAAAAGTATAGGACTCCTGTTATACTTTTAATGGATGAAGTGATAGGCCATTTAAGAGAAGCCGTAGATCTTAACGAGTTTGAAAATCTAGAAATTATAAATAGAAAAACTCCTGAGTCAAAAGAAAATTATTTACCATTTGAAAATATAAAAGATGGTACAGCACCACTTGCACCCTTTGGAACAGGCTTTAGATTTCATGTTACTGGTTTATCTCACAATGAAAAAGGATACCCTACGAATAATACTGAAGTTACTGAAAAATTAATGCAAAGACTTTTAGATAAAATAGAAAATAATAAAGATGATATTTGTATTTCAGAAGAAGTAAATACTGATGGAGGAGATGTTCTTATAGTTTCTTTTGGTTCATCTGCAAGAGCAAGTAAAGCAGCTATGGAAATCCTAAAAACGGAAAATATTAAAGTAGGACTATTCCGTCCTATAACAATTTGGCCTTTCCCTGAGAAAAAGTTAAAAGAAATATATAAATCATTCAAAAAAATTTTTGTTGTAGAAATGAATGCAGGCCAACTTTTTTACGAAATTGATCGTATAGTTAAAGGTAATATACCAGTTTTAAAAATAAATAAATTTAATGGAGAGTATTTTACTCCAGAGTTTATAGCACAAAAAATAAAGGAGAGTTTATAAATGGCATCTCAATTAATTGAAAAATATTTTAGAACAGATACTCTGCCAAATATTTGGTGCCCTGGTTGCAGTAATGGTATTGTTACATCAGCTATTGTAAGAGCAATAGATAATCTTAAACTCGATCAGAATAAAGTTTGTATTGTTTCAGGTATTGGGTGTTCTTCAAGAGCAAGTGGATATCTTGATTTTGATACATTACACACAACCCATGGACGAGCATTAGCTTTTGCAACAGGCATAAAACTTGCTAATCCAGAACTGACTGTAATAGTAATAACTGGTGATGGCGATAATGCGTCAATAGGAGGCAACCATTTTATTCACGCTTGTAGAAGAAACATTGATATAACAGCAATTATGTATAACAATAGTATATATGGTATGACAGGCGGACAATATTCTCCAACAACACCCCGATTTGATAAGGCAACTACTGCTCCATATGGAAACATAGACAGATACTTTAATATATGTGGCCTAGCAGAAGCCGCCGGTGCGACATATGTGGCAAGAGGTACTGCTTACCATACTACTCAGTTAATAAAATTACTTGAAAATGCTATATCTCATAAAGGTTTTTCTTTTGTAGAAGCTGTAAGCATATGTCCGACATATTATGGCAGAAAAAATAAAAAGGGTAATCCTGCAAATATGTTAAAATGGCAAAGAGATCATGCTGTAAATATAAAACAAATTGATAAATTGTCACAAGAAGACTTAAAAGATAAGTTTATTATTGGAGAATTTGTTAATAAAGATGAACCAGAATTCACAGAAGAATATCAAAAGATGATTGAAAATCTAAGGACGGTGTTAAAATGAATTTGCTTACAGAAATAAGATTAGGAGGTTCTGGTGGGCAGGGATTAATACTTGCAGGTATAATTCTAGCTGAAGCTGCCATATTAGACGGTAAAAACAGTATTCAGACCCAATCCTATGGCCCTGAAGCAAGGGGTGGTTCTAGTAAAGCAGAGGTAATAATTAGCAATGAACCAATACTTTATCCAAAAGTTATAAAACCAGATATTTTATTAGCACTTGCAAAACAGGCATATCTATATTATAACAATGACGTTAAGAAAAATGGAATTATAATAGTTGATGATTCAATAAATACATTTGAATCTGACAATCATAAAATTATAAAGCTTCCTATAATTCATACTGCACAAAATGTAATTGGTAAATCATTTGTTGCAAATATAATTTCTTTAGGAGTCCTAGTTGAACTTACTAAAGTAGTTACAAAAAAATCCTTAGAGAAAGCTGTTTTAAATAGAGTCCCTCCTGGAACAGAGGAACTTAACAAAAGTGCTTTAGAAACAGGATATAGTTTAGTAATAAATTATAAGAGGAGTAATTAAAATGAAAAAAAGTGAAGATTTAATTAAAAGAATCCAGGATAATTATACAAAATTAAGCAAAAGTCAAAAAATAATTGCTGAATATATAATTAATCACTATGATAAAGCTGCATTTATGACTGCTGCAAAATTAGGATCGAGCATTAATATAAGTGAATCTACTGTTGTTAGATTTGCAAATACATTAGGATATGATGGTTATCCTGAACTTCAAAACTCTCTTCAAGAACTTATTAAAAATAAATTGACAACAGTACAAAGATTAGAAATGACTGATAGGACTGATGAGGTAACAATTCTCAACAATGTATTAAAATCCGATATAGAAAATATAAAAGAAACAATAAATGAAATAAATAAGGATTCTTTTAAAAAAGTTGTTTCAGATATCTTATCCTCAAAAAAAATTTATATAATGGGTTCTAGAAGTTCAATAGCTATTGCGGAATATCTTGGTTTCTATTTAAACTTAATATTAGAAAATGTAGTTGTAGTGAAACCAGGAATTTCAGATGTTTTTGAACAAATGTTACGAGTTAATAATGAAGATCTTGTAATAGGTATTGGTTTCCCTCGTTATTCAAAAAGGACTTTAGAAGTATTAAAATATGCAAAATCACAAAATGCAAAAGTGGTAACTATTACTGACAGTCTTATATCACCTTTAACTTCTGTTGCTGATGAAATACTTATTGCTAAAAGTAATATGGCTTCATTTGTAGACTCTTTAGTCGCCCCTCTGAGTCTTGTAAATGCTTTAATTGTTGCTATTGGAATGAAAGAAAGAGATAAGGTTTCTGAAACCTTTGATAAGCTAGAAAATATATGGGACGAATATGGAGTATATTTATCAAAATTATCATAAGATATATTAAATTTTTTGAAGGATTATTATAAAATTTGTAGAATATATAAATATGTAAACATTTTTTTAGTAAAAATTTTTAATTATATTTTAGGAGGAAAATAAACATGTCAAAAGAAACTTTAAATCCATTAGCAATTGCACAAAGACAGGTTAAAAATGCCTGTGACCTTTTAGGCCTTGATAAGTCAGTTTATGAACTTTTAAAAGAACCAATGAGGGTATTAGAAGTATCTATTCCTGTTCAGATGGATGATGGCTCAATAAGAGTATTTAAAGGTTATAGAGCTCAACATAATGATGCAATTGGGCCAACAAAAGGAGGAATAAGATTTCATCCTGATGTAACACTTGATGAAGTAAAAGCTTTATCTACATGGATGACGTTTAAGTGCGGAGTTGTTGGAATACCATATGGCGGAGCCAAAGGTGGCGTTGTTGTAAACCCTAAAGAATTATCAAATGATGAGCTTCAAAGATTAAGCAGAGGTTATATTAGAGCAATTATGAGCATTATTGGACCTTATAAAGATATTCCAGCACCAGATGTAAATACAAATATGCAGATAATGTCATGGATGATTGATGAATATAGTAAAATAGTTGGTTACAATAGTCCTGGTGTTATTACAGGAAAACCAATTATTTTGGGTGGTTCACAAGGTAGAACAGCAGCTACAGGTTATGGTGTTGCTTTAATGGCTCGTGAAGCTGTAAAACGATTGCATTTGGATTTTAAAAATTCTACAGTAGCAGTACAAGGTTTTGGAAATGTAGGCAGTTTTACTGCACTTAACTTTCACAAACTAGGTGCAAAAGTAATTGCAATAAGTGATGTTTATGGTGGAATATACAATAAAAACGGTATTGATGTTGAAAAACTTATTACTCATGTTAATAAAACAGGAACAGTGTGTGATTTTGAAGGTACAACAAGTATTTCAAATGATGATTTACTTCAGGCTGATGTAGATATATTAGCTCTTGCTGCATTAGAAAACCAAATAACTTCAGTTAATGCTAATGCTGTAAAAGCAAAAATAATTTGTGAAGGAGCAAATGGCCCAACGACACCTGATGCTGATAAAATTTTATTTGAAAAAGGAATTCTAGTAGTACCAGATATTTTAGCAAATTCAGGAGGAGTAACTGTTTCATATTTTGAATGGGTACAAAACTTAATGAATTATTATTGGACTGAAAAAGAAGTAGAAGAAAAACAAGAAGCACTAATGGTAAATGCTTTTAATGCTATAGAAAAACTGGCTTCTCAATATAAAACTGATATGAGAACAGCAGCATATATGATTTCTATAAAAAGAGTCTATGAGGCAATGAAATTAAGAGGTTGGGTATAAGGTCTTCATTGAAGGCCTTTTTTTTATGTGATAAAATATATAAAGCAAATAAAAAGTTAATTTATTTTTAAGGAGGTCTTTATAATGACCCGTCTATATATTGTAAGACATGGCCAATCAGAATGGAATTTATATAATAAAATGCAAGGTACTAAAAACACAAATCTTTCGGAACTAGGTATAAAACAGGCACATCTTCTTGCTGACAGGTTAAGTAATTTTGACATTGATTATATATATACCAGTGATTTAAACAGAGCTTATGAAACAGCTAAAATTATTGCTGAACATAACAACAAAGAGGTAAAAAAACTAACCGAATTAAGAGAAATGTCATTCGGTATATGGGAAGGTTTAACAAGTAATGAAATAAATAAATTATATAAAGATCTATATGAATTATGGAAAACAAGTCCTGAAAAAGTTAAAATTGAAAAGGCTGAAACTCTGGAAGTTGTACAGAAAAGAATTGTAAATAGTGTAAAAAAAATAATAAAAGAAAATCCAAACAAAAACATTTTAATAGTTTCTCATGGTACTTCGATAAAAGCATTAATACTTGGACTTTTAGGTATAGAATTGCATTTTTATACAAAAATAAGACTTGACAATACTTCTTTGAGTATTATAGATATAAAAGATGATGGAAAAGCTGTATTAACTTTATTAAATGATACATGCCATTTAAGGAGCGATAAAAATTGAAAAAAGTATTTATAATAGGTGGCGGCCCTGCAGGTATGATGGCTGCAATAGCTGCATCCAATAATAATAAAGATGTTACGATATTTGAAAAAAATAATACATTAGGTAAAAAGCTGTTAATAACAGGTAAAGGTAGATGTAATATAACAAATGACTGCGAAAAAGAAGAATTTTTTGATAATATACCAGGTAACGGAAAGTTTTTATACAGTTCTTTTTCAAAATTTTCCAATAAAGATTTAATTGCTTTTATGAATAATAATGGATTAAAAACTAAAACTGAACGTGGTAAAAGGGTTTTCCCTATTTCAGATAAATCTTCTGATGTAAAAGAATTTTTTATAAAAATTCTAAATAAAAATAACGTAAAAATAAAGCTTAATACATCCGTAAGTGAAATAATATCTAAAAATAATGTTGTTGAAGGGATAATAGCAAATGACGAATTTTTACCTTGTGACAGCGTTATATTAACAACTGGTGGATTATCTTATCCAGTAACAGGCAGCACTGGTGATGGCTATAAAATAGCAGAAAAATTAGGTCATACGATAATAAAACAAAGACCTGCATTAGTCCCTCTGATTACACATGAAAATGTAAGAAGTCTTATGGGTCTTTCTTTAAAGAATGTTAAAGTAACAGCATATTCCGGAAATAAATTTATTAAAGATGAATTTGGCGAAATGCTGTTTACTCATTTTGGATTATCAGGTCCAGTAATTTTAACTTTAAGTCGTTATATATTAAAATATTTAGAAAAAGACAATGTAAAAATCCATATTGACCTAAAGCCAGCCTTACCATTAGAAATTTTAGATAAAAGAATTTTAAGAGATTTTCAGAAATATATAAACAAAGATATAAAGAATGCTTTATCAGATTTACTTCCACAAACTCTTATACCTTACATAATAACCCTGTCTGGCATCGATAAAGAAAAAAAAATTAGAGATATCACTAAAAAAGAAAGATTGACACTCCTATACATTATAAAAAATTTAACTTTTCATATAAAAGATTTAAGACCTATGCAAGAAGCTATAGTAACTGCTGGCGGCGTATCTATAAAAGAAATAGATCCATCTACTTTAGAATCCAAAATTATAAAAGGACTTTTTTTTGCAGGAGAAATTATAGATGTAGATGGTTTAACAGGAGGCTTTAATCTTCAGATTGCTTTTTCTACAGGCTATGTAGCTGGAACAAATTCTTAAAATGCGGGTTTTCCGCATTTTTTTTGTTTATTTGCATAATAATATAATTGAAAGGAGGATAAAAATGGGTAAAAGAGTAAAAAGAAAAAAGTTAAATTATTTTAATGAAAATATAATAGCTGTGTTAATTTTTACTGGTCTTTTATTAATAGTATTAATACAATTTCTTATGACGGATGATAATATTAGATCCGCGTTAAATATGACTGAAAAAAATGAAGGGATCAGTTTAAACACTTATTTATCAGAGAAAGGTTATGTCACTATTGAAGTTATAGATAAAGAACAAGCAAAAAACTCATATATTTTAATAAATGGTGAGCCAATTGCAAATTTTACTAAAAAATTTGTAGAAATTGAAGTAAAACAAAATGAAATTTTAGAAATAGATAGCACAAAAGAATCAGAACCTATATATTTTAAAATAACGAACACATCGGATAATGTAATAGAACCCCAAAAGACTACCATCATTTACACAGATAAAAACATTAAAAAAATTTGTATGGTTGTTTTAAAGTAAAATATATTGTTATAAAAACAAATATACTATATAATATTTAAAAGAACAATTACCAAGATAAAGAAAGGAGAATGAACTATTAAGGCTATAAGAGGAGCAATTACAACAGAAAATACTAAAATTCAAATTTCCCATGATACTATAACCCTTATAGAAGAAATTATAAAAAATAATAATATTGACATAAATGATATCACAGCTATTTTTTTTAGTACAACAAAAGATATTAATAAAATATATCCAGCTGAGGCTGTTAGGCAATATGGCATTACTTCTGTACCCATGATGTGTTTTCAAGAAATGGATGTTGAAAATAGTCTTAAAAAATGTATAAGAGTAATTATGTTTGTAAATTTTACAGAAGAAAAAAAAATAAAGCACATATATCTAAAAGATGCTAAAAATTTACGACCAGATTTAATTTGAGGTGATATAATGACAATTAAAATAGCTATTGACGGGCCTGCAGGAGCTGGTAAAAGTACTATTGCAAAAAAACTTGCAGATTTATTAGGTTATATATACATTGATACAGGATCAATGTATAGAGCGATTACATATAAAGTTTTAAAAGAAAAAATTGATATAAATGATGAAAATGAAGTTTACTCAAAAATCGTAAATTCAAATATATATTTTGAAAAAAATAAAATATTCTTAGATAATATTGATATTACTGATGAAATCCGAAAACCATATATAAATGACCATGTGTCAAATATATCTAAAATAAAAAAAATACGTGAAATACTTGTAAAAAAGCAGCAAGATATGGCTTTCAAAAATAATGTTGTAATGGATGGCAGAGATATTGGAAGTGTAGTACTTCCTGATGCACAATACAAATTTTTTTTAACTGCATCTTTATCCGTAAGAGCAAAAAGGAGATACAATGAATTAAAAAGTAAAAAATTTAATGTTGAATATGACAAAGTTCTTAAAGAAATTGAAGAGAGAGATATTAATGATTCTACAAGAGATATAGCTCCGCTTATTATATCAAAAGATGCAATTGTTATAGATACATCTGATTTAACAATAGATGAAGTTATAAATAAAATATATAAAATTATAAAAGAAAATGAAAACTAAAGGGGAAATCTTATGTTTTATTATTTTGCTAAATATATTGTATTAGCAATTATAAAAATAATATTCAGAATAAAGGTTGAAGGTATTCAAAATATACCTGAAAAAGGTCCAATTATAATATGCCCAAATCATATAAGTCTTTTAGATCCTCCAGTTATTGGAGCCTTAATTAACAGGAGAGTTTATTTTATGGCAAAAGCAGAATTATATAAGAACCCCATATTGGGCTTCTTATTAAAAAAGGGGTTAGGTGCTTTCCCTGTAAAACGTGGGACAGCAGATTTTTCAGCAATAAAAACCGCATTATCTTATTTAAAAAAAGGTCAAGCTGTTGGAATTTTTCCTGAGGGTACAAGGAGTAAAAATGGTAAATTGAAAGATGCGGAAGCAGGAGTTTCTCTTTTGGCGATAAAAAGCCGTGCTTTAGTAATACCAATTGGTATTAGTGGCAAATATGGATTATTTTCAAAAATTAATATAAGAATTGGCAAACCTTTAAGTTTTGATAAATATTATGAAAACAGGCCTTCTCAAAAAGACCTGGAGTCGATTGGAAAAGAAATAATGGATGAAATATCAAAACTTATATAGGAGGTTTAATATGAATATTTTTATAGCAGAAAATGCCGGATTTTGTTTTGGGGTTAAAAGAGCAGTTGAGATTGCTTATAATGAAATAATAAAAAACTCAGATAATAATATATATTCCTTGGGTGAATTAATTCATAATCCTCAAGTTGTTGAAGATTTATCAGAAAAAGGTGTAAAACATATTGAAGAAATTGATATTGAAAAACTAAAACCTGGTGACAAAATAATTATTCGTACACATGGAATTTCTAAATTACTATATAATAGGTTAAAAGAAAAAAATGTTAAAATAATTGACGTTACATGTCCTTTTGTAAAAAAAGTACAGGATATTGTAAATGATTACCATTTAAAAGGATATAATATAATCATTATTGGAGATAAAACTCATCCAGAGGTTCAAGGTGTAAATGGATGGTGTGATAATTCTGCTTATGTGGTTAATAGTATAGATGAGGCTTTAAACATTTCAGAAATAGAAAAAGGTTGTGTAGTTGCACAAACAACAATTACAGAAGAAATGTGGCAAAATATAATATCAATCTTAAATAATAAAATAAAAGAACCTGTATATTTTAATACAATTTGTGATGCTACGCAAAAAAGGCAGAAAGCCGCTTATGAGTTATCACAAAAAGTTGATACAATTATAGTTATAGGTGGCAAAAACAGCTCTAATACACAAAAATTAAAAAAAATATGTGAAAAAAACTGTAATAAAACATATCATATAGAAAAACTCGAAGAAATTAATTACAATATGATTAAAGATAGTAATAATATTGGAATAACAGCAGGGGCTTCAACTCCAGATTATCTTATAGACGAAGTAGTATCAAAAATAAAGCTTCTTAGAAAGGATTGATATAAATGAGTAATTTTATGGAAGATTATAATTTTATAAATATTCATACTGGCGATATAGTCAAAGGAAAAATAATACGTGTATCTGATGATGGAATTATCGCAGATATAGGTTATAAATCAGATGCATTTGTTCCAAAAAATGAATTAGTTTTAAACACATCAAAAAATATTAAAGAATATTTTAATGTAGGTGACATAATTGATCTTTATATTGAAAAAAAAGAAAATGAAGATGGTAATGTTTTAGCATCAAAAGTTCTTGCAGATAAAGAAGTAGCTAAAGAAAAAATCCAAAAGGCGTTTAACGATGGCGAAGTAGTAGAAGGTGAAATAATTGAAGTAGTAAAAAGTGGTGTTATAGCTTCTATATTTGGAGTAAAAGCTTTTATACCTGCTTCTTTGTTATCATTACATTATGTGAAGGATTTAAATGAATATATAGGTAAGACTCTAAAACTTAAAATAATAGAATTTATACCAGATAAAAAATTAATTGCATCACACAAAGCCGTTTTAGAATTAGAGCGAAAAGAGAAAAAAGAACAACTTTTTAAAAGCATTAAAGAAGGAGATACAATAAATGGTATTGTAAAAAACATTGTTGATTATGGTGCATTTATTGATATAGGGGGTTTTGATGCTTTTCTTCCTATCAGCGAAATGAGCTGGGGGAAAATTAAAAAACCTGATGAAATTATAAAGATTGGTGACAATGTTTCAGTATATATATTAAATATAGATAAAGAAAAAAACAAGATAACTTTAAGTTTAAAAAATATTCTGCAAGATCCATGGATAGATGTAGAAAATAAATATCATGTTGGTGATGTACTAAAGGCAACAATAAGCAATATTACTACTTTTGGTATTTTTGCAACTTTAGAAGCAGGTATAGATGGTCTAATATACAAAAATAATTTAGAAAATAATATTAAAGATTATAAAGTAGAAAATTCTATACAGGTAGAAATTTTATCAATAGACATTAATAAACGTAAAATAAGTTTAAAAGAAGTACCTCCAGTAGAAGATATTCCAGAATTAGATACTCAAAAATTGAATATTACAATTGGAGATATTATAAATAAAAATAATTTATAACTGTCATGTAAAAAACCTTGACAAAAGATAAAAATCTGATAAAATTTATATCATTGAATGTATACATTATTTAATAAGGAGGCACGATAACAGAATGAATGCTTTGGGACGCCATATATTGGCAGAAATTTATGGGTGCGATAATAATATTTTAGACAATCATGAAGTTATTGAAGACATAATGGTACAATCAGCTATAGTGACAGGTGCGGAAATACGTGAAGTTGCTTTCCATAAATTTAGCCCCCAGGGCGTGAGCGGAGTTGTGGTGATATCTGAATCGCATATAACAATTCATACTTGGCCCGAACTAGGCTATGCCGCAGTTGATGTATTTACTTGTGGAGATGACGTTAATCCGTGGGATGCCTGTAATTATATAGCTAAAATGCTAAAGGCTACAAATATGACCGCTACTGAAGTAAAACGCGGAGTTTTTGAAAAACCTGTTCAGGTTGTAAATTTATAATATATAAAAATATTCTTGTATATTTTATTTTATTTTGTAAATAATACTAATGAACCTCACAAATACATTGAGACCCCTTTACATCATTATTTTGTGGCTTTATAGCCACTTTTTTATATATTACAAGAGGTGAACTAATTTGGTAGGCTACGAAGATTTTGTAAAAGAAGTATATAAATTAACTGGTATAGATTTATCTTTATATAAAGAAAAACAAATGAAGCGTCGGATAGATTCTCTTATTTCAGGTTACAAATTAAAATCTTATGATGAATATATTGAACAAATTACCAAAAATAAAAACCTGTATAATGAGTTTTTAAAGTATATAACTATTAATGTAACTGAATTTTTTAGAAATCCAGGTCAATGGGAAATATTAGAGAAAGAAATATTACCTAAAATAGTTAAAAAGAATTTTAAAATATGGAGTGCAGCATGTTCTACAGGTGAAGAACCTTATTCAATAGCAATGCTTATGACTAATTTTATTGACCTTGATAAAATAACTATTTTAGCTACAGATATAGATGAAACCGTTTTAGATAAAGCTAAAAAAGGTATTTATAATATTGAAAATATCAAAAAAGTTCCAAAACATTTTGTAGATAAATATTTTATAAAATATGATGAAAAATCAATGCAAATCAAAGCTGAAATTAGAAATAAAATTAATTTTCAAAAACATGACTTACTAAATGATAAATATCCTGAAAATATCGATTTGTTAATATGCAGAAATGTAATGATTTATTTTAATGATGTGGCTAAAGACAGAATATATAAAAAATTTTATGATTCTTTAAACAATGATGGTATATTTTTTGTTGGCAGTACTGAACAAATAATTTTACCATACAGATATAATTTTGAACCTTTAAAAACATTTTTTTATAAAAAGTTAACTAATAAAAATTTCATTTCAGAAAAAACGTAAATTATACATAGAAAGAAGGTTAAAATTTTAATGGAAAAAAATATTGTAAGTATTTCAGAACAAGATTTACTTAAGCAGAGTAAAATAATGAACGAAATAGCTGATTTAAACAAAAATAAATTGCCTAAATACCATATTGAAACTTACGGATGCCAGATGAATGTACATGATTCTGAAAAACTTGCAGGTATGCTGGAAAAAATGGGATATACTTTTACAGATAATATTGCTGATGCCAATATAATACTTTTTAATACCTGTGCTGTAAGAGAGCATGCTGAAATACGTGTATTAGGCAGAGTATCCCAATTAAAAGAGCTAAAAAAGCATAAGCCTGATACTATAATTGGAATATCGGGCTGTATGATGCAGCAAAAAGAAATCGTACAGAAAATAAAAAATAAATATCCATATGTAGATATTGTATTTGGCACTCATAATATATATAAACTTCCAGAACTGATTCATATGTCTTTAAAATCAAAATCAACTGTTTTTGATATAGTTGATGACACAAACAATGTTGTTGAAAATTTACCTGTAAAAAGATCTGATAAATTGAAAGCATGGGTAAATATAATATATGGGTGTAATAATTTTTGTACTTATTGCATAGTACCATATGTAAGGGGAAGGGAGAAAAGCAGAAGACCTGAAGATATTATTGCAGAAATTGAAAAACTAGCAGATGAAGGAACAAAAGAAATAACCCTGTTGGGACAAAATGTAAATTCATATGGAAATGATCTGAAAGAAGATATAAATTTTGCAAAATTGCTTTATATGGTAAATGATATAAATGGCATAGAAAGAATAAGATTTATGACGTCAAATCCTAAAGATATTTCAGATGAACTTATATATGCAATGAGGGATTTAGATAAAGTATGCGAACATTTACACCTTCCAATTCAATCTGGCAGTAATAAAATTTTAGATAAAATGAACAGGAAGTATACTAAAGAAAAATATCTTGAAATTGTTGAAAAATTAAGGAGAAATATACCTGATATTACCATAACAACTGATATAATAGTAGGTTTCCCCGGAGAAACGGATACTGATTTTAATGAAACCATTGATATTGTAAAAAATGTCCGTTTTGATGCTGCCTATACATTTATTTATTCTAAAAGATCAGGTACAATAGCTTCTAAATTACCTGAACAGATTGATGAAAAAACAAAACACAAACGTTTAGAAGAACTAATAGAATTACAAAATAAAATAAGCATAGAAGAAAATGAAAAATTAAAAGGCAGGATTCTTGAAGTTTTAGTTGAAGGTATAAGTAAAAGAGACAAAAATAAATTAACAGGAAGAACGCGAACTAATAAAATTGTTCACTTTGATGGTAGCCCAGATTTAATAGGTAGTTTATTAAATGTAAAAATAAAACAAACAAAAGCTTGGACTATGCAAGGAGAAATAATAAATAATTAATATGTTTACAAAATGCGCACCTATATAGGTACGCATTTTTATGGTATAATATATAAAGTCGGAGGTGCAAAATTATGGCTCTTACCCCTATGATGGAACAATATTTAAAAATCAAAGAAAAATATAAAGATGCTATTTTATTTTTTAGACTTGGCGACTTTTATGAAATGTTTTATGAAGACGCACAAATTGCTGCAAAAGAACTTGAAATAGCTTTAACAGGTAAAGACTGTGGTTTAAAAGAAAGAGCTCCAATGGCTGGAATTCCATATCATGCATCTGATTTTTACATAGATAAACTAATAAAAAAAGGTTATAAAGTTGCTATTTGTGAGCAACTTGAAGATCCATCAAAAGTTAAAGGTATAGTAAAAAGAGATGTAGTAAGAATATACACTCCTGGTACAATTATAAACACAAAATCTATAGATGAAAGATCTAATAATTATTTAATATGTGTTTTTAAAGAAAAGTACAATTATGGTATTTCTGCAGTTGATGTAACAACAGGAGACTTATACTCTACTCAGATTTTAAATTGCACTGATGAAAGAAAAATATATGATGAAATTGCTAAATATAAACCATCAGAAATAATAGCAAATGAGTATTTTTATAGAAATAATAAATATGTAAAAATTTTTAAAACGAATAATTGTGCAGTGAATCAGTATGAACCACCACAACTCTCAGAGCAAGATAAAGTTAATTTGATTATTAACCAGTTTAATAAAAGTCTTGAAGAATTAAATTTAAATAATAAAAAATATACAATAACTTCTTTAGCTATGCTTTTTAATTATCTTAAGGAACTTCAAAAAGTTCCTTTAAAGCATATAAATAAGTTATCTTTTTATGAAGATAATTCTTATATGGTTATAGATTCCAATTCATTGAAAAATCTTGAAGTATTGGAATCAAATAAAAACAGATCTGTAAAAGGTTCACTTTTATGGGTCCTTGACAAAACTATAACTCCAATGGGGGGAAGACTTTTAAAAAAATGGTTAGAAGAACCCCTTATAGATAAATACATGATAGATTTAAGATTAGATGCTGTTGAAGAACTTTTGAAAGATTTTAAAAGCAGAAGTTTACTAAAAACTTCATTAAATAAAATATATGACCTGGAAAGACTTTCAAGTAAAATTGTTTATCAAAATATTAATGCTAAAGATTTTATAGCTATAAAATTATCTATAGAAAATTTACCCGATATTAAGGATATATTAAAGAATTTTAATTCATTACTTTTTAAAAATATATATGAAAATTTTGATATCTTAGATGATGTATATAAACTAATTGATGAATCTATAAAAGATGATCCTTCTTTACAGTTAAAAGAAGGTAACATTATTAAAGATGGATACAATGAAACTGTCGACAATTTAAGAAAAGCTTCACAAGAAGGCAAAAGCTGGATTGCTAATCTTGAAGCTTATGAGAGAGAAAAAACGGGAATTAAAAATTTAAAAGTTGGTTACAACAAAGTTTTTGGATATTTTTTAGAAATTACAAAATCAAATATTTCACAGGTTCCTGAAAGATATATAAGAAAACAGACTCTATCTAATGCAGAAAGATATATCACACCAGAATTAAAAGAAATAGAAGAAAAGATCCTTGGAGCAGAAGAAAAATTAATTGAATTAGAATATAATATTTTTAATGATATAAGAGAAAAAATAGAACTTCAACTTATTCGAATACAAAACACAGCAAAAAATATAGCTTTAATAGATGTATTACTATCTTTTGCAGAAGTATCAGAAATCAACAATTATATAAAACCTGATATTAGAAATGATGATACAATTATTATAAAAGATGGCCGCCATCCTGTAATTGAATCAATATTAGAAGATTCTTTTGTATCTAACGATATAAAGATAGACTCTAATGAACCTATTATGATTATAACTGGCCCTAATATGGCTGGAAAGTCAACATATATGAGACAAGTTGCCCTAATAGTTTTAATGGCACAGACAGGTTGTTTTGTCCCTGCTTCATATGCACAAATAGGTATTGTAGATAAAATATTTACAAGAGTAGGTGCTTCAGATGATTTATTTTCTGGCCAAAGTACTTTTATGGTTGAAATGTCAGAAGTAGCAAATATTTTAAAATATGCAACTGATAAAAGTTTAATTATTTTAGACGAAGTAGGACGTGGAACTAGCACTTATGATGGAATGAGTATTGCACATGCAGTCATAGAATATATACATGAAAACTTAAAAACTAAAACACTTTTTGCTACACATTATCATGAACTTACACATTTAGAAAATAAAATGATAGGTGTAAAAAATTATAATATACTCGTAAAAGAAATGCATGATGATATTATATTTTTAAGAAAAATAGTACCTGGTGGAGCTGATAAAAGCTATGGTATTCAAGTTTCAAAACTGGCCGGTCTTCCAGATTCATTAATAAAAAGAGCTAAAGAAATCTTAGATAATTTAGAAAATGAAAATGATATAAAAACAAAAAATAATTCTTATGAAAAAATGACAGTAACACAAATAGATATTTTTACATCTGCAAAAGATGAAATCATAAACAGTATTTATAATTGTGATTTAAATAATATGACACCATTGCAAGCACTAAATTATTTATATGCTTTAAAAGAAAAAGCTACTATTATCAGGAGTGAAATATTATGAACAAAATAATTTTATTAGATGATAAACTTATTAATAAAATTGCTGCAGGCGAAGTTGTAGAAAGACCCGCTTCTATAGTTAAAGAACTTGTAGAAAATTCTATAGACGCAAATAGTAAAAATATTTCAATTGAAATAATTGATGGAGGAATACCTTATATAAAAGTTTCAGATGATGGTAATGGAATGGACGAGGTTGATTCTGTTCTTGCCTTTTCCCGTCATGCTACAAGTAAAATAAAAGCAGATAAAGATTTATACAGCATTAATACGTTAGGTTTTAGAGGTGAAGCCCTTGCAAGCATTGCGGCTATATCTAAAGTTACACTTCTTACAAGAGAAGAAACCTCTCAATTAGGTGTCAAATTATCAATAGAAGGCGGTAAAATTCTTGAAAAACAACCTAGCGGATGTCAAAAAGGCACATCTGTAGAAATAAAAGATGTGTTTTATAATACTCCTGCAAGACGAAAATTTCTAAAACGTCCTTCTACAGAAGCTATGTATATTTCTGATATAATTATTAAAATAGCCCTGTCACATCCTGAGATTTCGTTTAAATATTTAAAAGATAAAAAGTTACAATTTATAACATCCGGTAATAAAAATATAGAGGATGTTATAATAAGACTTTTTGGAAGTGACATTATTGAACAGCTTTTATATGGTGATTATGAAGATGAATATTTAAATATAAAAATATACATGGGGAAAAATTCTCTAAACAAATCAAATAGAAATATGCAATTTTTTTTTGTTAATGGCAGATATATAAAAAACAAAACTTTAACTGCAGCAGTTGATGAGGCTTATAAAACATATATACCTATAAATAGGTATCCTGTTGTTTTTATGTATATTAATATTGATCCTCGCCAAATTGACGTAAATATTCATCCGTCAAAACTTGAAATAAAGTTTTCAGATGATAAAACTATATTCAATACTGTATATGATACTATAAAAAATACGTTAAAAAGCAATAACTTAATACCTGATGGATTTTTAAATAAAGTAAAACCAACATTTAAATTTAATGAAGTCAATAATAAAATCGTTGGAAAACAAGAAAAAATAGAATTTACTTCTTTAAAAAACGAACATCAAAAAAACAATAATATATTTGAGGAAATAAAAAATCAAGATAATCAAGACAATAATGAAAATAATTATAGTAATGATAAAATTACAAATGAATTTTACCAACAACAAAATAATGAATCTAAAATTTGTGAAAACAATACACAAACACCTGAATTCGAAACAAAATATAATAAACTTAAAGAGGAAATTTCAGACATTAAAATAATTGGAACTCTTTTTTCTACATATATAATTGTTGAAAAAGAGGATGTATTTTATATTATTGATCAACATGCTGCTCATGAAAGAATTTTATATGAAAAATTTATGAATAAATTTGATAAAGTTCAAGCTAAGCAAACTACATTTCCAATTGTAGTTAATCTACAATATAATGATTTAGAAATATTAAATGATGAAAAAGAACTTATAGAGAATTTAGGCTTTAGATATGAACAGTTTGGAGGTAATTCCGTTATATTAAGAGAAGTTCCAGTTATATTAGGACAACCAGAAGCAAAACAGCTTTTTATAGATATAATAGAAAAATTAAAAGATAAAGAAATAACTAATAAAATTCATTTAAAAGAAGAAAATATAACAATGATGGCTTGCAAAGCTGCAGTAAAAGCTATGGACAAACTATCAAATGAAGAAATTATTAAACTTTTTGAAGATCTTAAAGTTGCAGAAAACCCTTATACTTGCCCTCATGGACGGCCATTAATAGTTTCAATAACCAAAAACCAGTTAGAAAAAATGTTTAAACGAATAATGTAAAATTAGCAATAGAAAAGGTGATAAAATGCCAATACCTATAGTTATAATAGCTGGTCCTACTGCTTCAGGCAAAACAAGATTATCAATAGATACAGCTAAAAATTTTAACGGAGAAATAATTTCTGCAGATTCTATGCAAATATATAAAAATATGGATATAGGCACTGCAAAAATAAGGGAAGCAGAAATGGAAAATATACCTCACTATTTAATAGATATTGTAGATCCTGATTACGATTTTAGTGTAGCAGAATTTGAAAGGATGGCAAAAGCTGCAATTACTGATATATACAAAAGAAACAAACTACCTATTATAGTTGGAGGAACGGGGCTATATATAAATTCTATTGTTTATACTATGAATTTTTCTGACTTTGAAGCTGAACCTGAATTTAGAAACAAATTAAAAAAGATTGCCCAAAGATTCGGAAGTAAAATATTATATAATAGATTAGTAAAAGAAGATCCCGAAACAGCTTTTAAAATACACCCTAATGACACTAAAAGAATAATCAGAGCCTTAGAAGTTAAAAAATATACAGGTTTTCCCATTTCTTATTATCAAAAAGAAAGTGGGAAAAGAATAAATAAAGAATTTAATACTATTATGATAGGATTAAATTTTAGAAATCGTGAATTACTTTATAAAAGAATAAATGATCGTGTTGATAATATGATAAAAAATAATTTAATAAATGAAGTGGAAAAATTACTAAAAATAGGTTATAATAAAAACAGTACTGCTATGCAAGCATTAGGATATAAAGAAATTATTGAATACTTAAATGGTAAAGTGTCTTTAGATGAGGCTACAGAAAAAATAAAGCAAAATACAAGGAGGTATGCAAAAAGACAAATTACATGGTTTAAAAGTTATAAATTTATCAAATGGTTTTATGTAGATGATTATTTAAATTATGATGATCTTAAAAAAAATATTTTTAGTTATTTTGCAGGAAAATTGCAACTTTGATAGAATATAAGTAATAATACAAAATACATTAAGGGGGATGGCCATGAATAATACAAAAACAGCTATCAATCTACAAGATATTTTTTTAAATCAAGTAAGAAAAGAGCACATAGCAGTTACAATTTATTTGATTAATGGATTCCAATTAAAAGGTATGGTAAAAGGATTTGATAATTTCACGGTAGTGTTAGAATCAGAAAATAAACAACAATTGATGATTTATAAACATGCCGTTTCTACAATTACCCCTCAAAAACCAGTAATCTTTTCAACTTCTGAAAGAGAGGAAAAACAGTATTAGAATCCTAATACTGTTTTTTTAAAAAATTTAAGTTAGGGGAGATATGAATATGAAAATAGGCTTTATTGGTGTAGGAAACATGGGATTTGCTTTATTGAAAGGAATATTAAACTCTAATTTTGTAAAACCTGAAAACATAATAATTTATGACAGTGCAACAGAAAAATCAAATGCTATAAAAGAAGAATTTAAAATAAATATAGCTGATAATAATATAAATCTTGTACAAGAGGCTGATATTATTATTCTTGCTATAAAACCAAACATATATGATTTAATACTAAAAGAAATCAAAGGAGTTTTAAACCCTAACAAACTTATTATAACAATAGCACCTGGTATAACAATTGAACATGTTAAATCTATAATAAAAGCTGGAAAAGTTATAAGAACGATTCCTAATACACCTGCACTTATAGGAGAAGGTATCACAGCTATTGCATATTCTGATGACACAAACGAAGAAGATAAAGAGGTAGCCAGAAAAATTTTTAGAACTTGTGGAGAAATTGTAGAACTAAATGAAAGCTTAATTGATGCAGCAATGGCAGTTTCAAGCTGTAGTCCTGCATTTACTTATATGTTTATTGAGGCTTTATCCGATGCAGGAGTGGCATTAGGTCTACCAAGAGATATTGCCTATAAATTATCATCAAAAGCTTTATCTGGATCTGGAAATATGGTTTTAAAAACTGGACTTCATCCGGGACAATTAAAAGATATGGTAACGTCACCAGGAGGAACAACAATTCAAGGGGTTAGAATTTTAGAAAAACAAGGCATGAGAAGCGCTGTTATTGAAGCGGTTATTTCTTCATATCAAAAAGCAAAGGAATAATAGAAATATGGAAAATAAGAATAATCAGCATAAAGATATTATAGAAATCTATACAGATGGCGCCTGTAGTGGAAATCCAGGCCCTGGAGGTTGGGGTGCTATATTACTATATAAAGATGTTATACGAGAAATTTCAGGTTATGAAGAAAATACAACAAATAATAGAATGGAATTAAAAGCGGCTATTGAAGCTTTAAAACTATTAAAAAGACCTTGTAAAGTACATTTATACAGTGATAGCAGTTATCTTGTCAATGCATTTAATTTAGGTTGGTTAGTTAAATGGAAAAAAAATAATTGGTTAAAATCTGATAAAACACCAGTTGAAAATAAAGACCTATGGGAAAAACTATCAGAGCTAACTCAAATCCATAATGTTAGTTGGATAAAAGTTAAAGGGCATTCTGATAATGAATATAATAATAAATGTGATAAACTTGCTACAGATCAGATAAAACAAAACACATATAAAAAAAGTATATAATATATATGTTTAACCTAATTTTTAATTATTATACCCAATTATACGAAATATCTATTTCGTATAATTGGGTATAGAAAGGAGCATTTGATGGATAGATATTTATCATATAATAACAAAGAAATCCACCCCCCTCTTTTAGATGAATTTTTAAATTATTTTACTACAGTAAAAGCCAGATCACCTAATACAATAAAAAGCTATACATATGATCTGAGTTTATTTTTTAGATTTATAAAATTAAGAAAAGGTCTTGCATCAGAAAAAGACAATTTTGACGAAATACCTATTTTTGATTTTGATTTATCTCTGGTCAGTTCTGTTGATTTAAATGATTTATATGCCTTTTTAACGTTTGTTACTCAGAACAGGTCTAATGCTCCTGCTGCTCGTGCTCGGAAAATAGCCAGCCTAAGAGCTTTTTACGGTTACCTCTATAAAAAAGCTAAAGTAATAGATAAAGATCCTACACAAGAATTGGAATCACCTAAGCTTTCAAATAGGCAACCAGTTTATATGACTCTGGAAGAAAGCCGAAAACTATTACATGTTATAGATGGACCATTTAAAGAAAGAGATTATGCTATAATAACTTTATTTTTAAATTGCGGTCTTCGTGTTTCTGAATTAGTAAATATAAATTTAAATGATATAAAAGAAGATAAATTAACCGTTATAGGTAAAGGTAATAAACAAAGAACCATTTATTTAAATGATGCTGCCATAAATGCCATAAATGAATATCTAAAGGTAAGACCTCATGATAAAGTTAAAGATAAACAAGCATTATTTTTAAGTAGGAGACTTCAAAGAATTAGTGTGAAAACAGTCCAATACACTGTAAAAAAGTATATTAAAAATGCTGATTTAGAAGGAAAAAAATATTCAACACATAAATTAAGGCATACTGCAGCAACCTTAATGTATAGATATGGCAATGTAGATATAAGAACTCTGCAGAAGCTTCTAGGGCATTCTAATGTATCTACAACTCAGATTTATACCCATGTTGATGATTCACAATTAAAAGATGCTATAAATAAAAATCCACTTTCTAATGAAAAATGAAGCTAAAATAATAATTTATTTTAGCTTCAAAAATCCCTTCTTATAAAGATTATTTACAGCAATAGCAATTCCAAGTTTAACTTGATAATATGTCAATCCACCTTGAACATATGCCGTATATGGTTTTCTAATTGGTGCATCCGCACTTAATTCAATTGATGATCCTTGTATAAATCCACCAGCAGCCATAATTACTTTATCATCATATCCAGGCATATCCCACGGCTCTGGATCTACATGGGAGTCAACAGGTGATCCTTTTTGTATTCCCTGAATAAAACTTATAAGTTCTTCTTCTGTATTAAATCTTACTGCTTGTACAATATCTGTACGTCTATCATCATATTTTGGAATGACATCATAACCTAATAGTTCCATTATCCTTGATAATAAAACAGCACCTTTTAAAGCTTCACCTACAATTTTTGGAGCAAAAAATAAACCTTGTAAAATTAATCTATTTGTATCTAAAGAGGGACCTACTTCTTTTCCTATTCCAGGTGCATAAAGTCTATATGCAGCATTTTCAACAAGATTTTTTTTACCAACTACATACCCACCAGTAGGAGCAATTCCTCCACCTATATTTTTAATAAGAGAACCTGCCACTATATCTGCACCAACTTCAATTGGTTCTTTAATTTCTGTAAACTCTCCATAACAATTATCCACAAAAACGATTATGTCTTTTTTTACTTCTTTTATTTTTATTATTGCTTTTTCAATATCATCTATAGATAAAGAATTTCTGTAATCATATCCTTTAGAACGCTGAATCATTATCATTTTTGTTTTACTATTTATAGAGCTTATTACACTTTTTATATCTATTTCTCCATTATTTATAAGTGGAATTTCTTTATATGAAACGCCATAATCTTTTAAAGACCCTCTGCCCTGCTCTCCCTTTAAACCTATTATTTCTTCTAATGTGTCGTAGGGATGACCACAAGCCGATATAAGCTGGTCATTTGGCTTTAAATTTGAAAATAGACATAATGATATGGCATGGGTTCCAGAAACGATCTGAGGTCTTACTAAGGCATCCTCAGCTTTAAATATATCTGAATATATTTTTTCTATTTCATTTCTTCCTATATCTCCATATCCATAACCAGTAGTTCCATTAAAATGAATATCGCTTAACTTGTTCTGCTGAAAACTATACAATACTTTATATTGGTTATATTCTACTATTTTATCGATGTTTTCGAATATAGTTTTAGAATCCTTTTCTGATTTTTCTAACAAAAAAATTACATCATCTAAGATGTAAAAATTATTTTTCAAATAATTTTTAAAACTCATCTTTTCAGTCCTCTCTAATATCTATACTATCAATTGTCATTAAATCATCTCTAGTTATTGTTTTTTTATTTAAAGTCCTAACAGCATGTTTTCTAATGGCCTTTTCAATTATGTTTCTAATTAAGCGCGCATTTCCTATCTGCCTTGAATTTTCATCATATACAAGAACTTTCATTAATTTTTTTCTGGCAGTTTCAGTTAACTTATACTGTCTGTTTTTAATCATCGTATCTGCGATCTGCATTAATTCATCAACTGTATAATCAGGAAAGTCTATATGAATAGGAAACCTAGAGCGAAGTCCAGGATTTGTATTTAAAAAATATTCCATTTCATATTTATATCCTGCCAAAATTAAAATAAATTTATTTTTATTATCCTCCATTTCTTTTACAAGTGTATCGATTGCTTCTTTCCCAAAGTCCTTTTCTCCACCTCTTGCCAAAGAATAAGCTTCATCAACAAAAAGAATACCACCCAAAGATTTTTTTATATTTTCCCTTACTCTATGAGCTGTATGTCCAATATATTCTCCAACAAGGTCTGCTCTTTCTACTTCAACTAAATGACCTTTTTCCAAAACACCAATACTTTTTAAAAGTTTCCCCAGGATTCTTGCAACTGTTGTCTTACCAGTCCCAGGATTTCCTTTAAAAATCATATGTAAAACAATAGGATCTGTAGCGAGTCCTTCTTTTTTTCTTTTAATTTGGAGAAGAGATAATGCATATACTTCATTTATAACTTGTTTTACATTTGTAAGCCCAATAAGAGAATTTAACTCTTTTAAAGCTTCATCTCTTAAATCAGTATCATTTTTACTGTATTCTGTATTAAAATTTGAATCTGTTTTTTCTTCAGATTTAAATTTCTCAAACTTATAATTTTCAAAATGTATTGGCCATAGTCCCATAAAATCACATCCCAAACCATATTATTATCATTTTATTTTATGATATTGGGATGTGAAAAGTGAATTATTATGGTTTTATTCTAGTTAAGGTCCTTGGGAATGGAATACATTCTCTAACATGTTCTGTATTAGTAATCCATGCAACAGTCCTTTCTATACCAAGACCAAATCCAGAATGTGGTACTGTACCATATTTTCTTAAATCTATATACCAATCATATATTTCCATTGGCAGATTTTCTTCTTTTAATCTTTTAAGTAATAAATCATAATCATGTATACGTTGGCTGCCACCAATAATTTCACCATAACCCTCAGGTGCAAGTAAATCTGCACATAAAACTACCTCTGGCCTGTCTTCTTTTGGCTGCATATAAAATGCTTTGCATTTTGCAGGATATTCAGTTATAAAAACAGGTTTTTCAAATTTATTTGATAAAAATGTTTCATCAGGAGCTCCTAAATCATCTCCCCATTCTATTTCATGACCATTGTTTTTGAGCATTTCAATTGCTTCATCATAAGATAATCTAGGAAAAGGTGTTTTAATTTTTTCTAATTTACTTATATCTCTCCCCAAAATTTCAAGTTCTTTTTTCCTATTTTTTAATACGCTTTGAACTATATATTCTATAAGTTGCTCTTGAAACTCCATATTCTGATAATGATCTACATAAGCCATTTCTGGTTCAACCATCCAAAACTCATTTAAATGTCTTCGGGTTTTTGATTTTTCAGCTCTAAAAGTAGGCCCAAAACAATATACATTACCAAAAGCCATTGCTGCAGCTTCCTGGTATAGTTGTCCTGTTTGTGATAAATAAGCACTTTCTCCAAAATAATCTATTTCAAATAAATTTGATGTACCTTCTGCAGCAGCAGGTGTAATAATTGGAGAATCAATTCTTATAAATTCTCTATTATTAAGAAATTCCTGAATAGCTTTAATTATCTCATGTCTTATTGTCAATAAAGCATGCTGTTTAGGCATTCTAATCCATAAATGTCTATTATCTAATAAAAACTCAATGCCATGTTCTTTTAAAGATATTGGAAAGTCATCTATTGCTCTGTTTACCAGTTCTATATTTTTTATTGTAAGTTCAAATCCAGATGGTGCTCGATCTTCTTTTCTTACTACTCCTGTAACAATAAGTGATGATTCTTGTGTAAGGGTATCACATAGTTCAAAAACATCATCATTTACCTCGCCTTTGACAATGACTCCTTGAACAAAGCCGGAACCATCTCTTATCTGCAAGAATTTTATTTTCCCACTAGAACGTTTATTATATAACCACCCATTTATTTTTACCTCTTGATTTTCGTATTCTTTCATATTATTTATTTTTATGGTTACCATAATTATATATATACCTCCTAAATATTAGACTTCTATTTTTATATCTAAATCTTCTTCTTTATAGTTAAACTCTTTCAAAAGTGGTTTTACGACATTGTTAATATATTCTAAAGTTTGACTAACAGCTCTTCCTGTAAATTTTAGAGGATCTATTAAGTTGTTTAATTCTTCTTTTGATAATTTAAACTCTTTATCTTCTGATATGTAATAAAGCAAGTTATTTTCTTTGCCATCTTTTACGTCATTTGCTGCTTTTACAGAATATTTTCTAATTAACTCATGTAATTCTTGTCTGTCTCCACCTTTTAATACTGATTCCATTAAAATTGATTCAGTAGCCATAAAAGGAATTTCTTCTAATATATGTTTTTTTATAATTTTTCTATTAACATTTAAGCCTGAAACAATATTAATATATAAATTTAAAATAGCATCAACAGCTAAAAACATTTCAGGTATTACAATTCTTCTATTAGCTGAATCATCAAGAGTTCTTTCAAACCACTGAGCAGAAGATGTAATAGAAGTATTTAAAAGCGTAACAATAACATATCTGCTTAATGATGCTATTCTTTCGCTTCTCATAGGATTTCTTTTGTATGCCATTGCTGAAGATCCTATCTGGTTTTGTTCAAAAGGTTCTTCTATCTCTCTTAAATGCTGAAGAAGCCTTAAATCATTGCTGAATTTATGAGCACTTTGTGCTATCCCACTTAGCACAGATAAAAGCATAAAATCATATTTTCTTGTATAAGTTTGCCCTGTGACATCAAAAGACTTTTTATATCCCATTTTTTCAACAACGAGCTTGTCAAGTAATTTAACCTTTTCTTCATTCCCATTAAATAACTCCATAAAACTTGCCTGCGTTCCTGTTGTCCCTTTTACTCCTCTTAAAGTTATATTGTCTAATCTAAACTTTAGATCCTTTAAATCTAATATTAAATCCTGTATCCAAAGACAAGTACGTTTACCAACAGTTGTAAGTTGTGCAGGCTGAAAATGAGTAAAACTAAGCGTAGGAATATCTTTGTATTCAATAGCAAAATTAGATAATAGATCAATCAGCTTTAATATTTTTTTCTGTACTATTTTAAAAGCTTTATCCATCAAAATTAAATCTGTATTGTCATCAACAAAAGCAGAAGTTGCACCTAAATGTATTATAGGTTTTGCTTTCGGACATAAAATACCATAAGCATGTATATGTGCCATTACATCATGTCTGAATTCTTTTTCAAAACGTTTTGCATCATCGTAATTTATATTATCTATATTTTCTTCCATTTCTTTAATTTGCTCATCTGATATGTCCAAACCTAGTTCTTTTTCACTCTTTGCTAAAGCAACCCAAAGTTTTCTCCAAGTTTTAAATTTTTCATCATCTGAAAAAATAGAAGCCATTTCTTTACTTGCATATCTTGTTGTAAGTGGATTTTTATATATATCCTCCATATTTACCTCCTTTATGTTATTTGAGTAAGCTTTCTAACCTATCCAAGCCAATTTTTATATTTTCTATTGAATTTGCATATGAAATTCTAATATAATTATCTACACCAAAAGGTAAGGCTGGTACAACTGCTACATTTGCATTTTCTATCAAAAGATTAGAAAAATCAATAGAACCACGAATTATTTTACCTTGTATATTTTTGCCAATATATTCATCAATATTAACCATAACATAAAAAGCACCTGCGGGTTTATCACATTTTAAACCTTTTATTTTGTTTATTCTATCTACCATATAAAGTCTTCTTTTATTAAATTCTTCTGCCATATATTTAATTACAGAATCATCGCCTTTTAAAGCTGCAACACTTGCATATTGAGCAATTGAGTTTGGATTTGATGTAGTATGACTTTGAATATTTGACATAGTTTTTGCAATTTCAACACAAGAAGCAGTATAACCAATTCTCCAACCTGTCATTGCATAAGCTTTTGACATTCCATTTACAACAATTGATAAATTTTTGATTTTTTCATTTAAAGAAGCTATACTTATATGAGTTCCTTCATAAATTAATTTTTCATATATTTCATCTGAAATAACATAAATATTATTTGAAACAGCAACATCAGCAATCTCTTCTAATTCTTTTTTTGTATATACAGCTCCTGTAGGATTGTTAGGACTGTTTAAAATTATTGCTTTTGTTTTATCTGTAATAATAGCTTCTAGATCTTTCCCTGAAATTTTAAAATTATTTTCTTCTTTCCCTTTAAGAAAAACAGGCTTTCCATACGCTATTCTAACCATTTCAGGATAGCTTAACCAGTATGGTACTGGTATAATAACTTCTTCACCAGGGTTTACTAAAGCTAGAATTGCATTATAGATAGAATGTTTAGCACCATTTGAAACTACAATTTGCTGTTCTTTATATTCTAAATTATTCTCTTTTAATAACTTTTCACAAATTGCTGCTTTTAGATCAGAAATTCCAGATGAAGGTGTATATTTTGTATATCCTTTTTCAATAGCTTCTATAGCTGCTTTTTTAATGTATTCTGGTGTATCAAAATCAGGTTCACCCACACCAAAATCTATAACTGATATGCCCTTTTCTTTTAATTGTTTTGCTTTTGCAGTTATTTCTAATGTCATTGAAGGAGTAATTCCTGTTGCATTTAATGATAAACTCAATTAATCGCACCTCCGATTTAATCTTTGTTATTTTCATTACAATTAATATTTTAACTTAAATATTAACATATTTCCACAAAATTTTTTGCTTTTGCTTTTAACAATTTTACATAGCTATAATCCAATTTTATACTTCCAAGTAAATCACGCCCATCTACTTCTATACCATGAAAATCAGATCCACCGGTTATAAGAAGGTTAAAAGATTTTGCAATTTCAAGGTAATAATTTATATCATCTTGCGTATGTTTTGAATGATACACTTCTATACCCATTAAACCATGATTAACTAGATCCTTAATAATCTTATCATTTTTTAAAAGACCAGGATGAGCTAATACAGGAACAGCTCCATTATTTTTTAAAAGTTCTATAGCTTCATAAGTATTCAACCGATAACTTTTGACATATGCTGGTGCATCTTCACCTATATACTTTTCAAAAGCTTCTTTTACCGTTGTAACATATTTTTTTTTGATTAAAGCTCTTGCAATATGAGGTCTTCCAATATAATTTTTATTTGTAAATTCTAATATATCTTCTAAATTTATTTGTATTCCAATGTTGTTTAATTTTTTTAAAATTTCTTCAGCTCTTTTAAGTCTTAAATCTATAATATTATTAAGCTTTACCAATAAATTTTTATCTTTATAATTTAAAAAATAACCCAAAATATGAACTTCTTGCTCTTCATTGAAAGAGTTAAGCTCTATACCTGGAATTAATTCAATATTATATTTTTTAGAAGCTTCTAAAGCTTCACATAAACCATTAATTGTATCATGATCTGTTAAAGAAATACAATCTAAATTATGTTCTTTGGCAAGTCTCACTACTTCTGAAGGACTATTAGAACCATCAGAAGATGTAGAATGCATGTGTAAATCTGCAATCATATATATCAAACCTTTCTATAAGTAAATCAAGTAAATCCAAGATAAAAATGACCTGCTTTTGCAGGTCATTTTATCTTGGTTCGATAATCAATTTAATGGCTGTTCTTTCTTCGCCATCTATTTCAATGTCTGTAAAAGCGGGAATACATATTAAATCAATGCCACTTGGTGCAACAAATCCTCTTGCTATTGCTACAGCTTTTACAGCCTGATTAAGTGCTCCAGCTCCAATTGCCTGTACTTCTGCACCTCCACGCTCACGTAAAACTCCTGCTAATGCACCTGCTACAGAATTTGGGTTAGACTTTGCAGAAACTTTTAATACTTCCATTATTTTTCCCCCTTAAAATACATTACAATATTTTATTAATTAGTTACTATATGTTCTATATTCTACATAAAATTAAAAATTCCTTCTTTGATTTTATATTTATGTATAAATTTTGTTTATACGAATAATACTTTTAGCTTTACTTGTATTTTCATCAACATCAATAACAACTCCATTTATTTGTCCTGGACCTTCAGCAATTTCAAAACGTATAGGAACAGATGAAATAAACTTTTTTATTATTAAATTCTTATCTATTCCCAAAACAGAATCGCTAGGACCTGTCATACCTACATCAGAAATGTATGCAGTACCTTTATTTAATATTTTTTCATCTGCTGTTTGGACGTGAGTATGTGTACCAAACACACATGTAACCCTGCCATCTAAAAAATGACCCATAGCAATTTTTTCAGATGTAGCTTCAGCATGAAAATCAACAATAATCAGGTTTGTTTCTTCACTTAGCTTATCTACTTCATCTAATGCAACTATAAAAGGATTCCTATTACATGGCATATATATATTCCCCTGCAAATTTATAATACCTAACTTTATATTTTTTATAGTTAGAATAACTGACCCTCTTCCAGGAGTACCTTCAAGATAATTTGCAGGTCTTATAATTCTTTTTTCGTCTTCAATAAATTTAAATATTTCTTTCTGATCCCAAACATGGTTTCCCATAGTTAAAGCTGATATTCCTATATTAAAAAGTTCATCGGCTACTTTACGTGTTATGCCATTTCCTCCTGCTGCATTTTCGCCATTAGCTATAGTTATATCGACATTGTATTCCTCTTTAATTTCATCTAAATGTTCTTTTAAAACATTCCTACCAGTCCTTCCAACAATATCACCGATTATTAAAATATTCATTTTTAACCTCCAATCTATATTACATATTTATTATTACACAAAGCTAAGGTTTAAAACAAGTATTTTTTGCTTTTTAATTTTTATAAATTTAAAAGCGTGCAAAAGCACGCTCTGTTTTCTATTATTTAGCATAATTTATAGCAATAGTTTCACGTAATACAATAACTTTAATCTGTCCTGGATATTCCAGTTCATCTTCAATTTTTTTTGTTATTTCTCTTGCTAAAAGAATGGTTTCTTCATCATTAACTATTTCAGGTTTAACCATAATTCTAATTTCTCTACCCGCTTGTATAGCATAAGATTTTTCAACACCCTCAAATGAATTAGCAATTTCTTCAAGTTTATCCAAACGTTTTATATAAGATTCTAATGTTTCTCTTCTTGCACCTGGTCTTGCAGCAGATATTGCATCTGCAGCTTGTACAAGTACAGCTTCGATAGTTTGCGGTTCTACATCATTATGATGTGCCATTATAGCATGAATAACTGCTTCAGATTCATGATATCTTTTAGCTAGTTCAGCTCCTATCATTACGTGTGGGCCTTCAACTTCATGATCAACAGCTTTGCCTATATCATGTAATAAACCTGCTCTTTTTGCAATAACAGGATCAGCACCTAATTCATAAGCCATAAGTCCAGCCAAATGAGAAACTTCAATAGAATGTTTTAAGACATTTTGGCCATAACTCGTTCTATACTTTAATCTACCTAATAATTTAATTATTTCAGGGTGTAAGCCATGTACCCCTGTTTCAAAGGTCGCTTCTTCTCCTGCTTTTACTATAATATTTTCTACTTCTTTTTTAGCTTTTTGCACCATTTCTTCTATCCTAGCAGGATGTATTCTACCATCTTCAATCAATTTTTCTAAAGCTATTCTTGCTATTTCTCTTCTTATTGGGTCAAAACCAGAAATAACAACAGCTTCCGGAGTATCATCAATAATTAAATCTATTCCTGTTAAAGTTTCCAGAGTCCTTATGTTTCTACCTTCTCTTCCAATTATTCTTCCTTTCATTTCATCGTTAGGAAGAGTTACAACTGATACAGTTGTTTCTGCCGCATGATCAGCAGCACATCTTTGAATAGCTCCAGTAATAATTTCACGTGCTTTTACTTCAGCTTCCTCTTTAGCTTTAGCTTCTAGATCTTTTATCATTAAAGCCATTTCATGTTTTATTTCTTTTTGAACATCAGTTAATAAAATATTTTTTGCTTCTTCTCTGCTAAGACCTGATATCCTTTCAAGCTCTTCAACTTCTTTTTGGTACATTTTAACTGTCTGTTCTTCAATTTCCATAATATCTTTTTGCTTTTTTTCTAATGTAGATTCTTTTTGTTCTAGAATTTCTCCTCTTCTATCTAGAGTTTCTTCTTTTTGTATTAATCTTTTTTCTAATCGTTGCAATTCTCCTCTTCGGTCTCTAATTTCTCTATCAAGATCAGAACGTAATCTATGAATTTCTTCTTTTGCTTCTAATAACAATTCTCTTTTTTTATTTTCTCCATCTCTTTTGGCAGAATCTAAAATAGTACGTGCAAGTTCTTCCGCACTTTTTATTTTAGACTCAGCAATAGATTTTCTAATAAAGTAGCCAATTAATAGACCGAATATTATTGCAGCAAATACTATGATTATTAAATAAATGTTATTAATATTCTTACACCTCCTTAGTTGATATTCATCTTTTATTTTAGACCCTTTTCAAAATTATGTCAAGTTGTCATGATCTCTTTTAAGACATTATCAGCTTCATCAAGATTAAATCCATTTCTGTATAAATATGATTTTATTTTTAATATATTTTCTTCTGTTACAAATTTATACTTTTTCATAATTAATTTTTTTAAGATATCATATTCTGAAGAATAATGTTCATTTATTAAATCATAAATTATATCAATATTTACCCCTTTTAATTTTAACTCATTAATAATTCTGTATTTGCTATATAACATCTGCTTTTTTTCATCTATAAAAAGTTTTGCATAAATTTCATCATTAATATATCCATACTCTTTAAACTTTAAAATTAATTTTTTGACAATTTCATCAGAATATCCATTTTCTTTTAGCTTTTTACTAACTTCATATTCTGTTCTCATTTTATATGATAAATATTTTAATATATCCTTTTGAGCCTGTTTGAGCGAAAATAAGTTTACATAATAATTATACTGTTCACTTGTTAATATATCTCCCTCTTTAAGTCCAACTTCTAAAAAGTCTTCAACATAACAAGAAAAAGCATATTCGTCATCAATAAAAATGTTATATTTATTTTTATTTTTCTTTTGTTTTTCTATTAGTGTTACAACCATTTTTACCTCCTTATTTAAAGAAAATAACCCCTTAGGGGGGTTTAATCTACTATTGCACCATCAGAAGAAGATTTAATTTTGTTATATGCAAGATTGAAATTTTCTCTAATTTTCTTTTCAATTTCGTCAGCTATTTCTTTATTTTCTTTCAAAAATTGTTTTGCATTTTCTCTACCCTGGCCTAATCTAGTATTATTATATGAATACCATGCACCACTTTTTTCAATGATGTCAATGCTTGCACCTATATCTAATATGCTTCCTTCTTTAGATATACCTTCACCATACATTATGTCAAATTCTGCTTGTTTAAATGGTGGAGCAACTTTATTTTTTACCACTTTAACCCTTGTCCTATTTCCTACTATTTCATTACCTTGTTTTAATGAGTCTATTCTTCTCACATCCAACCTTATTGTAGAATAAAATTTAAGGGCACGTCCTCCAGGCGTTGTTTCAGGATTTCCAAACATTACTCCGACTTTTTCTCTTAATTGGTTTATAAATACTGCAATACATTTTGATTTACTTACTACACCTGAAAGTTTTCTCAAAGCCTGAGACATAAGCCTAGCCTGCAGCCCAACATGGGCATCTCCCATTTCTCCGTCAATTTCAGCTTTAGGAACAAGAGCAGCAACGGAATCTATTACAAGAATATCTACTGCACCACTTCTAACTAAAGCTTCTGCAATTTCTAAAGCTTGTTCTCCTGTATCAGGCTGTGAAACTAATAATTCATCTACATTTACTCCCAAATTTCTTGCATAAACAGGATCAAGAGCATGTTCAGCATCTATAAAAGCACCTGTACCACCCATTTTTTGAGCTTCTGCTATCATATGAAGTGCAATAGTTGTTTTACCAGATGATTCCGGTCCAAAAACCTCTATGATTCTGCCACGTGGGATTCCTCCAACTCCTAAAGCAATATCAATATCAAGGGAACCTGTTGGAATCACTTCAACATTTAATTTTGCGTTATCTCCAAGTTTCATTATAGCACCTTTACCAAATTGTTTTTCAATTTGGTTTACTGCCATTTCAAGAGCCTTCTGTTTCTCAATCATCTAAAATACCCTCCCAAACCTTTAAACAGGTTTCATTAATAAAATTATATATTAACTGGTCCTATGAGTCAATTTATTGATAATAAATATCTTCTTATAATGTCAAGTGCATTTAATACAGTTCGATTCCTTATTTTATCCCTGCTCCCATTAAGCATTAATTTCTTTACATCAACTTTTTCTTTTGTTGCAAAACCTACATAGACAAGGCCAACTGGTTTATCTGTTGTCCCACCATCTGGTCCTGCTATTCCTGTTACTGATACACCAATATCAGACTTAGCTAGATGTAAAATATTTATAGCCATTTCTTCAGCTGTTTCATGACTTACTGCACCATATCTTTCTAACGTTTCACTTTTTACATTTAACAAATTTTGTTTAGCTTTATTACTATAAGTTACAAGACCTAAATTAAATATTTCAGAAGCTCCAGGAACATCTGTAATTTTACCAGCCAATAAACCACCAGTACACGATTCTGCTGTTGAAACAGTTAATTTTTTTTCTTTTAATAAATTTACGACAGTGCTTTCCATACTTTCATCATCAACAGCAAAGATATACTCTCCAACAATGTCTTTTATTTTTCTTTCCATATTATTTATCATTTCAATGGCTTGCTGTTTATTAGATGTTTTAGCAGTAATTCTAAGCGTAACAAAACCATCTCCTACTAAAGGTGCTATTGTTGGATTTGAACTATTTAAAAGACTTTTTACTAATTCTTCTAGCTTTGATTCTCCAATGCCAAAAAATTTTAAAATTCTTGAATATATTATTTCATTACTTTTTGATCTTAAAAATGGGTATACATAATTATTAAACATCGGAATAAGCTCTGATGGTGGACCAGGAAGTATTATTATGATTTTCCCTTTATGTTCTATAATACATCCCGGAGCTGTTCCAAAATTATTAGGTAAAATTTTCGAACCTTTAGGGAAAAGAGCTTGTTTATAATTATTTAATGTTGGTTTTTGATTTAATTTTTTAAAGTAATTATCAATAGAATTTTTAGCATCTTCATATTCCACAAGAGGTAATTCTAAAAAAGAAGCTACTGTTTCTTTGGTTAAGTCGTCATCAGTTGGACCTAGCCCACCAGTTGTTATAATAATGTCAGATCGTTTAAAAGCTATTGCCAAACAGTCTTTTACTCTTTTTTCATTGTCACCAACGTTTGTTTGAAAATAAACATCTATTCCAAGTAAAGATAATTGGGTTGATAAAAATTTTGCATCTGTATTTGCAATTTGTCCAAGTAATAATTCTGTGCCAACAGATATAATCTCACTTATCAAAATAAACACCTCTATTTAATTTAAAAATAATTCTTTTGATTTTACAATATAATCTATACCAGAATACAAAGTTAAAATTAAAGATATATACACCATAATTGAAGAAAAAGGAAAGTTGATCAGATTAAATGGATAATTATTTAGCATAAGAGCAATTACCGCTATCATTTGAAAAGTTGTTTTATATTTACCGTAATTGCTGGCTGGAATTACTATCCCTTTATCTGCAGCTACTGTTCTTAAACCAGTGATTAAAAATTCTCTTGCTAATATGACTATTACTATCCAACTTTCTAATCTTGCCATTTGTACTAATGCAACCATTGCTGAAGAAACCATAATCTTATCTACAAGGGGATCCATAAACTTTCCAAAATTTGTTATCTGATTATATTTTCTAGCAACATATCCATCTGCTTTATCAGTTAAAGAAGCTAATGTAAATACTAAAGCTGAAAAAAAATCTTTATAAGGTAAATTTGAAAACATTAATATTAAAAAAATTGGAATTAGAACTAACCTGAACATGGTTATTTTATTAGCTAAATTCATTTAAATTCCCCCACTAGATCATACTCATATGCATCGATTATTTTTACGTTTATAAAATCTCCTACATTGAGTATTTTATCTGTCTTTATAAAAACATTACCATCAATTTCAGGTGCATCCATATAGCTTCGTGCTAAATATACACCATCTTCATATCCTTCTACGACAACTTCCATAGTGCTTCCGATTTTATCAATATTGTTTTTAAGGGAAATATCTCTTTGTATTAGCATGAGTTCTTCCTGTCTTTTTATTTTTATGTTTTTTTTGATCTGAGGTTTCATATCATATGAAATAGTACCTTCTTCACGCGAATATGCAAAAACACCTGCTCTTTCAAATTTGTTTTCAATTATAAATTTTTTTAGATCTTCATATTCTTCCTTAGTTTCTCCGGGAAAACCAGTAATAAAGGTTGTTCTTATTGCTAAGTCTGGAATACTTCTCAGTTTTTCAATAATAGAATCTATTTTTGCACGGCTTGTATATCTTCTCATTCGTTTTAAAACATTATCATGTGAATGCTGCAGTGGTATATCAATATATTTTAATATTTTTTTATTTTTTCTTATTTCTTCTATTAATTCATCAGTAACACTGTCTGGATATGCGTAGAGTAGTCTAATCCATCTTATACCATTTATTTCTGAAAGTTTATTCAAAAGTTCTGGAAGCATTAATTTGCCATATAGATCTATACCATATTTTGTAGTATCTTGTGCAATAACAATTAATTCTTTTACACCTTTATCAGCAAGCTTTACTGATTCATCGATGATATCTTCCATCTTTCGGCTTTTATACCGTCCTCTTACTTTGGGTATTATGCAAAAAGCACATGAATTATTACATCCTTCGGCAATTTTAATATAAGAATAATGTGTAGGAGTACTTAAAACTCTATCTATATTTTCATCATTTAAGTCATTAACATGACCATATTTTAAAACTTTTTTATTAAGTTTTATTTCTTCTATTATATTATCTATATCTGTAAAATCTCCTGTTCCTATAACCCCATCAAGTTCTGGAAGTTCTTTTAGTAGCTCTTTATTATATCTTTCAGCCATACAACCTGATGCAATCAAATATTTAAGTCTTTTATTCTTCAGTTTTCCCATATTTATAATAGTTTCAATTGACTCTTCCTTTGCACTTTGAATAAATGTACAGGTATTTATAATTAAAATATCTGCTTGGCTTTCGTCAGTAACTATATTATATCCTTTTTCTTTTAAAATGCTTAACATTTTTTCTGAATCTACAGTATTTTTAGGACATCCTAAAGAAATTATACCTATGTTTTCCATGCATTTTCCCTTTCTATTATTTATATTTATATGTCAAATAATTTTTTTATTTCATCTGAGTCCATAATTATTTGTCGTGGCTTAGAACCATCATAACCACTTATGATACCTTTTTGTTCTATCTGATCAATAATTCTAGCAGCTCTTGCGTATCCGACACGAAGCCTGCGCTGAATCATTGATATAGAGGCCTGACCGGTTTCTAAAATTATTTCTACAGCTTCTTTTAAAAGTTCATCTTCTTCTCCTAAATCTTTATTCTCACTTTTAATTTGTATATATATTTCATTATATTGAGGATCAAAATTATTTTTTAAAAAGCTAACAACTTCTTCAACTTCTTTATCAGATATAAAAGCTCCTTGAATTCTCAAGGGTTTTGATGCTCCGATTGGGTTAAAAAGCATATCTCCTTTTCCTAGAAGCTTTTCTGCTCCTGCCATATCTAAAATTGTTCTTGAATCTGTTTGAGAAGATACTGCAAAAGAAATTCTAGATGGTATATTAGCTTTTATTACTCCTGTAATTACATCTACAGATGGCCTTTGTGTAGCAATAACAAGGTGAATGCCGGCTGCTCTTGCCATTTGAGCAAGTCTTATTATGTGTTCTTCAACATCAGCAGGAGAAACCATCATCAAATCTGATAATTCATCTATTATTATAACTAATTTATATAGTTTATTATCAGCCTGTTGGTTATATCCTTCTATATCTCTTACCCCATGCTCTGCAAACAAGTTATATCTGTTTGTCATCTCCTGAACCGCCCAGTTTAAAACTCCAGCAGCTTTTCTCGGATCTGTAACAACAGGTGTAAGTAAATGAGGGATACCATTATAAATATTTAATTCAACCACCTTAGGATCTATTAAAATCATTTTTACTTCACTGGGTGAAGATTTATACAAAAGACTTATAATTAAAGTATTAATACAAACACTTTTACCAGAACCAGTAGCTCCTGCTATAAGCAAATGAGGCATTTTAGACAAATCTGCAATTATTATATTTCCTGCTATATCCTTACCAAGAGCAATCGATAAATTTGATTTAAAATATTTAAACTTTTTATTATCAATAACTTCACGTATACTTACAGCAGATATTTTATCATTTGGTACTTCTATCCCAACAACCGATTTACCAGGAATAGGAGCTTCAATTCTTACAGATGGTGCTGCAAGACTTAAAGCTATATCATCTGTCAGGCTTACGATCCTACTAACTTTAATCCCTGGGTTGGGTTGCAATTCAAACCTGGTAATAGCAGGACCTTTAGTAACTTGGACTACTTTTGCCTCAATACCAAAATTCAAGAGAGTATTTTCTAATTTTTTTGCTTTATTTATTATTATGTCATTATTAATTTTATGCTGAGGTTTTGCTTCATTTAAAAGAGTTATAGGTGGAAAAACATATTCATCTTTACTGTTATCACTTAAAATTTTAAGTGAAGAATCTTTTTTATCATCACTTGATAATTCATCATTTGACTTAATTTTACCTGATTCTTTATCCTTTATGACTTTATCTTCATCAAAGACATCCAATATATCAAAATCATTTTCTTTAGGTAGTTTTTCTTGAAAATTTCGATTATTTAATCCTTTATCTTCAGAAATTATTTCTTCTGTTTTGTTTCCTTTTTTTTGTTTTATATGTTTCAAAAAAAAACTTGAAGTTAATCTATGAATTTTAGTAATTATACTAGTTATTGATGTATCAGTAATAATAATTCCAAAAATTATAGAAGCTGCGATTAAAAATATATAGCTTCCAGTAACACCAAGTAACTTTATCAAAAAAAATAATAAAAATGCTGCTATAGCACCTCCACCTAAGTTGTTTAATCCAGATTTATAACCATTTAAAATATAGGCTTTAAAATTGTCTGCAATACTATAGTAAGATATATGATCTAAACTTATTATACATATAAAAAGAAATAAAAGGCTTATTGTTTTAGTAGTTTTTATAAACTCATTTTTTTTAAATAAAAACATTAATGCAAAAACAAAAATCAATAAAGAAATTATATAAGAACCAATACCAAAAAAACCTCTTAGGAAAATAGCTAAGTTTTTCCCTATAACCCCAGTAGAATTAGTATATAAACTTAATAATGATATTAATGAAAAGGCTAAAAATATAATACCTAGTATCTCATCTTTAAAACTTTTATTGTTTTGTCCAAAGTCTTCTTTTGTTTTCATTGTTCATCACCTGTATAAAAATTTTCAAAAAAAATAGATGTATTCAACACATCTATTATAACATAAATTGTTTTTATTGTATATTTATAATCTTTCCTGGAGTATATTTTGAATTTAAATAATCTGAAGGATCTGTTGAGTACAACCTAGAAATTTTAAAATTGCCATCTTCACCTTTTTCAATTAATATAACTTTGTTATTTATATTTACTGAAATGTAATTTAATTTTTGTTCATTTTGTACAGAAAAAATTAGTTCAAAAGGAATTATTGTGTAAAGCATTTAAGTGCCACCATCTTTCTTTTTAATCATATCCTGTAGTTTGTTAAGAGCATTAGATACCCCTCCTATTTCATCTATAAGCCCATATTCTACAGCTTCTTTTCCTACAAGTATTGTACCTATATCATTTGCAAGTTCTCCAGTTTTAAGCATAAGTTCATTAAAAACTTCTCTTTTTATTTTTGAATTTCTAACTATAAATTCCACAACCCTATCTTGCATTTTATTAAAATAATCAAACGTCTGGGGAACACCTATTACAAGACCTGTCATTCGTATCGGATGTATTGTCATTGTCGCACTTGGAACTATGTATGAATAATTTGCTGATACTGCAAGAGGTACTCCAATACTATGACCACCTCCTAATACGATTGATACAGTTGGTTTTGATAAACTTGCAATCATTTCTGATATTGCAAGCCCTGCTTCAACATCTCCACCAACAGTATTTAACAATATGAGTAGACCTTTTATATCGGGGTTTTCTTCTATTGCAACAAGCTGTGGAATAATATGCTCATATTTGGTAGTTTTATTCTGAGGAGGCAATATCATATGTCCTTCTATCTGGCCTATTACTGTAAGGCAATGTATATTACTCTGAAAATTAGGTACATTTGTCTGCCCTAATTCTTTTATATTTTCTTGCACAGGCGGAAATACCTGTGGTTGTGTTTCCTCACTTTTTATTGAATTCATTTTATCACACTCCCATACTTATAGTATTAAAAAAAAAAATGCATAATATGCATTTTCATCTTATAAACCTTTATTAAAAACTCAGTAAATAATAAATTTTAATATTTAAAATAAATAATTTAGTTATATTTGTCAAGTTTAAATTCTTCATGAAGAAGCCTTATTGCATCTTCAGATTTGTCTTGACTTATTAAGCAAGAAATAGTGTTATGTGAATCTGAAGTTTGAAAAATTTCTATACCATGTTTTGATAGTGCTTTTATGATTCGTGACATTACACCTGGTACACCGCGGATTCTATTTCCAATGATTGAAATTTTACTGCAATTTTCTCTATAAGAATAAATTATATTGTTTTGTTCAAATAATTGTTTTAATTTATGAAAATCATCTTCATTTATTGTAAAAACTTTTTTATCAGGGAAAATATTTATTAGATCTATGCTTATTTTTTCTTGTGCAATTTTTTCAAATATATCTTCAGAATTATCAGGTATTTCCTCTAAGATTATTTGTATTCTATTATTCATACTTGCTATTCCTGTAACTAAATTATTAACATCATATATATTATTATAAGCATTATTATACTGGGTTATTACAGTTCCTTGGCTATCAGACATAGTATTTTTTATTACAAGAGGAACATTACCTCTCATTGCAATTTCTACCGCTCTTGGGTGTATAACTTTTGCTCCTTCTTCTGCAAATTGAAAAACTTCATTATAACTTATTTTTTTTAATATATGAGCATTTGATACTATTCTTGGATCTGCAGTCATGATTCCATCAACATCAGTATATATTTCTACAGCATAAGCCTTTAAAGCTTCTCCTAAAATAGCTGCCGTTGTATCACTCCCGCCACGTCCCAGAGTAGTTATATCTCCATCTTCGGTAATACCTTGAAAACCTGCTACAACAGGTATTATGTTATTTGATAATGCTTCTAATATATTAGAAACATCTACTCTTAAAATATCAGCACTTCCAAAATTATTATTTGTAATAATTCCAGCCTGTCCTCCTGTAAATGCTTTTGCCTTATAACCTAAATTTTTCAGAGAATTTGCAAAAATAACACTTGAAATTATTTCTCCACAGGACATTAATATATCCAATTCACGTTTGTCTGTCTGATTATTAGCATCTTTAGCTAATTTTATCAAAGTATCAGTGGCATACGGATCACCAGATCTTCCAATAGCTGAAACAACTACTACAACATTAAAACCCTGCTCTATAGCATCTATAACTTTTGATACAGCCATTTTTCTTCTTTCATCAGTAGAAACAGATGTTCCTCCGAATTTTTGTACTATTATATTCACAATTTCACCCTTTCTAAGTATTAAATTATTTTTATTATATATTATATTATTATAACTCATTAAAGTGATAAAGGAAAGGTTTTTTCCTTCCCTTTATTAGTAATTTTATTAGTAATATTTTTTATAATTTCTTTCAAATTCTACTATCAGCATATCATTACCTATTTTTTTTATTGAATCCCAAGGTATTTCAATATATCCGGATTTACCTCTAAAAAAACTTTTTATTTCATATATTAATATTGACTGAATTTTCCCTGTTTCTTCATCTATTATTAAGTCGGAATCATCAACTAATCCCCACCTTTTCCCATCATTTAAATTTACAATTTCCTTATTTCCAAATTCACTTAAACGCATAAAATCACCTCTACAAACCTGTATGGCCAAATCCTCCTGAATCCCTTTCAGTTTCAGACAACGAATCTACAACCTTAATATAAGGCCTTATTACTTGATTTATTACCATTTGGGCTATTCTTTGACCTCTTTTAATTGTGTAGGACTCTTTTCCAAGGTTAATTATTATAACTTTAATTTCTCCTCTATAATCCGAATCAATAGTCCCCGGAGTATTTAAAAGTGTTAATCCGTTATTTAAAGCCAGACCGCTTCTTGGTCTTATTTGAGCTTCATAATTTTCTGGAAGCTCTATTTGTATTCCTGTAGATATTAATTTTATATCGCCTGGTAATAATTCTTCATCTTTTTCAACATTTGCATACAAATCCATTCCTGCTGCTCCCTTGCTCATATATTGAGGAAGAGGAAGATCTTTAGCATTTTCCATTAATTTTATTTTAAGTAATATATTATTTTCCATATTCTAACCACCTTATTTTATCTTTTTGTATATTACCTACTACGGATGTACTTATATTATCAACATTAAAAATCTTTTTTGCAATTTGATTAATATCATTATAATTTATTTTTTCTATATATGATAAAACATCTTCCAAAGTATAAATTCTATTTAATAAAAGTTCAGATTTGCCTATATCCATCATTCTACTGCTAGTACTATCCATATCCATTAAAACATTTATTCTTACATGCTCTTTAAATTTATCTATTTCTTTTTCAGTGAAACCATTCATACTTATTTTTTCAATCTCTTTTAAAACTAAATCATATGATTCTATAAGATTATTTACACCACAACTAAAAAATACAGATAAAGCTCCACCATTTAAATATGCTGAAGGATATGAATATATTGAATAAACAAGGCCCTTTTCTTCTCTTATTTTTTGAAAAAGCCTAGAACTTACACCTCCTCCGAAAGCATTATTTATAATTGATAAAGGATATATATTTTCAAAACTAAAATTAACAGAAGGCATCCCAATACAAACATTAACCTGTTCAATTTCTTTTTTTAAAAAAATAAATCCATTATGCCATTCATTATTATATAATATTTCACTAATTTTAGATTTGTTTATTTTTTTTAGATATTCTTCCATTATTTTAAATATTTCATCATTATAATTACCAGCTATAGCAATAACAATATTATCACTTGTAAATCTTTCATTATAATAATTAATCAAAGTTTGTTTAGTAAAATTATTTACAGTTTCAATTGAACCAAGTATTGGCAAACCCAAGCTGCTTTTTCCCCATGAAATACGGTCAAGGTTATTATATGCTACTTCTTCTGGCGAGTCTGTTTCCTCTAATATTTCTTCAATAACAACATTTTTTTCTTTATTTATCTCATCTTCTTCAAAAGCTGGATTAAAAACCATATCAAACAGTATATTAACGGCCTTTTCCTGATATGTATTTAAAGCTTTGATATAAAAACAAGTATTATCTTTTTCTGTAAATCCATTAATCTGTGCACCAATACTATCACTTTCTTCAGCTATTTGCTTACCGCTGCGATACTTTGAACCTTTAAAAACCATATGTTCTATAAAATGTGAAATCCCATTATTTTCTTTATTTTCATATATAGAACCAGATTTTACCCAAATACTTATATATACAGAATATATGTGTGGAATTTTATATGCTACTATATTTATACCATTTATCCTCTTTTGTAAATACATTTTGACCTCCTGTCTTATTTATATAAAATTAGCTTTTATTTAATATTATACCCGAAACATTTGTTATTTGGTAGCCTTTTGATTGTAATTGTTTTATTATTTCAGGAAGAGCTTCTACAGTATTTTTGGTTGGATGCATTAAAACAATGGCATCATTATGAGCTTTGCTTATTACTCTTTCAGTTATAGTATAAGGACTTGGATTATTCCAGTCAATTGTATCTAAACTCCACAAAATAACTTTATATCCTTGATTCTCAGCAGTTTTAACAACATCACTATTAAAATCACCATATGGTGGAGCAAATAATTTTGGTTTCTGCCCTGTTATTTTTTCAAGTAAGTCACTACATTTTTTTATATCTTCTGCATATTTTTCCTTAGTCCACTGGGTATATTTTACATGAGTATATCCATGACTTCCTATTTCATGCCCCTTATTGAATATTTCTTTTACCATTTCTGGATTTTTTTCCGCCCAGTTGCCTTCAATGAAAAAAGTTATTTTAATATTACTTTTATCAAATATTTTTAACATATCTTTTATGTATTCATCACCCCATGCTACATTGCAAGCAAAGGCCATTTTCTTTTCATCAGTATTTCCTTTATATATTGGTTCATTAGTATTAAATACTGAAACAGATCTGTTTAAAAAATAACCTATTAAAATTATTGACAGGATAATAATTATTATAGCTATTATATATGGTTTTTTAGGATATTTTATATAATATATTTTCACACTAACACCACCTATTTTATATTTTCATTCTAATTTTATTCATGGTATAGGCGAATATATTACTAAAAAAACAAAAAACATAAACCACATTTGGGTTTATGCCTTCTTTTACTTTTTGTTATCCTCTTCGGGTTCATCTGGTAGAGCATCTTTTCTTGATAGATTTATTCGGCCTTGTTTATCTATTTCAGTAACTTTAACAAGAATATCATCTCCTACTTTAACAACATCCTCAACTTTTTCTACATGTTTTTTAGAAAGTTTGGATATGTGCACAAGTCCTTCTTTCCCTGGTGCTATTTCAACAAATGCCCCGAAATTAGTAATTCTTAATACTTTTCCCAGATATATTGATCCAACTTCAATTTCTTTTGTAATTGCTTCAATGATTCTTTTCGCTTTATCCCCTGAATTTAAATCAAGTGATGTTATAAAAAGTCTTCCATCATCTTCAATATCAATTTTTACCCCAGTTTCAGCTATAATTTTATTTATTGTTTTACCTCCAGGTCCAATTATATCTCTGATTTTTTCCGGGTCAATAAACATCCTGATTATTCTAGGTGCATATACAGATAACTCTTTACGAGGTTCTTTAATGGCTTCTAGCATTTTACTTAAAATATATAATCTGCCTATTCTTGCTTTTTCTAAAGCCATGCTTAAAATACTCTTATCTATGCCTGCAATTTTTATATCCATCTGTATAGCAGTTATACCTTTTTCAGTGCCAGCAACCTTAAAATCCATATCTCCAAGAAAATCTTCTATACCTTGAATATCAGTTAATACTGAAACAACATCTTTTTCTTTTATTAAACCCATAGCAACGCCTGCAACTGGTGCTTTAATTGGGACTCCTGCATCCATAAGAGCCAGAGTACTTCCACATACACTAGCTTGTGAAGTCGAGCCATTTGAACTTAAAACCTCTGAGACCAATCTTATAGTATATGGGAACTCGTCCTCAGTTGGTATCATAGGCTCTAAAGCTCTTTCTGCCAAAGCACCATGTCCAATCTCTCTTCGTCCAGGACCTCTCAAAGGTTTAGTTTCACCAACACTAAATGGTGGGAAATTATAATGATGCATATATCTTTTTGATTCTTCATCACCTAAACCATCAAGAATCTGAATATCCCCTAAAGGACCAAGTGTTGCAACTGTCATTACTTGTGTCTGACCTCTGGTAAATATTGCTGAACCATGGGTTCTTGGTAAAACTCCAGTTTCACATGTTATAGGTCTTATTTCGTCTAAGCCTCTTCCATCTACTCTTATTTTTTCATTTGTTATCATTTTTCGCATTTGTTCTTTAGTTATATTATATAATATCTCATCTATATCTGCTAAATTATCAGGATATTGATCTTTAAAATATTCTAAAACTTCTTCCTCTACTTTATCTATATTGTCATTTCTTTCTTTCTTTTCTTCAGTTCTTAAAGCTTTATAAATTTTTTCAGTAGCATATTCTCTGACTTTAGCATCAAGTTCCTGATCTACTTCATGTAATACAACCTCGCTTTTGGGAACACCTACTTCTTTTACAATATTTTCAATAAAAAATACAATATTTTTGATATTTTCATGAGCAAACATAATAGCATTTAACATAGTTTCTTCCGGAACTTCTTCTGCACCGGCTTCAACCATCATTACTGCATCTTTTGTACCTGAAACAATTAAATGTAATTTACTTTTTTCTCTTTGTTCCTGATTTGGATTTAAAATAAAATCATCATCAATTAGAGCTACTGACACAGAACCAGTCGGACCATTAAAAGGAATATCAGAAATTGATAATGCTACTGAAGAACCTATCATAGCCACAATCTCTGGTTGCACATCTGGATCAACAGAAAGAACAGTAGCAACTACCTGCACATCATTTCTAAATCCATGAGGGAATAATGGTCTTATAGGTCTATCAATCAGACGTGAAGTCAAAATTGCCTTTTCTGTTGGCTTTCCTTCTCTTTTTATAAATCCACCAGGTATTTTACCAACAGAATATAGTCTTTCCTCATAGTCTACACTAAGTGGAAAAAAATCTATTCCTTCTCTTGGTTCTTTTGAAGCACATGCAGTAACTAATACTACTGTATCCCCATATCTTACTAAAGCAGAGCCATTAGCTAACTGAGCTAATTTACCAGTTTGAACTATTAGTTTTTTACCATTTAGCTCTATTTCAAAATTTCTCTCCATATTATCCTCCTTTCATATTAATATATTTCCATATTATTTAGTTTTTGATACAGAAAATAGAGCGAGGTATCTCGCTCTATTTTCTTAAATCTAACTTTTCAATGATAGCACGATACCTGTCAATATCATTCTTCATAAGATAATTTAAAAGACCTCTCCTTTGACCTACCATTTTAAGAAGTCCTCTTCTTGAATGATGATCTTTCTTATGAATTTTAAGGTGGTCATTTAAAGTATTAATTCTTTCTGTTAAAAGAGCAATTTGTACTTCAGGAGACCCTGTATCATTATCATGAAGTTTATAATTGTTAATAATCTCCGTCTTCTTATCTTTGTCTAACATATTTTCACCTCCAAATTATTATATTCGCCATATACCTTGAATAACGCCGGAGGTGCGTATATCAAAGCATAAGGTAAATTGCTATTTTATTTTATCACATAAAATTACACTTGTAAAATATTTTTATATTTTTTAGCATAATTTATATCTTTTTGAATCTGTATTTTCAAGCTTTCAATATCTTTAAATTTAATCTCATTGCGAATTTTACTTATAAATTCGATCTCTATAAATTCATTGTAAATTTCAGATGAAAAATCTATAATAAAAGATTCAATTGTTACAGAATCCTGATTAAAAGTTGGATTATCACCTATATTCGTTACACCTAAATAATATTTATTAGAAATTTTTATTCTTGTAACATACACTCCATATTGAGGCAATATTATATTATTATCAATCTTAATATTAACAGTAGGAAAACCCAATTGTCTACCAATTTGTTTGCCTTTTATAACAATTCCTTCTAAATTGAAATACCTGCCTAAATATTTTGATGCAGTTTCAACATTACCAGATTTTATTAAACCTCTTATATAACTGCTACTAACTACAATGCCATCAACTTTTACCTTATTAATAACTATTAAATCAAATTTTCCTTTATCAGCATATTTTTGAAGGGTATTTATATTACCTGTACCTTTATAGCCGAATCTATAATCTTCACCTGCAATAATAATTTTTGAATTTAATTTTTTTATTAAAATATCATTAATATAATCATCTGGCATAATCCTGGAAAATTCTTTTGTGAAATTAAAGAAAATTCCATAATCAATATTATAATTAGATAATATTTCAATTTTCTTCCTTAAAGTTGTAATTAGATTTATTTTTTTTTCTGGTCTTAAAATTTGAGATGTATGCTGTTTAAATGTAAATACAGCGCTTTTTAATTCTCTGAGTTTAGACATTTCTACAGCTTTTTTTATAAGCTTTTGATGTCCTAAATGTATTCCATCAAAATTTCCAAGTGCAACTGATTTAGGGGCACTATAATTATTTAGTGTATCTTCATTTAGAATTATCACAATATCAGTTCCCCCTTGATATCATCCTTTTAGGTTTTATTTTGTTTTCATCTGAGATTCCAACACCTAAGAATAAATTCTGATAATCATAGATTTTGACATATCCAATAAAAGGTGTATATTTGTTTTGTATTAACTGACCATGAGATATTTTTAAACTATCTTCATAGTCAAGCTTTATACTTTCCATTTCTAAACCATAATCTACATCATATAATTTAGGCCCATATTTAATAATATCATCAAGAGTTTGTGCATCGTTTATATTAAAAGGGCCCACTTGTGTTCTAATCAACATTGACATATAACCTGTTGTATCCATTTTTGCACATATATCTCTTACTAATGATCTTATATAAGTTCCTTTTGAGCATTCTACATCTATCAGTATCTTATATGGTAAAATGATTGAAACAAGATCTATTTTATATATTTCAACATTTATAGGAGGTATTTCTATTTCAATTCCCGCTCGTGCATATTCATATAATTTTTTACCCTTGACTTTTTTTGCAGAATAAATTGGTGGATATTGCTTTATCTTTCCTTTAAATCCCTGTAGTATTGATATAATCATTTCTTTTTTTAATTGTTTTAGTTTTCCGACATCAGTAATACTACCAGTTTTGTCTAAAGTATCTGTTGAAAATCCGAAAGTTATTTCTGCTCTATATTTTTTATTATGATCCATTAAAAAAGAAGAAAATTTTGTTGCATTATTAATACATAAGGGGAGAACACCTTCTGCTTCAGGGTCTAAAGTCCCTATGTGACCTACCTTTTTTATCTTAAGTTCTTTCCTGATGAATTTAACAACATCATGAGAGGTCATTCCAACAGGTTTATAAGCATTTATTATGCCATTCAAATTTACTTTTCTCCTAATTCTTTAATAACAGCATTCAAAATTTCCTGTTTTGCTTGTTCATAAGTTAAGAAAAGACTGCAACCTGCTGCTCTTATATGACCTCCACCTCCGAAAAGACCTGCTATTTTATTAACATCAATATTATCTTTTGATCTAAGACTAATTTTAAATTCATTATCTCTTTCTACAAGCAATATAGCAACTTCCACACCTATAATATCTCTTCCGAAATTTATAATATTTTCAATATCACTGTTATCTGTGCCAGTTTCATAAAAATCTTTTTTAAGTACTTCCATATAAGCTATTTTGCCATCATTATAAAGAGTTAATTTATCTAAAACTTTGCCAATAAGTTTTGCTTTAGAATATTTTAAACTGTGAAAAATAGTATCAGATACTTCTTTAAATCTCGCACCATTGTTTATCAAATCACCTGCTATTTCATGAGTTTTTGCAGTAGTAGATTCATACATGAATCCTCCAGTATCTGTAACAATGGCTGTATAAAGACTTGTAGATATATCTTCGTCTAATCTGACTCTTAAAAATTTTATTAGCTGATATATAATCTCTGCAGTAGCCGCAGCATTAGTATCTACATAATTCATTTTAGCATAAAGTTTATTTGATATATGATGATCAATATTGATACTTAAAGCATTGCTTTTTAACAAGTCCTTAGCTTTACCCATTCTTTCAATATCAGCACAGTCCATTATTAATATTAAATCTACTTCTTTATAATAAGGTCTTGATATATTGTCAATGCCAGGTAAATAATTATATATATCAGGAACATTATCATCTACAAACATTGTAACATCTTTATCAAGACTTTTTAAAGCATTATACATCCCTGTTATACTTCCTAAAGCATCTCCATCGGGAGATATATGTGTAATTAAAATAATACTTTTCGCTTTTGATATTTCATCAATAATATCAGTAAAAATCAATTATTATCACCTTCTTGGCTTTTTAATTCTTTTAGAACTTCTGATATATGTGCACCATATTCTATAGAATGGTCAATTTCAAATAATATTTCTGGAGTATATCTCATTTTTATTCTTTTCCCAATCTCATGCCTTATAAAGCCAGATGCACTTTTTAAGCCTTCCATAGTTTCTATTTTTTCTTCATCTGTACCAAAAATACTTATATATACTTTTGCATATCTTAAATCTTTTGTTATATTTATATCAGTAATACTTACCATACCTTTAATTCTTGGATCTTTTATTTCTTCCAAAATCATTTTGCTTATTTCTCTTTTTACTTCTTCAGATAATCTACCACTTCTATACTGCATTTTTATTCATCCTTTCGAAATTAACGCGGTATTTCTTCCATTTGATAAGCTTCAATAATATCTTTTTCTTTAATATCATTAAATCTTTCAACACCTATACCACATTCAAAACCCTGTTGTACTTCTTTGGCATCATCTTTAAATCTTTTTAAAGATGATAATTTGCCTTCATATATTACTATACCATCTCTGATAACTCTTACATCTGCATTCCTTAATATTTTACCACTTAAAACATAACATCCTCCAATATTTCCCACGCCAGGAACTTTAAAAACTGCTCTTACTTCAGCTCGTCCCAGCTCAACTTCCCTATATTTGGGATCTAATAAACCTTTCATAGCTAATTTAATATCATCTATTGCTTCATATATAATTCTATATAATTTAATATCTACTTTTTCTTTCTCAGCAAGACTTTTTGCATTAACATCAGGTCTTACATTAAATCCAATTATAATTGCATTTGAAGCTGAAGCTAGCATTACATCTGTTTCAGTTATAGAACCAACAGCTCCATGAATTACTTTTATTTTTACTTCTTCATTGCTTAAATCTTCAAGAGATTTCCTAATAGCTTCAACAGAACCCTGTACATCTGCTTTTAAAATAATATTTAGCTCTTTAACTGACCCTTCTTTAATTTGACTAAATAATTCTTCTAGGGATACCTTTTGTTTTTTCTTTATTTCTTCTTCTCTATGGGCTTGTTTTCGTTTTTCAGCTAGATTACGTGCCTTTTTTTCATCATCAAAACAAATTAACTTATCACCAGCCTCAGGAACTTCTGAAAAACCTAAAACTTCTACTGGCATTGAAGGACCAGCCTTTTTTATCCTTCTTCCTTTGTCGTCAAACATAGCTCTAACTTTTCCAAAAGCTGTTCCAGCTAAAATTGTATCACCGATTTTAAGCGTTCCATTCTGAACTAATACAGTAGCAACAGGACCTCTACCCTTTTCTAGTTGAGCCTCTATTATAGTACCACGAGCTAATTTATTTGGATTAGCTTTTAAATCCTCCATTTCTGCTACTAGCAAAATCATTTCTAAAAGATTGTCAATACCTATACCACTTTTTGCCGATACATTAACACAGATAGTATTTCCACCCCAATCTTCAGGTACCAGACCATGCTCGCTAAGTTCGGTTTTTACCCTGTCTGGATTTGCAGTGGGTTTATCGATTTTATTTATAGCTACTATAATAGGCAGATTAGCTGCTTTTACATGGTTTATAGCTTCTATGGTCTGTGGCATCACACCATCATCTGCAGCTACTACTAAGATTACTATATCAGTTATGCTTGCACCTCTTGCTCTCATAGCAGTAAATGCTTCATGACCAGGTGTATCCAAAAATACTATTTTTTTATTATTTATATCAACAACAGATGCACCAATGTGCTGAGTAATACCACCTGCTTCTTTTGTTATATAATTTGTCTTTCTAATTGCATCTAATAAAGATGTTTTGCCATGGTCAACATGACCCATTACTGTTACCACGGGAGGTCTTGTAACCAGACTTCTTTCATCATCTTTTTCTTCAGCAAATTCAAGATCATCATCCACTTTATCATTTTTATCTAATAAAAAGCCATATTCTTCAGCAATTTTTGAAGCATTATTATAATCTATTTGCTGATTTATAGTAACCATTATACCTTTTGATATAAGTTTTTTGATTATATCTGCAGGATTAATTTTCATTTTTTCAGATAATTCTTTTACTGTTATAAATTCTGGTATTGTTATAATCTTGATTTCATCTTCATTTTCTTGCTCACTTTTTATACTTTCCAAATTTTTACCGTCCTTTTTATTTTTTTTATTATTTTTTTTACCTTTTATCCTAACATTATCTTCAATAGCATCTTCTATCACTTTTTCTTCTGAATCTATCAATTCATCAAGTGACGGTTTTTCTGTAAATATGTCAAGTATAAGTTCAATCTCATCATCTTCCAATGTACTCATATGGTTTTTAACCTTTATATCAAGGTCATTTAATTTTGAAACTAATTCTTTACTAGAAAGATTTAATTCCTTTGCTAATTCATATACCCTCATTTTTGACATATTATTCACCCCCATCATTATTCTTCTCTTTTGCTGCGTTCACTAATACTTTAGATAATCCCTCATCAGTTATACCAATAACGGCTATCAATTCTTGACCAATACATTTTCCTAAGATTTCCTTGTTACCATAAAAAATATAATCAATATTATAATTCTCACATAGTCTTTTAATATTTTTAGCAGTATTTTCTGAAGTATCCATTGCAAAAATAACTAAAAAAAGCTTTTTCATTTTTATAAATTTCTCTACGTTATAACTTCCACTGACTAATTTACCGGCTTTTTTTGAAATGCCAAGCATAGAACAAAACTTTTTATTCATCAACTATCTCACTCTCTAACTGCTTAATTATTTCTTCAGCAACTGATACTTGCAGAGCTTTGTCAAGTCTTTTGGATTTAACTGCCTTTTTAAGGCATTCTGTATTTTTACATATATAACAACCACGTCCTGGAACCTTTCCTGTCAAATCAACCTGTACTTTTCCATCAACTGATCTTCTTACAATTCTAATAAGTTCTTTTTTGGGTTTCATTTCTTGACAACCAAGACACATTCTAAGAGGAATTTTCTTATTTTTCATAACTACCACCTCTTTAATTGTTAGCCGTTGATTCACTCTTAATATCAATCTTCCAACCTGTTAATTTTGCAGCAAGTCTTGCATTTTGTCCTTCTTTACCTATAGCAAGTGAAAGTTGATAATCCGGAACTACAACTTTTGCAATTTTTTCTTTTTCATCAATATCTATACTAATAGCCTTCGCTGGACTAAGTGCATTCATTATAAATTCTTGAGGCTTTGAACTCCATTTTACAATATCAATTTTTTCTCCCCTTAATTCATTAACAACGGCTTGAACTCTAGTACCCTTAAATCCAACACATGCACCTACTGGATCCACATTTTCATCCTTTGTGTAAACTGCCATTTTTGTACGAGATCCTGCTTCACGAGCTATACTTCTAATTTCAACTATTCCTTGCTGTATTTCTGGTACTTCCATTTCAAAAAGCCTTTTTACAAGTCCTGGATGAGATCGTGAAATTAATATCTGAGGACCTTTTGTTGTTTTTTTAACTTCGACAATATATACTTTTATTCTATCACCATGACTATATGATTCATTAGGAATTTGTTCAGCAGGACTAAGTGTTGCTTCTGTTTTTCCTAAATCAACAAGCACATTTTTCTTTTCAATTCTTTCGACTATTCCTGTTATAACTTCTGATTCTTTACTTAAAAAATCTTCATATATAATACCTCTTTCTGCTTCTCTGATACGCTGAACTACAACTTGTTTAGCATTTTGAGCAGCAATACGTCCAAAAGTTTTTGGAGTAACTTCAATATCAACAATATCTCCTATCATATATTTTTTATTAATATTTTTTGCATCCTCTAGACTTATTTCAAGAAGATCATCAAACACCTCATCTACTACTGTTTTTTGTGCATAAACTCTTATATCGCCTGTTTCTCTATCCATCAGAACTTTAACATTCTGTGATGAACCATAATTTTTTTTATATGCTGAAACTAAAGCAGCCTCTATAGCTTCAAACATAACATCTTGCGAAATACCTTTTTCTTTGCAGACTGAATTTAATGCTTCAATAAAATCACTATTCACATTAACCCCTCCTTATTTTAAAACTTTATAACAGGTTTAACAAGACTTACATTGTTCAAATCAAATTCTTTTACACTGCCTTCAAATAAAATAAAAATCTTTTCATCCTTAAAATCAACCAATTCACCTTCAAATTTCTTCTTTTTATCTATAGGTGAATAAAGAGATACCTCAACTTCAATACCAAAATGTTTTTCAAAGTCTCGTGGTGTTTTAAGAGGCCTGTCTAATCCAGGAGATGATACTTCAAGTATATAAGAAGTCGGAATGGGGTCTAATTCATCAAGTTTTTCGCTAAGGTATTCACTTACAATCTGGCAATCATCTAAAGAAACGCCTCCATCTTTATCAATATAAACTCGTAAATACCAGCTGCTTCCTTCTTTCTTGTATTCAACATCAACAATTTCATAATTATTTTTCTCTATTATAGGCATAACCAATTTCTTGGCTAGTTCTTCTATTTTAGACATAAAACAACCTCCTACTTATTTTATATAATACTAAAGAGTGGGTACACCCACTCTCATAGTAACATTTATTTTGCCATTACAATTATAGCATACACCTTTTACCAATGCAACAACTAAAATAAACTTAATTGATTAGTTTCAGGCAAATCTTTTAAGCAATTATGTTGTTTTAAAATATCTATAACTGTCTTACTTACACGAGTTCTATTTCTTAAATCTTCAACTGACAAAAATTCTCCTCTAGATCTTTCCTGAACTATGAGTTTTGCAGCTTGAATCCCTATTCCATCTAAAGAATTAAGAGGTGGAAGTATTCCTTCATCTGTAATTATAAATTTTGCTGAATCTGATTTATAAAGATCTATATCAGTAAATCTTAGCCCTCTTAAATACATTTCTAGCGCTACTTCTAAAACTGTTAAAAGTCCTTTTTCTTTAGCAGTTACAGCGTTACCTTTTGATTCTATTTCCTTAATGGATTTTTTAATATGTTCAATGCCACCTAGTACATAATCAAGATTAAAGTCATCGGCCCTTACTGTAAAATATGTTGCATAAAAAGCTTCTGGATAATGAACTTTAAAATAAGCAATTCTAAAAGCCATGATAACATATGCTACAGCATGTGCTTTTGGAAACATATATTTTATTTTTTGGCATGATTGTATAAACCAATCGGGTATACCATATTTTTTCATTTCTTTAATATCTTCTTCAGTAACGCCTTTCCCTTTTCTAACATTTTCCATAATTTTGAAAGAAAGTTTTTTATCCATATTTTTACTAATCAAATAAAGCATAATATCATCTCTAGTTGAAATTACTTCTTTTAATGTTGCAACTCCTTGTTTTATTATATCCTGAGCATTATTAAGCCATACATCTGTACCATGAGATAAACCACTTATTCGAACAAGTTCAGCAAAGGTTGTAGGTTTTGTATCTATAAGCATTTGTCTTACAAATTTAGTTCCAAATTCCGGCAAACCTAGAGTGCCTACTGGGCTATTTAAATCTTCAGGTAAAATTCCAAGAGCATCAACACTTGTAAATAAACTCATTGTTTTTTCATCATCAAGAGGTATCTCTTTAGCATTTACCTTTGTTAAATCTTCCAGCATTCTTATAACTGTAGGATCATCATGTCCAAGTATATCTAATTTTAAAAGTCTGCCACTAATTGAATGATAATCAAAATGTGTAGTGATAATTTCAGAGTCTTGTGAATCTGCCGGATGCTGAATTGGCGTAAATTCATATATGCTTTTATCCCTTGGTACAACCATTATTCCCCCAGGATGTTGCCCAGTTGTTTTCTTGACTCCAGTACAACCTATTGTAAGCCTTTTTATTTCTGCCTTATGAATAACTAAATTTCGTTCTTCAAAATATTTTTTAACATAACCATAAGCTGTTTTATCAGCTAAAGTGCCAATGGTTCCTGCTCTAAATACATGCCCTTTACCAAATAGTTCTTCAGTATATTTATGAGCTACAGGTTGATATTCACCAGAAAAATTCAGGTCAATATCTGGCTCTTTGTCTCCTTCAAAACCTAAAAAAACTTCAAAAGGAATATCATGTCCCTCTTTTTTCATCTGAGTACTGCAATTTGGACATAATTTATCAGGCATATCAACACCAGATCCATATGTTCCATCTGTTATAAATTCACTGTATTTACAATTAGGGCAAATATAATGTGGAGGTAATGGATTAACTTCTGTTATACCACTCATAGTTGCAACAAAAGAAGAACCTACAGAACCCCTTGAGCCAACAAGATAGCCATCTTCTAAAGATTTTGAAACAAGTTTCTGTGCTATTATATACATTACAGCATACCCATTATTTATAATTGAATTAAGCTCCCTTTCAAGTCTTTTTTCTACAATTTCTGGCAAAGGATCGCCGTAAATTTCATGAGCTTTCTCCATTGTAAGTTTTCTAAGCTCTTCTTCAGCACCTTCTATAACTGGTGGAAATGTCCCATCTGGAATTGGCTTTATGTTTTCAATTAAATCAGCAATATAATTAGTATTATATATTACGACTTCTTTAGCAGCTTCTTCACCTAAGTATTTAAATTCTTCAAGCATCTCATCTGTAGTTTTTAAATAAAGAGGTGCCTGGTTATCTATATCTTTAAATCCTTTGCCAGCCATAAGGATTTTCCTGTATATTTCTTCCCACGGATCCAAAAAATGAACATCTCCTGTAGCAACAACGGGTTTATTATACTTTTTCCCTAGAGTATATATGCGTTTATTAATTTCTTTTAATTCTTCAATATCTTTTACTTCACCTTTTTCAATTAAAAATTCATTATTTTTTACAGGCTGTATTTCAAGATAATCATAAAAATCTATAATTTTTTTTATTTTTTCATCATCTACATTTGATATAATGTTTCTAAAAACTTCACCTTGTTCACAAGCAGAACCAATAATTAAGCCTTGTCTCATTGATCTCAAAAGACTCTTTGGTATTCTTGGAGTTCTATGAAAATATTCAAGATTTGATTTTGATATAATTTCATATAAATTTCTCAAACCAATATAATCTTTAACAAGAATTATTACATGATAGGTTGGGAGCTTTTTTATATCCACATTTTTTTCACTGAATGAAGAATTTATTTCACTAACATTATTTATTCCCATCTGCTTTAAAAAAATAATTGATTTCATAAAAATCTCTGCTGTTGCTTGTGCATCATCGACTGCTCTATGATGATTTTTTAGTGATACTTCAAGATATTCTGCAACAGTATCAAGTTTATAGTTTTTCAGATTTTTATATAAATGTCTACTTAATTCAAGTGTATCTATAACTGCATTTTTAACATTTATATTTAATTGATTAGCTTTTGATTTAATAAAATTAACGTCAAAATTAGCATTATGTGCTACAAGAACAGCATCTTGTATAAAATCCATGAATTCAGGTATTATTTTATCAATAGTTGGAGCATCTTTAACCATATTATCATTTATACTGGTTAATTTAGTAATAAATGGTGGTATAGGTATCTGAGGATTTATAAACGTCTCAAATCTATCCACAATTTTGTTGTTACTTATTTTTACTGCACCAATTTCTATAATTTTGTCATTAACATTACTTAAACCTGTCGTTTCAATATCAAAAACTACAAATTCATCATCAAAACTATATTCACTATAACCACTTACAATTGGTATACCATCATCAACTAAGTATCCTTCCACACCGTATAAAACCTTAATTTTATTTTTTTTAGATGCTTCCATTGCTTCAGGATAAGCTTGTACTACTGCATGATCTGTTATTGCAATTGCTTTATGCCCCCATGATGCAGCTTTTTGAATTAAAGCTGTGGCTGATGAAACACCATCCATACTGCTCATTTGAGTATGAACATGAAGTTCTACTCTTTTTTCTTCACACAAATCCATTCTCTGTTTTTGTTCAGATATCTGCAAATCTTTAATATTTATAATAAGGTCATTTTCATATTTATCATATATAACAGTACCTCGTAATCTTATAAATGATCCTACTGTTATAGAATTTTTAATTATATTATATTTTTCTTCATTTAAAAATGTTTTAGCAGTTATAGATGAAGTATAATCTGTAATATTAAATATGACAAGAAATTTATTTTTAATTTCTTTAAATTCTAAAGAAAATATAGTACCTTCAATTATTGCATCAACAGTTTCCTGATTTATCTGTTCTAAATAAATTGGCTGTTCAAAAATTTCTTTTCCTAATAATACTTTATGACTCCTAGATGATAATATTTCATTGGTTTGCTTAGATTCTTCTTGATTGTTTAACATTTTTTCTTCTACTAATTTTACATCTTCTTCTGCTATCTTATTTAAAATATCCTCATTTTTTTCGTAAAAAACAAATTCAATTTTTACAGTTTTCCCATATTCCTGATCATAAATCTCAGATATTAAATCATTTATTTTATTAGTTTTTAAAAACTCATATGTCATTTCATTAAAAGCTTTTACGTTAATTAAATCATCATAAAAGGTTACTGTACATGACTTTAAAAAACTAAAAGAAGATGGATATTTTTTGCTTACTTTTAAAATAACATCTTCCCATAATTCATCAATACTTTTATTTTCTTTTTTATAAATATCAAATTCTATATCTTCTATAAAAGGTAAATTATCAATAATATTATTCCTAATATTTTCTTTAATTTTTTCATTTATATTATTGCCATTTAAACTTAGAATAAGTTTTTTTTGACTTTTTATAAATTTAGTATGATTTAATTTAATATTATGATCAGAAAGATATTTAGAAAAAAAACCTGGCAACATATAATCCCTCTTTCTATATCCACATACGTATTATATCATAATACATTTTCATTCTTGCCTTAAATCCTTTAAAGAATCCTAATTTTTCCTCTTTCATAATATGTGTCATATTTTCAAGTAATATATTTTCTACTTTCCAGTTATTTTCTTTTGCTAACTTATTTAAAGCAATTTCCACACCAAAATTAGTAAATTCTAATTTTTTTAAATCACCTAAAACAGATTTACGTATAGCTCTTTGTCCTGACAAAAAAGGTGCTACTTTTTGTGCAAGATCAGTAAAAGTTCTTCCAGATGAAAAAATTCCAACAGTCATATCAGCTTTATTATTTAATACTGGATAGACAAGATTGTTAAAATGAGTTTCTGTAAGTCCTACTAAATCAGCATCTAATAAAACTATAATATCACCTGATGCATTTTCAATACCAATTTTAACTGTATTTCCTTTGCCAGTATTTATATTTAAGTTAATAAGCTTTACGTTATATTTTAAAGCCTGATCTTTTGTGTCATCTGAAGAACCATCATTTACAACAATTATTTCATTTATGTTTTTTATTTTTTTTAAAGATTCCAAAACCCGTCCTATGTTTTTACCTTCGTTATATGCAGGTATAACTACAGAAATCATTCTGTATCCTCCTTGATTAATGTATATATCTCTTTGATTAACTCATCTACAAGATCTTTTTCTTTAACTTTTTTATATACTTTTCCTTTTTTGAAAATCAAACCTTCTCCATCTCCACCTGCTATCCCAATATCTGCTTCTTTAGCTTCACCTGGACCATTTACAGCACATCCCATAACAGCTATCTTAATATTCTGCTTTATATTTTTAGTTTTTTCTAAAACTTCATCTGCAACCTTTATAAGATCTATTTTTGTCCTGCCACATGTAGGACATGAAATAAGTTCTACACCTTCATTTAAAAGGCCTAAAGACTTAAGAATCTGTTTTGCTACCCAGACTTCTTCAACTGGATCTCCAGTTAAAGAGATTCTTATTGTGTCTCCAATACCCATATTCAATAATATTCCAATCCCAACAGAGGATTTTATTGTACCCGTTTTAATAGTTCCAGATTCTGTAATACCAATATGCAAAGGATAATCTACTTTTTCTGATGCAATTTCATAAGATTTTATAGTTAATGGAACGTTAGAAGTTTTTAAAGATAAAATTATATCATAAAAACCTAACTTCTCTAATATTAACACATTTTTAAGTGCACTTTCAACTATACCTTCAGCAGTTACACCCTTATATTTATTTAAAATCTCTTTTTCTAAAGATCCTGAGTTTACGCCTATTCTTATAGGTACGTTTTTTTCTTTTGCTGCATCAACAACCATTTTTATTTTATCTGTACTGCCAATATTCCCAGGATTTATTCTAATCTTATCAGCACCATTTTCAATAGATTTTATAGCTAGTTTATAATCGAAATGAATATCAGCTACAATTGGTATATTAATCTGTTTCTTTATTATAGACAAAGCCTTTGCTGATTCTTCATCTGGCACTGCAACTCTTATAATATCACAGCCTGCATCTTCTAATTTTTTTATTTGTTCTACAGTTTTTAAAACATCAGAAGTTTTTGTATTTGTCATGGACTGTATTGATATAGGTGAATTTCCTCCTATATATGAATTCCCAACTTTTATTTTCCTTGTCATTTTTCTCATTATTTATCACCTTACTTAAAATATACGTAAAACATCCCTATAAGTTGCAAAAATTATTAAAGCAATTAAAACCATAAACCCAATATAGTGTATATATCCTTCTTTTTCTGGAGGGAGCGGCTTACCTCTTATGGCTTCAATTAAGACAAAAAGTATTCTTCCACCATCAAGAGCAGGAAACGGCAAAAGATTAAAAAGACCTAAATTCACACTTATCAATGCAGAAAATATCATCAAATTTAACAAACCGGTTTTAGCAACAGTACCTATTGTCTGTACAATTCCAACAGGACCCATTATATCATTAGCAGATACCTTTCCACCTATTAGCATTCCAATTGATATAACTATCATTTTTGAAAAATATACCGTTTGATCTACTGCTGTCGTAAAAGCTAAAGGTAAAGATTTTTTATATTCCGGTACTATACCAATCATATTTTTAGAAGTTTGCTTGTCAAAAGTAGGCTTTACTTCTTTAGTTATAATATTTTTATCTCTTTCAATAGTTATATATAACACTTTATCTTTTGTCGAATTAATTGCTTTTTCTAATTGATTCCAATTGCCTGTTTCAATATTATCAATCCTTATGATTTTATCGCCTGGTAAAATACCAGCTTTTTGTGCAGGATATCCATTCATAACTGATTTTACCTGAGTTGTTGGACCACCTATATTAAAAAAAACTATGAAGAGAAGTAAAAAAGCTAAAACAATATTCATAAGAGGACCAGCTGCAAAAACAGCTAATCTGGTGTACCAAGGCTTATTTATTATAGCTCTAGGATCATCAGATTTTTCGTCTTCTCCAGCTAAAGCTACATAACCCCCAAATAATAATATCCCAAAAGAATATACTGTCTCACCATATTTTTTTTTAAAAAGTTTAGGACCAAATCCTATAGAAAATTCATTAACTTTTGCCCCGGATAATTTAGCTACAATAAAATGACCAAACTCGTGAAACATAACTAATATACTCAAAACTATTAAACTAATAATAATTGTCAAATCATATCACCTCATATAATCTTTTAAAATCTTATTTTTAATTTCCTTATCTATATTTATTATATCACTAAGAGTTGGATTTTCTATAATTTTATGTTTATTCATATTTTCTTCAACTATTTTATATATATCTAAAAAGTTTATTTTTTTATTTAAAAACAGATTAACTGCTGCTTCATCAGCAGCATTTAGAACTGCTGTCATTGAACCTCCTGTTTTTAAAGCATCAAAAGCCAAAGTAAGTCCTCTAAAAGTCAAAACGTCTGGTTTCTCAAAAGTTAATGTATTATTTAATGCAAAATCCAAAAATTTCACTTCTTTTATATGACATCTTCTGGGATAATTTATTGCATACTGTATTGGAATTCTCATATCAGTTGTAGCCATTTGAGCAATAATACTTCCATCTTTATATTCAACCATAGAATGAATAATACTTTGCGGATGAATTACAACATCGATTTTTTCTGGTTCAACATTGAAAAACCATTTAGCTTCTATAACTTCAAAACCTTTATTCATCAATGTAGCAGAATCAACAGTAATTTTCTTTCCCATATTCCAATTAGGATGTTTTAAAGTCTGTTCTACAGAAACTGTTTTAAGAAAGTCCGTTTTCATACCTCTAAAAGGTCCTCCAGAAGCTGTCAATATTAATCTGGATATATCCTCTTTTTTATTCCCTTGCAAACATTGGTGTATCGCACAGTGTTCACTATCAATCGGCAAGAAACTAACATTATAAATATTTATAAGGTCTGTTATAAGTTTCCCAGCAGTTACTAAAACTTCTTTTGTTGCCAAAGCAATATTTTTCCCAGATTTAATAGCTTCTACTGTAGGCATAAGTCCAGATATACCTTCTAAAGCAATAACAGCCAAATCTGCATTGTATTCTCGTGCCAATTGTTGTAATCCCAAGTCACCTGTAAGAACCTTGATATTACTTTTTAGTCTTGCATTAAATTCATCTCTTTTTTCTTCATCTTTTAAAACTACAACTTCAGGTAAAAATTCTTCACACTGTTTTAAAAGCAGATCTACATTATTATAAGCAGTTAAACCGACAACCTTAAAATCATTTTTTAAATTTCTTAAAACATCAAGGGTTTGCCTCCCGATAGAACCTGTAGAGCCAAAAATAATTATGTTTTTCATTTTCGGGCATCCTTTCTTTATTTTATAAAAATATTGAGGAAAAAATAAATAAAAGGTGAAACAAAAATAATACTGTCAAATCTATCTAAAATTCCTCCATGTCCTGGTATTATATTACCATAGTCTTTTAAATGACAATTTCTTTTTATCGCTGAAGCTACTAAATCTCCTGTCTGAGCGACAATACTCCCAGTTAATGATAAAATAACAGTTAAATATATGGAAAGTTTTATATCTGGGAAAATCAGAAGAAAAATTATACTGCCAATAATCGAACCTAATAATCCACCTATGGATCCCTCAATTGTTTTATGTGGGCTGATTGATGGTATCAATTTAGTTTTCCCAAAATAAACTCCTGTAAAATATGCAAATGTATCTGTAAACCATGATACAATAAATACAAACCATACCAGATAAATTCCATGGTTCATTTCCCTTATTTTCATTATATAAAGAAAAAACACAGGAATATACAAAATCCCAATTAAAGTCATAGAAACATCTTTTATATTATATTTTTTATTAAAAAGCATAATTGGCATTATAATTATTATAAGCAATGAAATCAATTCAAAATCAGTTATGTAATTGTTAAATATATAAATCAAAATAGCAGATATATAACCAATAATTTTAACAGGATGAGTATCTAGATTCTTGCAGCAGTTGTAAAATTCATTAAGGGCAAAAATGCTTAATAATATTAAAGCAAATTCTAAAAACATACTCCCTTTTATAATTACAAAAAAGAGCAAGGGCAATCCAACTACTGCACTTATAATTCTAGTTTTCAACATATGCACATCCCCCTTATTATATTCCCCCAAACCTTCTATTTCGTGATTGATAATATAAAATTGCCTCTATGAGATGTTCTTTATTAAAATCCGGCCATAAAACTTCTGAAAACCATAATTCTGAATATGCAGATTGCCAAAGTAAAAAATTACTTAATCTTTTTTCTCCACTGGTTCTTATTATTAAATCAGGATCAGGTTGGCCTTTTGTATATAAATTTTCAGATATTGTTTCTTCTGTAATATTAGAAGATTCTAAAAGCCCTTTTTCAATATCTTGGCATATATTTCTGACAGCTCTTAAAATTTCATTTCTTCCTCCATAGTTTAATGCAATATTTAATACTAAACCATCATTATTTTTTGTCTGTTCTTGAGCACGGGCAATTTCTCTTATACAAACATCGGGCAAGGGAGATATATCACCTATAAAATTAATTTTAACATTATTTTCATGCAGTTCTTTTAACTCTTTAGCCAAAAATTCGACTAAAAGATTCATTAAGGTATTAACTTCATCTGCAGGCCTTTTCCAATTTTCTGTTGAAAAAGCATAAATAGTAAGGTATTTTATACCAATTTCACTACAGGCTTTTACAACTCGCTTTACTGAAAAAACTCCAGCTCTATGTCCAAAAGTTCGTGGAAGATTCCTTTTTTTCGCCCATCTCCCATTTCCGTCCATTATAATTCCTATATGTTGGGGTAAATTTTTTATGTCTATTTCAAATTTGTTATTTTTCTTATTGCTAAAAAAAGACATCAACTTTCCTCCTTATAAATAAGGGCGATACCCCCTCAAAAGAGGGGGCAAATTTTTCATTAATAAATAAAATACATAATTATACTTCCATTATTTCTTTTTCCTTCGCTTCTAATAATTTATCAATTTCTTTGATATATTTATCAGTTAATTTTTGTATTTCATCTTGATCTTTTATTTTATCATCCTCAGATATTTCACCATTTTTATCTAATTTTTTAATTATATCATTTGCATCACGTCGTATTTGTCTAATTGCTACTCTCGCTTCTTCAGCTTTTTTATGAGCTACTTTTACAAGTTCTTTTCTTCTTTCTTCTGTTAACTCAGGAAATACTAATCTTATTATTTTGCCATCAGATGATGGATTTATTCCCAAATCAGATTTTTGAATAGCTTTTTCAATATCAGAAATCTTCGATGTGTCCCAAGGCTGAATTAATAATACTCTTGGTTCAGGAGAAGTTATTGTAGCCATTCTGCTCAACATAGTAGGAGTACCATAATAATCAACGGTTATTCTGTCTAACAAAGCAGGATTAGCTCTGCCTGCACGTATTGCAGATAATTCGGTTTTTAAAACTCCAATTGTTTTTGTCATTTTTTCTTCTGAATTTCTTAAATAATCTTCCATTTTAATCCTCCTTAACTATTGTACCAATATTTTTCCCTTCAACAACACTTTTAATATTACCGTAAGTCGTTAAATCGAATACTACAATTGGTATTTTATTATCCATACACAGTGATGTTGCTGTTGAATCCATAACACCTAAACCTTTGTTTAGCACATCAAGATATGTTAATGTATTAAATTTAACTGCATCGTCAAATTTAACAGGGTCTTTGTCATATACACCATCTACCTTTTTTGCCAGTAATATAACTTCAGCATCAATTTCGGCTGCTCTAAGAGAAGCTGTTGTATCAGTGGAGAAAAATGGATTTCCAGTTCCTGCGGCAAATATAACAACTCGACCTTTTTCAAGATGTCTTATTGCTCTTCTACGTATATATGGCTCTGCAATTTGTCTCATTTCTATAGCTGTCTGTACTCTGGTTTCAACATTGCGTTGTTCTAATGCATCCTGTAATGCTAAAGAATTTATGACTGTTGCAAGCATACCCATATGATCAGCTGTTGTTCTATCCATACCTCTGCCTTCTCTTCCTCTCCATATATTGCCTCCACCTACAACTACACCTATCTGAACCCCTAATTCCTGCACTTCTTTTATTTCTTTTGCAATTAAATTTACTGTATCAAAATCAATGCCATAACCCTTCTGACCTGCTAAAGCTTCTCCAGAAATTTTTAATATTATTCTCTTGTAAACAACTGACAAAATAAACACCCCATTTATATTTAGTTCTATAAAAATTGTAAAATTCCTTCTTTAAATAAAAACATAAAATTATAATAATCTAATTTATAAAAATAGGACACAACCGTGTCCTATTTGGTTGTTTATTTAATTTTATTACTCTTCAGAAGAAGTTTCAACACCTTCTCCTCTTTCAAATCTTGCAAATCTTCTGATTATTATATTTTCGCCAAGTTTTGAAATCATTTCATTTAATATATCTTTTACAGTCTTATCACTATCTCTTATATATTCCTGCTCTAAAAGACAATTTTCCTTATAAAATTTTTCAATTCTTCCTTCAATAATTTTTTCTAATATTTTTTCGGGTTTACCTTCATTTAAAGCCTGTGCCTTTAATATTTCTTTTTCCTTCTCAATTACAGAAGAAGGAACTTCTTCTCGAGATGTATAACGCGGATTAGCTGCTGCAATCTGCATACAAATTTCTTTTGCAAAAGATCTAAAATCCTCTGTATTTGCAACAAAGTCAGTTTCACAATTAACTTCAACTAAAACTCCAATTCTTCCACCGCCATGTATATATGATTCTACAACACCCTCATTTGCTACACGACCAGCTTTTTTTGCTGCTGCTGCTAAACCTTTTTCTCTTAAAATATCAATAGCTTTATTTATATCTCCATCAGCTTCTGTTAAAGCCTTTTTGCAATCCATCATGCCTGCACCTGTTCGTTCTCTTAACTCTTTTACATCTTGTGCTGATATCACAAAGATACCTCCTATCTACATATAATTAGTGGTAAGGATAAGCTTCTGCCTTTTTCCTTACCACATAGTTTTTATTCTTCTACTGCTTCTGAAACAGAATTAAACTGTTCGCCTTGATTTCCTTCAATTACTGCATCAGCAATTTTTGCCGCAATAAGTTTTACAGCTCTTATTGCATCATCATTACCCGGAATTGGATAGTCAACTTCTTCAGGGTCACAATTTGTATCTACAATTGCAACGACAGGAATATCAAGATTTTTTGCTTCAGCAACAGCAATAGCTTCTTTCTTTGGATCAACAACAAAAAGTGCAGATGGTAATTTCCCCATGTCTTCAATACCACCTAGGAACTTTTGTAATCTTTCTTTTTCTTGTCTTAATTTTATAACTTCTTTTTTAGGCAGAAGTTCGAAAGTACCATCTTCTTCCATCTTTTTTAGAGCTTTTAATCTTTCGATTCTTCCTCTTATTGTTTTAAAATTAGTAAGCATACCACCTAACCATCTTTGATTTACATAATACATCCCACATCTTTCAGCTTCTTCTTTTACTGAATCCTGAGCCTGTTTTTTTGTACCTACAAAAAGAACAGTACCTCCATCCATGGCTATTTGTTTAATAAAGTCATATGCTTCTTCAATCTTCTTAACTGTTTTTTGCAAGTCTATTATATATATGCCATTTCTTTCAGTAAAAATATATGGAGCCATTTTAGGGTTCCATCTTCTAGTCTGATGGCCAAAATGTACACCTGCTTCTAATAACTGTTTCATTGAAATTACCGACATTTTTTCACCTCCTGGTTATTCCTCCGCTTAGGTCATTTTATAAAAGAGCCTAATGGCACCACTTTTACAATCCCTAAACGTGTGTATTTTACACTACCAAAGAATACTATATTATATAATCTTTAAAATGTCAATATCTTATCACACTTTTATATCAATATGTCCTATATTTTTTTTTCTTTTTTTCTGTTTGTTTTTTTCTTCTTTATTATTAGCATTCTCTGCCTTTTTAAGATGCATTTCCTCTGACTTTTTCATTTCATTGGTTTTTGTCTTTTTAATTTCATTGTTTTGACTATATGAAACTGCAATTTGCTGAGCATAGGTATTTGGACGCTGTATATCTATCTGTTTTATATTACCTATCTCAACCATCCTGGGAAGTGATGATTGAAGATCTATAGGATTAGTTGACATTATTAACACCCCTTATGTGAGAGGCAATAATTTGATATCGCTTTCATCTCTCACAAACATTGAATATTTAATTGGTCTGTCAACATTCATAATTATATCATCTATAACTATCTTAGTACCTTGATAAACTACACCTAGTATTTTAATTATGCTATTACTGCTATCTTTAGCCTGAGCATTTAAATATGCAAGCTGTTCATTTAAGTTTTCGTGTAAAAGTTTTAATTGTTCTAAAGAAATTTTTGTTTTTTCGTAAATCTCTCTTTTATCTGGAGGTAAATATTCAAATTTTCTTAAATAATTCAATACTTTTTCAACCTTTTCTATATTATCACGACTTTGTTTAATTTGAATGTTCAGCTCTGAAATTTTCATTCGCGTTTCTGGCAAAATTCCTACTTGTAGTTCTGTAACTGTTCCCATATCAGAACCAACATTGACTGCTATTATTTCTTTTGCTGCCATTATTTTGCTTCCCAAAATCTGCCCTTTGCTTCCAACAAGTTTTACACTTTCACTAGTTTTTACATTACTATATAAAATAGCTTCACTAAAAACGCTGCCCTTTGCAGAAACATTACAGTTCTGAAAATATTTTGCTGTTATATCTCCTTCAGCAATTAATAGAGCTCGCCCATTACCCTGAACTCCTTTATGTATGATAATATTTCCTTTTGCTTTTATAGTAGATGCCTCAACTACTCCAAATATCTCAACGTCTCCTTGACTTTCTATCATAAATCCAGATTTAACATTACCTGTTACTTTTACGCTTGCAAAAGTTATAATATTACCTACAGATGTATCGACTTCTTTAACTTCTAATATCTTATTTACTTCAATTTTAGATCCATTATATATTATATGCCCATCAGAATCAGCAACAAGCAAATCTCCTTTTATTACGGTATTTTTGCCAGCAGGAATTCTAATATCTTTTCCTTTTATAGGTTCAATTTTTTGTCCAAAGATATTAATACCTGTTTTACCTTCTGTAGGATTTATTTTTTTTGCTATAACATCGCCTTTTTTTATGTTTTTAAAAAGCTCTAAATTTTTATAGTCAACAGTGCCATCTTCTAAAATTTTTGGTGCTGCACTACTTTTAAATTCAACTTGAAAAATAATTTTCCCATCTTCCCCGTTTATAGGCTTTACCCCCTGAGCAACAATTAAATCTTTTACATTTTCAGGATTAGCACAAGCATATTCAATATTTTTTTGAATTATCCCATAAATAATTTTTTTATTATTTAAGGCATTTAATAAATTTTCTTTATTTAAAATAATACCATTTTCATCTTCTTGAATATTTAAATATGCTATTAGCTTATCCTTTGATATATCAATTTTTATGTTATATTTTTTGCTCTCCATATGTAAAGCCTCCATCCTTTGTATTTTAAAAATATTCAGTTAAAACCTCCTTTAATTTTTTAGTTGCTTTTGAATGTATTTGTGATATCCTTGATTCAGTCAAATTTAAAATCTTGCTTATTTCTTTATAGTTTAAATCTTCATAGTAATACAGTGTTATAACCAACTTCTCATTTTCGGAAAGTAAATTAATAGCATGAGTAAGTTTTTGTTTTAACTCTAAATTTAGAGTTTCATCTTCTGGGTCATTATAAATTTCTTCTGAAAGAGAATTTACCTTTATATTATTTTCGACAATTTCTTCAAAAGAATTAATATTACTTACATTAATATAACTTAATGTTTTTAAAACATCGCTTTCACTAAACCCGGATTCCTTTGCTATTTCATAAACCTCAGGTTCTCTGTTATATTTATGTTGAAGCATTTCTATAGTTTCTTCTATTTTTTTATATTTCTTTTTTAAACTTCTTGGCATCCAATCTTTTTTTCTTAAATAATCTATTACTTCACCTCGTATTCTAAGTGAAGCATATGTTTCAAACTTTACTCCCTTTTCTGGCTGAAATTTATCTATAGCGTCCATAAGGCCAATTATCCCTTGATTTACTAAATCTTCAAATTCTGATAATGTTGCATCGGTTATACATAATTTTCTTACAATGTGTTTTACAAGAGGTATATATTTAACTACAATTTCATTTCTTATTTCGGGATTTTTTTCAGCATAATACATTTTCCATACATCTTCTTCAACTATGGACATACTAATTCCTCCATTTATATAAATTTAGTTCCATAGCCTATAGTTTTTACTAAAAGTTTTCCGTTTTCTGAATAAAACTCTATAGTCCTACCATATGTTCCTCCTACATCTTCAGCTATAATAGGAATTCCAAGTTTATTTAAAACTTCTTTAGTTGCTGCAGCATTTCTTAAACCTATGTTCATAATATCTGAATTAATTTTAGTAGAAAACATCTGGGCTCCTCCAGCAATTTTACTTACAAGTCTTTTTTGATTTGCTCCCTCTTTTGTCATTATTTCAATAAGAGCTTCAATACCTGTATCTGCGAATTTAAGTTTGTTTGTACTGTTTGACATATTTGTGCTATAAGGAAGCATTATATGAACTAAACCTGCTATTTTACTTACACTATCATAAAGTACTATACCTATACATGAACCAAGTCCAACAGTAGTAAGAATCCCCGGATTCTTTGTAATCTTTGCATCTGCCATTCCAACCCTAATCATCTCATTAACCATCAATTTCCACTCCAAGTGCTTTTAATATTATATCAAAAGAATTTATGTCAGGGATTAAGAAAAAATCCCCTTTTATCAATTTATCATCTTCTACAAATTCTGTTTCAATAAACAAAATTTTGTCTGATATTTCACCATATTTTATAGCTGGTACACTAAGAATTGCTCCTGCCATGTCTATACTTATTGCAGGTGGTGAAATTTTCATTTCAAGATTTGTTAATACAGATAATGAAGATATATAGCTTCCAGACATTATGTTTCCTATTTCCTGTAATGCAGATTTCTCCAGTTCATCAAATTTTTCTTCCACTTTTAAACCCATAAGATTGAAAATCAGTGAAGCAGCACTCTTAAGGTCTAGAGCAAACAAAATATTTCCTTTTATATCTCCTTCTAAATCAAAATATATCCCAATTATAATAGTATCAGGTGAACCAAAGATATCTGCCACTTCATTAAAATCCAATATTTTTACATTTGGAATATGCATATCCACTTTTTTGCCTATCATTGTAGAAAGTGCGGTAACTGCATTGCCTGCTCCTATATTCCCAAGCTCTTTTAAAACATCCAAATACATATTATTTAATTTATTAAATTCCACAAGATCACATCCTGACATTTAATAATTTTTTTAAATCTAATATCAAAAAGACCCTGTCTCCTATTTTACCAACTTTTGCAACATATTTAGAAAATTCATCTTTATTATCATTAAATGTCAAACTGTCAATACTATCATCATTAATATCAATAACTTCGTTTGCACTATCAACAATCATTCCGACGACTGTGTCCTCAGACTTTAAGACTACTATTCTTGTATCATCATCCCAATCTTTTTCAGGAAAATTTAATTTTTTTCTAAGTGAAATAACAGGTATTATTTCTCCTCTTAAATTTATAACTCCTTTTACATATTCTTCTGTCTGCGGAACACGGGTTATTGTCATGACTTTTTCAATAGTCTGCACTTTATCTATTTTTATTGCATATTCTTCATTTTCTATTTTTGTTACAACATATAAACTCAATTTTGCTACCTCCCATCTTTAAAACAAATTATTAGAATCTACTATCAAAGCAACTTGTCCATCTCCTAAAATTGTTGCACCGGCAATTGTCTTAACAGAAGATAAATATTTACCTAAAGGTTTTATTACAATTTCTTGCTGCCCTATAAGTTCATCTACTACACAGCAAGCCAAACTCTCTCCTTTTTTTATTATTACACAGACAAGATTTTCATCATTTTTAGTTTTTTCTATCTCAAGAATTTCATTTAATCTTACAATAGGTATTACTTTGCCTCTAAATAAAACAACTTCTTTCCCTTGGACATCATGAATTTCTTCTTCTTTTTTATGTACAATCTCAGATATAGAATTTAATGGTATGGCAAACTTTTCTTCGCCTATTTTAACTAATAAAGCCTGTATAATTGCAAGAGTAAGAGGTAATTTTATTATAAATTTTGTACCTTTATTTAATTCTGTCACTACTTCTATAGATCCATTTAAAGCTTCTATCTTATTTTTCACAACATCTAAACCTACACCACGTCCAGATACATCAGTTACTTTATCTGAAGTACTAAAGCCAGGTTTAAACAGGATATCTAATATTTTTTCTTTTGAAAGTTCATTTATCTGTTCATTGCTATAAAGGCTTTTTTCGACAGCTTTTTTCTTAACTTTTTCAATATCAATTCCTGCACCATCATCGCTTACTTCAATAATAACATGATTCCCTTCATGGAAAGCTCTTAAATTTATTGTACCTGTATCGGATTTACCGGATTTAACTCTTTCTTCTGGAGTTTCAATACCATGATCAATTGAATTTCGTATAATATGTACAAGGGGATCACCTATTTCATCAATAACAGTTCTGTCAACTTCAGTATCTGTGCCATACATATTTAAGTTTATCTTTTTGCCTAAATCATGAGATAAGTCCCTTACCATTCGTGGAAACCTGTTAAAAACTCTTTCTACTGGTACCATGCGGACTTTCATTACAGCATCATGTAGATTTGTCGTTATTCTTTCTAAATATTCAATGGTGCTTGAAGTGTCAGTATTTTTATTTTCAGATTCTAAACCTTCTAATCTTGTTTTTATTATAATTAACTCACTGACTAAATTCATTAGATTATCAAGTCTATCTATATCAACACGAACACTTTTCCCAGTTTTACTGTTTTTGACCTTATTATCCAAATCCGATTTTGCAGTATTAAGTTTAATATCATTGTTTTCTTTTTCTTCTATTTTTAAATTTAAACTTATATCTTCAATTTCAACTTTATTAACTTCTGCTATTGATAAAAGAATATTTTCCAAATCTCTTTTATCTCTTTTTGTTATCAAATGAACTATAAAATTATCTCCGAATTTTTCATCC
>JBNAVY010000004.1:0-80983 GCA_049700195.1 Thermoanaerobacteraceae bacterium
AATAAAATCACATATCGCAACTGACCTTCCAATTTTCATTTTAATGCTCTCATGGTACTGGATATTTTTATTTATTGCAATTATATTACATAGAAGTGATTTATTATATTTGTCATTTTCTTTTATTGGCATACGTATATTACATACATTAGCAATGAGGAAAATAAGCTTAAATAAGATATTACCAATAGATTTTATAATGGGTTTGTTTTTTGACCTCTTTGGAACATTTTATTTAATTTACTCCTTTGGGAATCCATATGTAGTTTGGAGGGGAATTAAATATAAAGTTAAAGATGACGGATATATAGATGAAATTGATTATAATGCTGAAAAATGATAAAAATTATAACATAAGGGCATTAAGATTTATGCACTTATGTTATTTCTTTTTTATAAATTCTATAAGTTTTATAATGTTTACCTCCAAAACTCTCAATATCATTTCTCATACTAATATTTGTCTCTCCAATTGTGGAACCTTCCCCTGAAATATAGCCTTTCTTTATAGCATTTAAAAATGTCTGATAATAAATAGCGTATGAAACACCTTTTTTTCGAAACTCAGGAACCACAAGCATTATAAAAAACCTAATATTTTTAATTTTAGTCTTATACCAAAAATATTTTATAATAGAAATAGGTGTTAATTTCCCATTTAGATGTTTTAATACTTGGTTATAATCAGGGAGTGCAAGACCAAAACCAATAGGCTCATTTTCTGATCTTGCAATAATTATTAAATCAGGATCTGCAATCGGCAAAAGATCTTTAGCTAAATTTTTTATATCATCTAACGATGGAGGTACAAGATCAGTCCAATCCTCAGGTATAGCTTTATCAGCTATATACTTTAAATCTCTAATTTCTTTTTCTATATTTTTTGTGTTTAATGATTCAACATAAAAGTTATATTTTTTCTTAGCATAATCTATAACTTTGGCTGGATTTTTTTTAAAAACTAATGAAGCATCCATATAATATGCATATAAGTCATAATCTTTATAAAAACCATATTTCTCAATAAAATCTTTATAGTATGAAGGATTATAAGAATTCATCAAAACAGGCGGGCTTTGAAAGTCATCAATTAATAAACCCTTATACTCATCTCCCCATATCCCATTAGGAGAAACAGGGCCTTTTATCAGAGTAATATTTTTATCTTTAAGCCATTTAATAGAGGTATCCATTAGTAATTTAAAAACCTCATAATCGTTTATAGTTTCTAAAAGAGAAAAATAACCTATTTTTGATGTCTTTTTTTTATTTAAATTATTATCTATACCTGTTAATATCCTGCCAACAGGTTTTCTGTCCGATAAAACGAGATATAAAATAAAATCTATATCTTCTAAAGATGAATTTGTTGATTTATTTAAAATTTTTTTTAAATTTTTTATTAAAGGAGGTACCCAATTTTTATCATTTCTATATATTTCCCATGGAAGTTTTATAAATTTATTCATATCACTTTTACTTTTAACAGAAACTATAGTCATATTCATCATAAGACCTCTTTTGCATTTTATTTTTATTATATCATAATAATATATATAATTTAATTGCTTTATATATATAAATTAATCAAAATATATTCATATCTTAAATAGCTAAATGTTTAAAACACCTTAAAATATAAAAAAAGAATATGAGTTTGTATATCATATAACAATAGTTTCAAGATATGATTATATATAATACCCTAATACAATAAAAAAACATATTGATTCTATGCAGATATATTTTATTTGTATTATACCAAAATTCGATATGCTCGAATATAACAAAATTTTACAGTATTAAAATCATAATAATCACCTAAACTTACTTATTTCTTTTTTTAAAAAAAGAAAAGATTCTATACATACATTATATAGGAGTATAAAAATATTTTTTATTTTTCTCTACAAACTTAAATATAGAACTTAATCCTTTGCACTGCTGGTATTTTTCATAATCTCACCTTTTATATATTTATTTCATCTTGTTTGACTTAAAGTACACACAATAATATACTAACACCAAATGGAGGATGGCTTTTAATTAAAATAAATTCAAAACATCATATGTCTTTGTTCTTGTCTAGTGTTCCCACTAACAAGCCCACAAAAGGCTTCCCCCACTTAGTTATCGCCCATACTGGGCATAAACAAAATAACCACTCCTCAATTGAAGTGGTTAAGTGCTAAAAAATATGTTTATGAATTTTATGTAGACCTTCAGTTATTTAACACTGTTGATAACTCTTGAAACCAATATGGCTGTTGGTAATGGTCTGAGTGACTGGATTTGAACCAGCGACCTCCAGAACCCCATTCTGGCGCGCTACCATCTGCGCCACACCCAGACAGCTTTATAACAATTTATATTATAAAGCATTATTTATAAAAAATCAATACTTCAAACAATTATACAGATAATACCACCGCCGCCATCGTTTACGACTCTTTCTAATGTATCTCTTAGTTTATGACTTAAACTCTCAGGTATAGTTCCTATTTTACTTTGCATTCCTTCTTTAACAAGGTCACTTAAAGACTTCCCAAAAATATTTGAGTCCCATATCTTTTCTGGATCATTTTCAAATTGTTCTGTTAGATATTTTACAAAATCTTCACTTTGTTTTTCTGTTCCAACAACTGGTGAAACTTCTGTTGTGATATCTGTTCTAAAAATATGCAAAGAAGGTGCTGATGCTCTTAGTCTAACAGCAAATCTTCCTCCTTGTTTTACAATTTCAGGTTTATCAAATTTCATATTATCAATTCTTGCCGGAACAACTCCTATACCGGTACGTTCAGCTTCACTTATAGCATCTTTAACTAAGTCATATTGTTTCTTTGCATATGCTAACTCTTTCATCATTGACATTAATTCTCTATCACCTTGTATATTAAGTCCACATTCATCGCTCAATACTTTAAAAAATAACCCTTCTTGTGTTTTAATTTCTATACTTGCTATGCCTTCACCAGGATTTATTGTCTTTATATATATTTCTGAAAAGTTATCATTTGATTTAAGAAATTCTGCTGTTTTTTCGATATCCCTTAATTTATACAATTCTTTTATACTTTCTTTTACTGTTGCCATTACACTTTCTTTAAGCCAATGATTATTTTCTAATACATCGACCCATCTTGGCATATCTATAAAAAGTTCTCTTAAAGGAAATTCAAATAAAACTTTATCAAGTAAATTATAAATGTCATTTATCTCCATATTCATAATATTTAATGCTATAACTGGTACATCGTATTTTTCTTGTAGTTCTTTTTCTAAATTAATAGTATCTTCATTATCTTTATGAGTAGTATTTAAAATAACTATAAAAGGTTTATTAATTTCTTTTAATTCTTTTATGACTCTTTCTTCCGCATCTATATAATTTTCTCTTGGTATATCTGTTATACTTCCATCTGTTGTAATAACTAATCCTATTGTTGAATGATCATTTATTACTTTCTTTGTACCTATCTCTGCTGCTTCTTCAAAAGGAATTTCATAATCATGCCAAGGAGTACTTACCATCCTTGGTTTATCACCTTCTAAGTAACCTATAACACCTTTTACCATATAACCAACACAATCAACAAGGCGAATATTAACTTTCGTATTTTCTTTAATAGCGATTTCTACGGCTTTCTCCGGCACAAATTTTGGTTCCGTGGTCATTATTGTTTTTCCTGCTGCACTTTGAGGCAGTTCATCTTTTATCCTTTCTTTCTGATGAGTATTTTCTATATGTGGTAAAACCAGAATATCCATAAAACGCTTTATAAATGTTGATTTTCCTGTTCTTACTGGACCAACCACACCCACATATATATCTCCTTCAGTTCTCTCAGCAATATCTTTATAAATATCATAATTTTCCATCTATTCCCCTCCTTTTGTACTTACATTTTAAAAATATACTACTTTGTACAACTATATTCTTAACAATACAAATATATGAAAAAAATATTGGAATATGAATAAAATCTCCGGATAAACCGGAGATTATAAATTTTCCATTTCATGTTTTTTACTGCGAGTCATTAAATTATAAACTGCATCGCGTGGATTTTTATTCTCATAAAGCACTTTATATATTTCTTTTGTAATAGGCATTTCTACATTATAAATTTTAGAAAGCATAAAGGCTGATTTTGTTGTATTAACACCTTCAACAACCATTCCTATATTCTTTAAAGTTAATTCTAAAGATTTGCCTTCCCCAAGCATTATCCCTGCACGTCTATTTCTTGAAAACATACTAGTGCATGTTACAATTAAATCTCCAACACCGGACAAACCTAAAAATGTAAGTGGATCTGCACCAAGCGCTGTACCTAATCTTGTTATTTCAGCAAGCCCTCGTGTCATCAAAGCAGCCTTTGTATTATCTCCAAATCGAAGACCATCTGAAATACCTGCTCCTAAAGCAATTATATTTTTTAATGCTCCACCTAGTTCTACACCGACAATATCTTTATTAATATATAATCTGAAATTTTCATCCATCATTATATCCTGTACTATTTCACAAGAAGTTATATTTTTAGATGCCAAAACACAAGCTGTAGGAATTTGCATCGATACTTCCTCTGCATGACTTGGACCAGAAAGTACTACAATATTATTTGTGTTATATTCAGCTATTACCTCTGACATCCTTTTAAATGTTGATGTCTCTATACCTTTTGCAAGATTTACTATAATTGAATTTTTATCTATAAGACCACTTATCATTTTTGAAATATCTCTTATGGCATTTGATGGAACTGCCAATATAACAATTTCTGACCCTTCAAGAGCTTCTTTAATGTCTGACACAGGATATACATTGTGAGGAATAAGTATTTCAAGATATTTCTTGTTGTATCTGGTTTTTTTTATTTCTTCTATTTGATAAGTATTTTTACTCCAAAGTTTAATATCATAGTTTAGTCTGCTTAAATGTATTGCTATTGCTGTACCCCAACTCCCAGCACCTAAAATTGCTATTTTCATTTTGATTTTCCTTTCTCATTTAATTCCTGTTTTTTGACCTAACTTAGATTCTGTACCAGAAATTAAACGTAAAATATTAGATCTATGCTGAAATATAGCCATTGACGCTAAAATAAGCGAAAACACAAACGTTTCCAAAGAAATCCAGAAAAATAAATTTAATAATACAAAAGAAATTGTCCCTGTAATTGATCCTAATGAAACATATTTAGAAACTGCAATTACTAAAACACCTATTGCAAAAGCAACTAAGCCTAAGATTGGATTAACTGTTATAATTACACCCAGACTTGTAGCTATTCCTTTGCCTCCTCTAAATCCTAAAAAGATTGGCCAATTATGTCCGCATACAACAAAAATACCTGCAAGCATTGAACCTACTGGACCGGCTAAAATTAATCCTATTAAAACAGCTAAAACACCTTTTAAAAAATCAAGAATAAAGACAGGAAGTGCGGCTTTATATCCTAAAACCCTTAGAACATTTGTAGCACCGGCATTCCCACTACCATAATTACGTATGTCCATTTTTTTGTAAATTTTTGTTAAAATGTAGGCATTATTTATACATCCTATAAAATAAGCTATTATAATAGCCAGAGCATAATACATAAATCTACCCCCTTTCTTATTATTTGTCTCCTCTTTTACGAACAAAAATATTTATTGGTACACCTTCAAAACCAAAATTCTGTCTTATAGTATTTTCTAAAAACCTTTTATACGAAAAATGCATTAACTCCGGTTCATTAACAAACACTGCAAATGATGGAGGTTTTATACTTACTTGAGTTGCATAATAAATCTTTAGCATTTTTCCTTTAACTGCTGGCGGTGGATTGATTAAGATAGCTTCATTTAACACATTGTTTAGAACACCTGTTGTTATTCTTTTTGTATATTCATCCCATACTTTATTTATTGTTAATAAAACATTATTTACCCTTTGACCTGTTTTTACAGATATAAAAAGAACTGGTGAAAAATCTATAAAAGCAAATTTCTCTTTTATAGATTTTGTATATTCTTTTACTGTATCATTATTCTTTTGTATCATATCCCATTTGTTAACAACTAAAATTATTGCTTTCCCATTTTCATATGCATAGCCAGCTATTTTTGTGTCTTGTTCGGTCGCACCCTCTTGTGCATCAATCATCAAAACACATATATCCGCTCTTTCTATAGCCGCTAAAGCCCTTATAACGCTGTATCTTTCTATTGATTCTACAACCTTGCTTTTTTTCCGCATACCTGCAGTATCAATAATAACATAATTTTTTCCATCTTTTTGAAAATAACTATCTATTGCATCTCTTGTAGTCCCTGGTATATCACTAACTATAACACGATCTTCTCCAAGTATTTTGTTTACAAAAGATGATTTTCCAGTATTAGGTTTTCCGATAACTGCTATTTTTACAGTATCTTCAGAATAGTCCTCCAAATCTTTGGGCAAATTTTTAACAACTTCATCAAGCAAATCTCCTATACCTAAGCCATTAGAAGCTGAAACTGGTATTGGTTCACCAAAACCTAGTTTTAAAAAATCATAATAGAGAGGAGGTAATTCTTTAAAATTATCAATTTTATTACAAACAAGCAAGATTTTTTTATGAGATCTTCTTAGTAAATCTGCAATATCTTCATCATCAGGTGTTAATCCTTCCAATCCATCAACAACAAATAATATGAGTTCTGATGTTTCAATAGCTGCTTGTGCTTGCAGACGCATTTTTGAAAATAGCACGTCCTCAGACTTTGGCTCTAATCCACCAGTATCTACCAACAAAAATTTCCTGTCAAGCCATTCAGCACTTGCATATATCCTATCTCTTGTTACACCTGGCTTATCTTCAACTATAGAAATTCTTTGACCAACTATTTTATTAAACAAAGTTGATTTACCTACATTTGGCCTACCTACAATACTTACCATAGATTTTATCATATTATATCACCTTCCCATTTTTATCTTTTGTATAAAATCGGCACCATTAACTTCTGATACAAGTACTTTAGCTTTTAGATGCTTTTCAACATCCTTAACTGTTAAATCATCAAGAAATACATCTGAATTTTTTCTTAACATAACATCAGGTATAATCAATATTTCATCATTTATTTTACCTTTCATCTGTTCTATAATATCACGTCCAACTATAAGTCCAGAAACTGTTATATTATGTCCAAAGAAATTATTTTGTATTTTTTGAACTTCTATATTTATTTCGTATTTTTTTAATTTGTGAGTTAAACTATTCATAAATTTATATGCTGATGTACCTGTTAATACAATATATTTATTCTTTTTAAAATTTTTACTTTTTAACAAAATTAAATTATCATTAAATTGTTTTTCAAATAACGCTATTAAACCAACGCCATTCTCAATTTGCAAAAAATTTTCATAATGTTTATAACCTGGTACAGGCTTATTTGCTAAAATGTAAAATTCATCAGACAAAAAGACAAAAGATGAACCTATAATCCTTTTAAATTTTTTCTGCAATGATGATACTTCTTCAATTACATTGATTGCTCCATATTTATTAAAAGGTTTTAATTCATAAAGATTTTCTCTATGATCTGTTAGACCAACAGGAACAACAGCAAGTGATTTTACCATTGGATAAAACTTAACTAAATCTCTAATAGTTTTATTCAAAATATTCTTATCATTAATGCCTGGACATAAAACAACTTGAGCATTTATCTGTATCCCATTTTGCGTCAAAATCTTTATTTTCTCAAGTATACCACCAGCATTTTTATTATTTGTAATTTTCTTTCTTACCTCATCATCTGTAGCATGAATAGATACATATAATGGAGACAGTTTATATTTTATAATTCTCATTATATCTTCATCTGACATATTAGTCATAGTAATAAAATTTCCTTCTAAAAAAGACAGCCTGTAATCATCATCTTTAAAAAGTAACGATTTTCTTACATTTTTTGGCAACTGATCTATAAAACAAAAAATACATTTATTTTGACAGTGTCTTGGTTTGTCAATTATTTCTTCTTGAAATTCTATCCCTAAATCTTCATCATAATCTTTTTCTATATCATAAATATATATTTGCCCATCTTTTTTTTGTATTTCTAATTTTATTAGATTATTGGCCTGCTCAAATTTATAATCAATTATATCCGTAACTTTTTTATTATTTATTGAAAGTAAAATATCTCCTTCAGATATACCTAAATCTTCACCTATACTGTCTTTAAAAACTGATTTTATTATAATTTCCCTCATTATATTCCTCCTATATAAACTCCCCGATTTAATTATGTATTAATTGAAGAAATACGTCAAGACTTTATTTGAAACTTTGTTTTAACATCTGATACTAATTTTATAAAATTATTATATTTTTTTATTATACCATAAACAGTTATAGGCCTTCCTATTGAAATAATTCCAAAGCGTCTAGAAGTTATACCTCCTATTTTAGTTGTCAAACCTATTGTTGGAAGGGCATCAATAATTAAAATTTCTTTTTCTGTAATACCATATAATGACATAAAACTATAAATCGCTTTTATAACAATCTTCCTTCCACTTTTTGCACCTACAATATAAACATTATTATTAAATTCATCTTTACCAAAATAAAAAGGTATTCCTATCTGATTACTTCTTGTTTTATCATAATGAGGCAATGAAACTATTTCTTTATAAGTAGGAATTCTATTAACTGGTAAAAGTCCTACATGTATTGAAGCAGCTACAACAGATGAATGTGCACTTCCATAACACATATATATTATAACCATAAATCACCCTGTAAAATGTTTTTTTTAATTATTTTGAGGACAAAATCAGTTTACTTATTTCCCTAAAATTTTTTTTAGCATTTAAATATAAAATTTCTTCAATAAATCTTTTTAATATATTTTTTTTATATAAAAAAATAGCTATTTTTAAATATCTGACTTCATATTTTGATGTATTAATAAAAATTACTTTGTCTTTTATATTAAATATCTCCATTAAACCATATAATGTTTTTTTTATATTTGAGCTATAGCTCTTTGTTCCCATAACATATATACTATTTTTATCTAAATCACCTATATGTCTTATTTCTCCATAATTTATATCTAAAAGAAATGGTATATTTAGAAATTCTTCTTTGGTAATAAATCTTCTATTATTTAAATGCATATAAGATACTAATAAAGAAATGTAATTCCCATAATAACTATAATAAATTATCTTCATGCAAATCACCTAATATTGTTTTACTAATATAAAGACACCATTTTCTAAATCATGTACTGCCGCTTTAAATATACGGCTTAAATACATTGAAATTCTCTGTTGTTCCTGTACTGTATCAGTATATATTATTGGAACTGTACAACTAGAAACATTATCTTTTTTTTCTCTTAATGAAACAATCGCTATTATAAAGCCAGTTACATGTACATCCATACATAACACCTCAATCAATTGCTTTTTTTGCAGCTCTAGATTTAGACGGATATTTTCTTACAGTTTCAATTGCAGGTACACTTTTAATCACTTCTATAAACGCTTCTATATTTGGATTCATTACTGTCATAACTACAATAATATCACCATTTTTATTATTATTCATAGTAAATGGTGCAAGCTCTGGAGTGTCAATATTCATCATAAGCCCCAACTGATTAGCTGCTTCATGTAAAATTGCCTGTCGTATACCTAAATTATTTATTGATATCATTGAATCAGTTGATTTTGGCCTAATTATTACAGATACTCCATTTTTTTCGATTAAGTTTTTCCCTTCAGTAAGTCCTATATCTGCAATTACAATATCATTTACAGTAAGAAGTGGTCCTTTAAAAACAATTTGTGCTGAAAATACTTCAGCAATGTCTCTTATATATGTTGTTTTCATAATATACCTTGAAAAATATAATAATATAAGACTTAATAATACACTTATTATAATGCTTTTAGTTATAAATACAGCTAAAGAAGAAAATGATGCAATTGCCATAGCAATGTAATTTCTTGCTTCAAAAATTTTTGATATATTTTCAATATAAGCTGCTCCTCTTGGAATCATTTCCGTTGCTTCCATCTTTTCTAAACTTGTTCTTTCTATTTCTCTTACACCTTTAAACTGCTGTGCAGCTAAAGCCAAAAAAGTCACTGCCGTATATTGTTTCTCTAAAAGAGCTGGTATTGCAAAAGCACCTAATGCAGCTGCAATAATACCTAAAGTTAAATGTGTCATATATCCCTGGGGATATGTAGGATATTGCCTATAATCCACACGCAAATATATTATTCTTGTAAATGTACCTAATAATATCCCTGTGACGACCATACTAATATAAAGTTCCTGACTCAGATGCATTATTATTCTCCTTTTTTGTTATCTTTCTCAGATTCTTCAGTATTTTTTTTAACACCTCTGTTTGTAACTTTAAAGAATTTAAAAAACATTTCCTTTGACCCTGTGCTCAAAAACATAAATCCTATTATAGAAAAGACTACAATTCCTATCAAAATCCATATTCCTTTTGAAGCAGAAGTATTCTGTTTAGGCAATGGCTTTTGTAATTTAGTCATTTCTCCAACTTGTTTTTTTTCATCAAAACCATATAATGCTTTAATGAGCACATCAGCCATAAAACCAGCTGATATTTCTGCTCTTTGTCTTGTATGTGTATAAGTGCCAAATTCAAATAAAAGTGCATTAGGAGTTAAATCCTGATTAAAATTCCCTTTTCCAAAAAAAATATCTTTTATTAAATTTGGATATGTTTTATCTGCAATACTTTTAATCTTGTATGCAAGTTCTTTATTCGTCTGAAGATTAGGGTTTGAACGCCCCAAAACTATTCTTACACCTGTAGCATTTTTATCATTAATTTTTCTTATATATTCTTCTAAAGGAACAGCATCTCTGTGTATATCTAATATTAAATCCGGTTTAAAATTTTTTAGAAGATTTACAGCACCAGATCTTGATCTGGTATAAGCCATAGCATCGTGAGGCAAATACAGATTTTTGTCTACAATTACTTTTACACCTTTATCTTCTAGAGCTTTTTTAAGAGCATCATCTACATGATATATTCCACCATGCCCGTTTATACTTGCTGTACCATCTGTTGGAATATATGATTCATCACTATGTGTAGAATAAATTCCTATTTTTCTTTCTCCTGTTTTATCATTTAAAGCTATTGCTTGTGTAGTTTTATCATCATAAATTTCAGGTAATTTTACATTTTCTATAAATTTTGCTTCTCCTGTTTTTTGTTTTTTATCTACTTTTACAATTTCATATAACTTATTATCTGATGATAAATATTCATCCCCTTTAGATATCTCCCATGATATTCTAAAAAGTATATGTTTTGTATTATTTAAGTAAACTGTATAATATCCATAATCTTCATCAATATAATTATCTGCCCAAATATTATTGCCAATTGCAAATAAATAAAATAATATTATAATAAATAATATATAATGTTTATGTTTATTCATCTTCATCACCTTTGTCTTTTTTTAAATGCAAGATATCATCCTTTAAATTCTTTAACGGTATTTGTTTAACATGTGAATCTTTTTTCAAAGTTCCACCTTGTAATTTTTCTCTTGTTTCTCCAATAACCTCAGATAAAAAAACTGCAATTATCATAGATATAACAACAGCATCAAAAGAACCTGCACCACCAATTGGAACAACAGCATTGCGTCCGGTAAAATAATTAACAAATGCCTGTATTACTCCACTTAAAACTATACCCATTACCCCAGCTATAAAAGCACAACGTCTTGAACGCCCAAAAAGGTATGATATCAACCCTCCAATGATTCCATATATATAATTTGGTTCTATTAACATAGCCTCTGGTTCATGGGGCAAAAAAACACCTGCTATATAAACCAAAATTCCTGATATAATAGAAACAATTACCGCATTTAATTTTTCTGCCGTTGAATCAGCTTTCATAAAAAGATAAATTGATACTCCAATAGGTATCAAGGCACCACCTATATTTACTGAAACTAATTTAGTTATATGTATATTAGGTAAAAATGTACCTATAATCATACCGATTATTATGATTAATGCCCATGTATCTGTCATTCTCATACGATCAAGAACTCTATGAGTAAAACCAAACAATACCGCAAGTGTTGTTATAAATAACAGCAAATAACTTAAAGGCATCTATATCACTCCCTTTATAATCTTAAAAATATCTTTTGCATAATAAAAAAAAATATACAAAAAAGCTCGTTATAAATTTTATAACGAGCTTTTTTGTATATTAATTTAAATCTATATGTTCACCAGTATCTAAAAAAATTACCCACTCACAAATATTTGTAGTATGATCTGCAATTCTTTCAAGATATCTTGCTACAAATAAAAACTGTGTTGCCTGATCTATATTTTTAGGATCTTCCATCATATATGTCAATAATTCTCTAAAAACTTGTTTATATAAAGCATCAACAATATCATCTTTTTCTCCAATTGATTTTGCAAGTTCAATATCTTCTCTAACATAAGAATCCAAAGACATTTTAACCATTTCACGTACAATTTCCGCCATACGTGGTATATCAATAAGTGGTTTTATATATTTCTGGTTTGCTATTCTAACCGTAGTTTTGGCAATATCAACAGCATGGTCAGCCATTCTCTCGAGATCTGTGACAATCTTAAGTCCTGTTAACACTACCCTTAAATCTTTGGCAATAGGTTGTTGTGTAACCATTATTTTAGCACATTTATTATCAATTTCAACTTCCATCTTATCAATTCTATCATCATCACTAATGACTTTTTGAGCAAGTTCTACATCATGATTGACTAAAGATGTTATTGCATTGGCTATAGCTTCCTCTACAAGACTGCCCATTTTTAAAACATCATAATGAAGGTCTTCAAGTTCTTTCTCAAAATGACTACGTATCACTTTTTACACCTCCTTTAACCAAATCTCCCTGTAATATAATCTTCAGTACGCTTGTCAGAAGGGTTATAAAATACTTTATCTGTTAAGCCGGATTCGATAACTTCTCCATTTAAAAAAAACGAAGTATAATCGGAAACTCTACCTGCTTGCTGCATATTGTGTGTAACAATTACTATAGTATATTTATTCTTTAACTCATCAATTAATTCTTCAATTTTCATTGTTGATATAGGATCAAGTGCAGAAGTAGGCTCGTCCATTAAAATAATCTCCGGTTCAATTGCCAATGTTCTTGCAATACATAATCTTTGTTGCTGACCACCTGAAAGTCCTAATGCAGATTTATTTAACCTGTCTTTAACTTCATCCCAAAGTGCTGCAGCGATAAGACTTCTTTCTACAATCTCATTAAGTTTTTTTCTATCTTTTACGCCATGTATTCTAGGTCCATATGCAATATTATCATATACAGTCATCGGAAATGGATTTGGCTTTTGAAAAACCATTCCAACTCTTTTCCTTAATTCTATAACATCAAAATCTTTATAAATGTCTTCACCATCTAATTTAACCTCACCATTTACTCTAACACCATCTATCAAATCATTCATGCGGTTTAAAGTTCTAATAAAAGTAGATTTCCCACAGCCTGATGGGCCAATTAAAGCCATAACACTATTTTCCTCTACTACCATATTTACTTTTTTTAATGCTTGCACTTCACCATAATATAAGTCAAGGTCTTTGACCTCAATCTTTTTCATTTATAAGTCTTTCCCCTTTCTCTTAAATAGCATTATATCACTTTTTCATTCACCTGTCATCTTTTTATGCAATAATCCACCTAACCATCTTGCCAAAATGTTAAAAAGCAAAACCATGATTAATAGCACTGCTGCAGAACCATCAGCAATTTGTCTTGCATCTGGAGCTAATCCTTCACTATTAACCTTCCATATATATACAGAAAGTGTTTCCGCTGGCCTGAAAATATAGAAAGGTGAGCCAGGGCTTGTTGGATTCAGATTTGTAAAATTCAAAGTAGGTGTACTCATACCTGCTGTATATAAAAGTGCAGCAGCTTCACCAAAAATTCTTCCTGCTGTTAATATTATTCCTGTAATTATCCCGGGTATAGCAGTTGGTATTATCACTTTCAGTATAGTCTGCCATTTTGTAGAACCCAGAGCATAACTTGCTTCTCTTAAATTATTTGGCACACTTTTTAAAGCATCTTCACTTACTCTAGCCATTACTGGTAAATTTAAAACTGTAAGTGCTAATGATCCTGAAACAATAGAATATCCATAATGAAGCATATTTACAAAAACTAAAAGTCCAAAAAGTCCAACAACGATTGATGGCATTGAGGATAAAGTTTCTATAGATAATCGAATTATTTCTGTTAATTTACCTGGCTTTGCATATTCAGACATATAAAGTCCTGCACCCAGACCAATAGGCACAGAAATTATCAACGTTATTATAAGTAATATTATTGAATTAAATAATTGCGGCCCGATTCCTCCACCAGCTTCCATAAATTTAGGAGGTGATGTTAAAAAATGCAGATTAAAACCTGTTCTGCCTTGATATAAAATATAGCTGATTAATGATAAAAGAAAAAGTACTAAAAATACTGCTACAAGATAAAAATAAATTGTAGCTATTTTATCATAAGTTTTAGAATTCATTTGTACATACCCCTCCTGCCAACAATCTTAATAATTAGAATAAATGCAAATGAAATTAATAAAAGTAGTAAAGCCAATGACCATAAAGCATCATTCCATACAGAGCCCATAACAGTGTTTGCCATATCCATTGTTATTATAGAAGTAATTGTGGACATAGGCTGTAAAAAAGATGTTGGAATTACTACTCTGTTTCCTATCACCATTTGAACGGCTAAAGCTTCTCCAAAAGCTCTTGCTAAACCCAATACTATTGCAGTTAAAACACCTGGCATAGCAGCAGGTAAAACAACCTTTCTAATAGTCTGCCATCTTGTTGCACCAAGGGCATAACTTGCTTCACGTATTTCCATCGGCAAAGATTTTATAGCATCAGCACTGACACTTGTAATAGTTGGTAAGGTCATAATAGTAAGAACCAAAATACCTGCTAAAAGACTAAATCCAAGGCCACCAAAGTGTTTGCTTATAAACGGCACTAAAACAGTTAATCCTATCCACCCATACACAACGGAAGGAATACCTACAAAAATTTCGATGGCAGGTTGCAATAATTTTTTACCAAATTTTTTAGCAATTTCGACCATGAATATTGCAGACGATATACCTAAAGGTCCACTTATCATTATTGCAAAAACTGATACAAAAACTGACCCTAATATAAACTGCAATGAACCAACAGAAGGTATATCTCTATCTGGTCTCCATACTGTAGAAAAAAGAAATTGTCTGACTGAAACCCCATCTTTTGTAAAAGTGGAAAGGCCTTTAGAAATAACAAAATAAAAAAGAGAAAAAGTTATTATAATTAAAAGAAATGCAGATATAAAAACAACAATTTTACCAAATGAATCATTAAGTTTGCGTTTTTTTTCAAATGCTTTATTCACCGTCATTCCTTATCCCCCATTTAATTTTTAATGGCACTCTTTTAATGATAGCAATTAAAAAAATAACATTCATTAAATTTATGTTAAATGAATGTTAAATTTGTGTTAACTTTATTATATTGTTACCCTTGAAAATAAAATTATACTTTTTAAGGAAGGACCTGTTATACAGAGCCTTCCTTATTATTTTGTTTAAATTATTTTGTTTTCATTTCTGTTGTTGGTATAAAGCCTAATTTTACAAGAGGTCCTTTTTGTACTTCATCAGACATCATAAAATCTAAGAAAGCTTTTACAGCACCTGTTGGTTCACCTTTAGTATACATATGTTCATATGACCAAATAGGGTATTTACCATCAATTATATTCTGAGCTGTAGCTTCAACTCCATCATATTTTAAAGTTTTAACTGTATTATCTAAGTATGCAAATCCAAGATAGCTTATAGCACCTTTAGTATCTGCTACTGCTTTTTTAACTGCTCCTGATGAGTCTTCTGTTAAAGCGATACCTTGTGCTTCTTCTTGTCCTTTTAATACAACTTTCTTAAATGTAGCACGTGTACCAGAACTTGCAGGTCTGTTTATTATGACTATTTTTTCATCTTGACCTCCAACATCTTTCCAATTTGTAATTTTGCCTGTAAATATGTCAATTAATTGTTGTTGATTCAAACTATCTACTGTAACATCCTTGTTTACTACTACTCCAAAACCTACTACTGCCACTTTATGATCAACTAATGCTTTTGCATCAATACCTGACTTTTCTTCAGCAAATATATCAGAATCTCCAATATCTGCTCCACCTTGGGAAACTTGTGTTAAACCTGTTCCACTTCCTCCTCCTTGTACAGTAACTGTAACATTAGGATATTTTTGCATAAATAATTTTGCAGCTTCTTCAGCTAATGGTTGTAATGCTGTTGAGCCAACTGCTACAACAGTACCTGAAATATTTTCACTGGATGTATTAGTTCCTGAACTATTTTTGCTAGTATCAGTATTACTTGTATTAGCAGGACCACATGCTGAAAATGCAAAAATACTTAAACTCATTAAAGATACAACTGCAAGTTTTGAAAACTTACTTTTTAACATTAAAGCACCTCCAAAAATTTTTTTGTACAAGAATATTGTATCAGTAATTTGTAAAGTTCATATTAAGATAATGTTAAGTATATGTTAATTAGTTATATTTTTATTTAAAACAATCGTAAATTTTGTCCCTTTACCTAACTGACTTTCTACTTTTATATTCCCTTTCATAGATTCTACAATATGTTTAACTATAGCAAGACCTAATCCAGTGCCACCAAGTTTTCGTGACCTGCTTTTATCTACTCTGTAAAATCGTTCAAAGAGTCTCGGAATATTTTCTTTGGCAATTCCTATTCCGCTATCTTCTACAATAATTATTATTTTTCGATCAGATTGTCTTGTAATTATTTTTACAAAACCTCCCGAAGGTGTATATTTTATACCGTTGTCTATGAGATTTATCATCATCTGTCTAAATCTATCTTTACTGGTTTGCAATAAAACATTCCTGCATTCTAAGTCTGTAATTAATAATATGTCCTTATTTTTTGCTGTATCTTTCATTATATACACGATATCTTCAATTTCTTTGTCTATATCAATTTTTTCGCTTAAAAAATTGTCTTTAACATTCTCTATTTCAGAAAGTGTAAGAATATCATTGATAAGCCTTGTAAGACGTTCAGATTCAAAATCAATAATATCTAAAAATTTATCTCTTGTTTGAGGATTGTCAATAGCACCATTCCTTAAAGTTTCTAAAAAACCCCTTATAGATGTTAATGGTGTTCTTAATTCGTGGGATACATTTGCTACAAATTCACTTCTAATTTGTTCTAATTTTTTCATTTCTGTAATATCATTAATAACTAGAACAAATCCAATCTTTTCTTGTGTAACCTGGTGTATTATTGGGCTCGTATAAGTTTTTAATGTCTTATTAAAAATATTTAATTCCTGACTTTCATTAGGAGTATTTTTATTTTTTATTATTTCTTCAAAGATATCATGAAGTTTGCTATTTCTTATAACATCTAAAATATGCCTTCCTATAATATCTTCATCCTGAACATTTAACATTCTTTTTGCAGAATCATTAATAAGAAGTATCCTTTCTTTTAAATCAAAAGCAATTACACCATTTACAATGCTCTTTAAAACAGCTTCTAATTTTGCATTTCTATCATAAAGCGTTTCAATAGTTTCTTTAAATTTATAAGACATTGAGTTTATAGATAAAGAAAGATTATTAAATTCATCAATAGGTGATCTTTCTAAACTATGTTCATATATCCCTTTAGAAATATCTTCTGCTACATGAGTAATTTCCTTTATCTGAAATGAAATATTATTAAATAGTCTATACCCAAAAAAATTTGTAATAGCTATGCCAATTAAAACAGCAATTATAAACCTTTCAATAGATACATAACCTAAAAAAAATATACTCGATATTAAAATACCGAGGAGTGTTATTAAAAAATATTTACAATATAATTTTTTAAACATAATTATTCACCTTTATTCTTTAACTTATAACCAATACCTCTGACTGTTTCAATATAAACTGGTGCTTTATCATCATCTTCTATCTTTTTTCTTAAATGCCTTATATGAACATCTACAGTTCTTGTTTCACCTGCATACTCATATCCCCAGACTTTATCAAGTAAATAATCTCTTGTAAGTACTTTACCAATATTTAATGCTAATAATGTTAAAAGTTCAAATTCTTTTAAAGTAAGATCTAAAATTTTATCATTTTTATATACCAGGTGTTTTTGAGTATCAATTGTAATATCTCCAAATTTTATTATTTCCTCTTTTTCAATTTCATTCTGAGCAGATCTTCTTAAAACTACTTTAATTCTGGCTAAAAGTTCTCTAATACTAAAGGGTTTAGTTATATAGTCATCAGCACCTAACTCCAACCCTAATACCTTATCAAATTCTTCACTTTTTGCTGTAAGCATAATTATGGGGATATCTTTTGTTTTTTCATTTCTCTTAATCGTCTTACATATATCTAAACCATCAATATCAGGAAGCATCAAATCAAGTAAAATTAAATCAGGAAATGCCTCAAAACATTTTTCTATACCATCTTTGCCGTTCTCAGATAAAATAACATTATATCCTGCAGCTTCAAGATTATATCTTAATAGTTCTAATATATGTATCTCATCTTCAATTACAAGTATTGTCTGTGTCATCATGACACCTCCAAATATAAAGCTTGTACAAAATATAATAAAATCTATTCCTTGTTATTACTCTCTTTTAAAAGTTTCTTTAATTCATCCATAAAAGTGTTTATATCTTTAAACTGTCTATAAACAGAAGCAAATCTTACATAAGCAACTTCGTCAACATTTTTAAGTTTTTCCATAACCATTTCACCAATTTGTGATGCTGTTATCTCTCTTTCCATGGAATTCAAAATTTTTTTGTCTATTTCATCTGTCATTTCTTCTAAAAGTTTTATAGATACAGGTCTTTTTTCACATGCTTTTATCATACCCTTTAAAATCTTTTCTCTATCATAGACTTCACGGCTATTATCCTTTTTTATAACCAGAATAGGAAGTTGTTCAACTTTTTCATAAGTTGTAAAACGTCTTCCACATTTTACACATTCCCTGCGGCGTCTTATTGAAGTGTCATCATCAGTAGGTCTAGAATCAATAACTTTAGAATCAGGATTGCCGCAATACGGACATTTCATAACAAAAACCTCCAAAATTTTTACTATAATAAAATTATAATAAACTTATATCTAATAGTCAAACTAAAGTATTTACTTCTCTTGAATCTACTAAAATTACATCTTCACCAATTTTCTTAATTGCAGTCCATGGTATGTAAATATCTGAATCTTTAGTAAAAATTCTAAACATCTTGCTTTCCCCTGGTATAACAAGACCCTCTACCTGTCCTTCTTCTAAGTTTACCTCTATATCTATTATATTGCCCAACTTTTTCCCTGAATTAATATCTATTATATCCTTTTCTTTTAAATCCGATGTCTTAATCATAATAAACCTCCTTTAATATATTCTAATAAAATATATGAAAAAAAAAACTTATCATGCTTGATAAGTTCAGATATCACTAAAAACTTTAATTTTTAATAAAAGATTAATTAATATATAACCTAGAATTATACTTGCTACTCCCTGTATAATATTACTTGGTACATCTGCTAATGCTGCTTTAAAACCATATAAAACCCCACCTGCTGCATAATACCCAAATACCATCCATATTGCTCCTAAAATTAATGCAAAAATTCTAAAATAAATATTAGTAAACTTTTTATATATTATTCCAACTATAAAGCCTTCAATACCTTTAATAAAAAACGTCCAAGGTGACCAATAGGCATACCCAGATAAAAAATCAGCAAGACCAGATCCAATTCCACCTGCAGCAAATCCAACTGAGGGTCCAAAAAGTGCTGCTGTTAAAAATATAAAAGAGTCTCCAACATTTATATAACCTTTTGTAGCCGGAGTGGGAATCTGTATAATCATTGTGCCAACTGTAATAAGGGCAGCCATCAAAGCTGCATAAATAAGTTTTCTTAATTTTTTTTCATCCATACCTTCACCCCCAAAATGAATTAATATACATATATTATATTATACAATTGTAATAGGTCAATCATAACAATATCATTACAATAAAATACTATAAAAAAAATCCTATTTTGCAACACTGCAAAATAAGAATTTGTATATCCTAAATATTTAACATTAAAATTTTTGTTTAATTTAGCTTAATTCAATATATTGCCATTACTACTATATATATCCTTTTTATTATTTATATAAAGAACAATTAACTCATCAAGACGTCTGCTTAAATCAAGTATTTTATCGTATGTATCCTGTTGTATAATAAGATTATCCAGTTCATTTCTTAAAGTATATATTTGATTTTCTAATATATCAATATTTTTCATATTGAGCTCTCCTTTAGTGAAGAATTGTACATATAATTTTACCATGGAAACATAAAATTTACAATACATTTTTTTGTTATTTTTCTAATAAATTATCTACTAAAGATTCTAACTTTGTATATATTTCGATTATTTCACAGCCAAATATATATTCCAAATCTGTCCTTCCTTCAAAAACTGCTTGAGAATTGTTATTTAATATGTTATTTAAAATATCGTCATTTGTAATCTTTTCTTTAATTTTTTCTAAAGCTCCTTTAAGTTCATTAACATATATACTTTTTTGTTCCATTTTTACAACTCTCCCCATCTTTACAAATTATTTATACTATATATATTCTATATATGTTATAAATTTCCTTCTATTTGTTCAAAATTTTTTTATATTTTATTTATTTGATCTATTAACAACATTTTAGCCTTATCTAAAGCAATTTTTAACTTATTAGAATCTCCTGCACCCTGACATATTCTAGAGTTTCCTCCACCTTTACCATTAAATTCTTTCAAAACCTCGGGAAAAATTTTAATTATATCAATATTTAAATCTTCAGATCTGCCAATTATAATACTTGATACAATATCCTTATGCCCAAATACACCAATTGTTTTATCCTCTTTTAATATATACTGTAATATAAATTTTACATCTTCAAAATTTTCTTTTTCAAATATTTCATATACAATTTTTATATCTTTTTGCTTTTCAGCATTTTTTAGATAATTTTTCCCATTTTCCTTTAAGACAACTTCTTTAAGACTTTTTATTTCTTTTTTTAAACTTTTATTTTCTTCTATATTTTTTTTCACCATTTCAAAAATAGCATCATCTTTACTAGAAAATAAATTTGATATATTATTTACAATTTCGTTTTTAAAAGAATAATCTAAAAAAGCTCTAAATCCACAAACAAATTCAATTCTAATTCCATTTTTTACTTTTTCCCATTTTCTTATTTTTAAAATTCCAATCTCTCCTGTAGCTTTAACATGAGTTCCTCCACAAGGAGAATAATCAATACCTTCTATTTCTACTATCCTTATATCATTTTTTACTTTAGCCTTTTTACGAAGTGGAAGTTTTGAAAGAGTTTCTTCATCAGCAAAATATGTTTTTACAGGTTTATTTTGAAATATTAAGTCATTAACCATTTTTTCAACTTTAAAAGCTTCTTCTTTACTTAAGTTGTCTTTGCCAATAGTTATATGTGAAAATTTATCACCAATACTGAAACTATCTGTTTGTGCTGAATACATTTCATCAAAAACACTTGATAGTATATGTTGACCAGTATGTTGCTGCATATGGTCAAATCTTGTTTCCCAATCTACTTCACATTCAACAATATCATTTTTAGGACATTTACTTAAAAAATGATATATTAATCCATCTTCTTCTTTAACTTTCTCAACTTTTATTTGGTCTATAAATCCAGTATCAGAAGGTTGTCCACCACTCTCAGGATAAAAATATGTGCCCTTTAATATAACAGCACATTTACCATCAATATCCTTCTTTTCAACAATCTCAGTCTTAAATTTTGTTTTATAACTATCAAAAAAATATAATTTTTGTTCCATAATACAAAAATCCTCCTTGTGCTAAAAACGCATGGAATATTCCATGCGTTTTTAATTTTGTTAATAAACTTTAGTTCCGAGAATAGAAGTAACTTTTCTAAATTCTTCAATTATTTTGTTAGTAATAGGTCCTGGTACTCCATCTCCTATAACTCTGTGATCAACTTCAACTACAGGAATAGCTTCAGCTGCCGTACCTGTCAAGAAACATTCATCGGCTGTATATACATTAAATAGTGAGAAAAATTTTTCTTCAAAGGGTATCCCTAGTTGTTTAGCTATATCGATTACGGTCGATCTTGTTATACCTCCTAAAGAACCAACTGCTGAAGGTGGAGTAAATAAAATGCCATTGGATATGATAAAGATATTATCACCAGTACATTCTGCAACATAACCTTCTTGGTTTAAAAGCAGTGCTTCAGGGTAACCCGCTTTAACGGCTTCAATTTTAGCAAGTATATTATTTAAATAATTCAATGACTTTATCTGTGGATCTAAAGCTTGAATTGAATTTCTTCTATATGTTGAAGTAATGATTTTTAAACCGTTTTTATACATAGTTTCAGGATATAAAGTTATTTTATCTGCAATTATAACAACAGTTGGCTTTGGACATTTATATGGATCTAAACCCAAATCACCTTTACCTCGTGAAACTACTAATCTAATATATGCATCTTTTAAACTATTTATTTTTACTGCCTCAATTACTTTTTCTTTCATTTTGTCCATAGTAATAGGCATTTCAATAAGGAGTGCTTTTGCCATACTATATAATCTTTTTAGATGCTCATCTAATTTAAAAATAACTCCATCATAAGCTCTTATACCTTCAAAAATACCATCACCATATAAATATCCATGGTCAAAAACAGAAATACTAGCCTTTTCACTATCTACAAATTCCCCATTAACATATACAAGACTCATAAAAATTCTCCTCCTTAGATAAATATATATTTGAATTTTATCACTTCAACTTTGAATAGTCAATAAAAACAAAAAACCCATGTCAGGGTTTTTTGTTTTTATTGACTATTCAGCTTTTATAGCCCCAGTTGGACATACATCCTCACATGCACCACAATCGATGCAAACATCTGCATCAATTTCATATTTTCCATCGCCTTCATGAATAGCATCTACAGGGCACTCCGCAGCACAGGCACCGCAGCTTATGCACTCCTCTGTAATATAATGAGCCATTTATATCCCCCTCTCTGTATACTGTATGTACTCCAAACAAATTATAAATCATTTATTTTAATATGTAAATATAAAAAGCAAATTTTAAATAAAAATAAAAAAAGACCTGAAATTTTATTATAGGTCTTTTGTTTTTAATTTTGGTAGCCTCAAGGGGAGTCGAACCCCTGTCTTCGCCGTGAGAGGGCGATGTCCTAGGCCACTAGACGATGAGGCCAGATTTTGGCTGCCGAACTAGGATTCGAACCTAGACTAGATGATCCAGAGTCACCCGTGCTACCGTTACACAATTCGGCACTAAACTGACAAAAGATATTATATCATGGGTTTATATTTTTGACAAGAGGATATTAAGATTTTTGTATATAATTTCTTATATATTCTACGGCTTTTTTAAGCCTTTCTAATGTTCTCTCTTTCCCTAATAACTCCATTACATCAAATAAACCTGGTCCAAAAGTACGTCCAGATATTGCAAGACGTGTAGGATGAAATAGAGCACTACTTGAAATGTTCATTTCTTCTATTAAATTTCTATAAGCATTTTCTGTATGATAAGAATCAAAAATCTCGACTTTGGACAAAGTTTCATTAGCTTTCTCGAGAATAATATCTACTCCTTCTTTTGTAAAATATTTTTTAACACCCTTTTCATCATAAAAAGTAAAATCTTTAAAATAATAGCTCATCGCATCACATATATCAACAAGAGTCTTTTCTCTGTCCCTAACTGCCTTTAATACTTTTTTTAGGTATTCATAATCATAATTTTCATTTATAAGTCTCTTGTTTTTTAAAAATGGAATAACTGCTTGTGCTAATTTATCTAAATCATACTCTCTAATATAATGCCCATTTATCCATGTTAATTTCTGTGTATCATATATAGCAGGATTTTTAGATACTCTATCTAAAGTAAATTCTCTAATGCTCTTTTCTGTATTAAAAATTTCTTCACCATCTGTAGGTACCCATCCTAAAAGTGTTATATAATTTATTATTGCTTCAGGAAGAAAACCCAAATCCTTAAATTCCTGAACTGAAGTTGCACCATGACGTTTACTGAGTTTACTTCTGTCTGGGGCTAAAACCATTGAAACATGAGCAAATTTAGGAATTTTAAAACCTAAAGCTTTAAAAATTAATATTTGTTTTGGTGTATTTGACAAATGTTCTTCAGCTCTTATAATATGAGATATATTCATCTGAAAATCATCTATTACTGTAGCAAAATTATATGTGGGCATATTGTCAGATTTCATGATTATAAAATCATCAATAGTTGAATTATCAAATTCTACATCCCCTCTTATTATATCATTAACTATCGTCTTGCCGGTTTTTGGGACTTTTAACCTTATTACAGGTTTTCTTCCTTCTTTTAAATACTTGTTTTTCTCTTCCTCAGTTAAATTTCTGCATTTACCACTATACATAGGTGGTCTTCCTTCTTGTTGAGCAAGTTTTCTCATTTCATCAAGTTCTTCTTTAGTACAAAAACATTGATATGCTTTTTTTTCTTCTAATAGTTTTTCTGCAAATTTCCTATATTCATCCAATCTGTCCGATTGGTAAATAGGCCCTTCATTCCAATCTATACCTAACCATTTAAGACCATCTAAGATGCCTTTCATTGATTCTTCTGTTGAACGTTCTATATCAGTATCATCTACTCTTAATATTAACTTACCTCCATTATGTCTGGCAAATAGCCAATTAAACAGAGCAGTTCTTGCACCACCAATATGCAGATTTCCTGTTGGGCTTGGAGCAAATCTAACTCTTACTTCATTCATTGTACCACCTCTTACATAATTTAAACTAATACTGATTATACTTTATCATAAGACATTTGTAAACTGAGTATATTATAAAAACCATTTTTTTGCTTTATGTGATATAATATACTTATATAAACCTTGAAAGGAGATTCCATTATGAAAGATATTGTAGTAAATCTTTTAAAAGAACGTGGTGTAAACATTAAAGATATGGCTGATTTAGTTCTTGACCTTCAGAAAAAATATTATGTGCTTACAATAGAAGAATGTATAGAAAGCGTAAATTCAGTTTTAGAAAAACGTGAAGTACAAAATGCTATACTTACAGGAATAGCCTTAGATAAACTAGCAGAAAAGGATATGCTGGATGAACCTTTATTATCAATATTAAAAAGGGATGAACCATTATACGGCATAGATGAAATACTAGCTCTTAGCATTACAAATGTATATGGCTCAATAGGGTTAACTAATTTCGGATACTTAGATAAAGTAAAACCTGGTATAATTGGTGAGCTCAATGATGACAAAAAAGAAAAATGCAATACTTTTATAGATGACCTCGTTGCAGCTATAGTAGCAGCAGCATGTGCACGTATAGCCCATTCTAAAAAGTAATATAAAAAAATTTATTTACCTAATACAAATTTTACAAATCCCTTTTGAGTCTCTACACTTTTTAGTTTAAAAGTCTCAATGGGGCTTTTTATATCTATCTTCATATCATAACCTGAAAGCATTCCTTTTAATTGTTCTTTCTCTATTTTTATTTTCCCTATGTAAATACTTGTAATATTCAAATACAAATTTTCATTTTTAATTACAAAATCCCCTTCTAGAGTATAATTGTTATCATTTTTTATTTGAAATCCTTTCTGATTAAAATATACCTCTACTTTTTTAAAATCCTTATTATAATTTTGAATCATTTTTGTTATTGTTTTGTCGCTAAAAGATGCATATACAGAAAAAAATGAAAATTTTAATTCGTCAGGTTCAAGAGAACTCCATGGAAAATTTGATAAATTATTTAATAATAAATCTATTGAAGGCATTGTTTTATCAATTACACCGCTTATTTCATAAATCCTATTATAATCTGAAATTTTATTTTTTATATCTTCTAACATAAGAGATTTTTCTTTTGATAAATTATCTATTTTTTTAATAATATTAACTTGTTCATTTTTTCTATTTATCAAAGCTGCTTTTTGATCAATTAACATTTTTTCTTCAGTTTTTTTATCATATATTAAAGCATTAAGGTTATCAAGTTTATTATAAAAATAATTTGTTATAATATCTATATAAATTATTCTATGAAGAAGCTGTGAAGAATTGTCTGACATAAGTAGAATAGAAAGCAAAGTGTTTGTTCCCTCCATGTATAGAAATCTAAACCATGTATTTATAATCTGTCTTTCTTTAAAAATATTTATATCAATATTATTTATTTCTTCTACCTTTTTATGAATATCTGTTTCTAACCTATTTATAAAATCTGTTATATCTTCTAAATTGCGTTGAGCTTTAATTTTTTCGGCTTCTAAATTAAAAAGTTCATAAATAATTTCTTGCTCTTTTAGTTTCATTTCTTCAATATTATCTGCATAGATATTGTTAAATGGTGAAAATAATAAAAGCAATATCAAAAAAAATATTAAATATTTCTTCATAATATACCCCAATCTTATAATGTAATAAATGTTCTACATGGAACTTTTTGTAATTTATTTAATTTACAGTTATTTTATCTTTTATTTGATCAAATAATTTAGGACCTATCCTTGGTACATTCATTATATCCTCTATCTTTTTAAATTTACCTTTGCTTTGCCTAAAATCAATTATTTTTTCTGATGTGGCAGGTCCTATACCTGGTAGTGTTTGAAGTTCTTCTTTTGTAGCGGTATTAATATTTATTTTGTTTTCTTTTTTATAAGAAGATTTAGATAATATATTTTCTGCATCTATTTCTCCTTTTTTAAAAACTCTGATCATTTGTTCATCTTTCACTTTTTCAGCAAGATTAATATCCGTAATATCAGCATCCTCTAAAATACCTCCTGCTTTATTAAGTGCATCTTGAATTCTTTCAGTATCTAGCATAGTATAAACTCCTGGATTTTTTACTGCACCAGTAACATAAACTTTAATCTCTCCTGATGATGTATTTGTTTCATTTAATTTTGATAATTTTTCAATAGCTATTTCTTCTTCAGTTTGTTTTTCTATAGAAATACTAGTATCAATTTTATATTTTTGATATATCATTAAACCTATGATAAATAATATTATAAATAATATAAAAATTAAGGCATATTGCTGTTTTCTTGTAAAGTTAAACATATATAACTCTCCAATCAAATAACCAAATGATATATATTAATATTTCTACACAAAACATAAAATTCCTTTTTATTTTCAGTAGATTTTTGGTATACTTTATTTATAAGCAAAAATGGAGGCATAAAATATGAGGAGATTTTTTTCAGCTTACCTAATTATAATTATTATTTTAAATTTAATATTACCAAATTACGTTTATGCAAAGGATAATGCTCCTGAAATTGTAGGACCAACTGCTGTATTAATTGATTTTACTTCAGGTCAGGTTTTATATGATAAAAATATGAATCAAAAAATGTATCCTGCTAGTACTACTAAAATTTTAACAGCTATTCTTGCAATTGAAAATGGAAAATTAGATGATATTGTAACAGCTAGTGATAATGTCACAAAAGTTGATGGCAATTCTATATTTTTATCTCCTGGTGAAAAAATGACCTTAAGGGATCTTTTATATGCTCTCTTATTAGAATCAGCAAATGATGCTGCTATTGCTATAGCTGAACATATAGGTGGAAGTGTCGAAAATTTTGCTAGAATGATGAATCAAAAAGCCAAAGAAATAGGAGCTAAAAACAGTAATTTTGTAAATCCAAATGGACTTCCTGACCAAAATCATTATTCAACGCCTTATGACATGGCTTTAATTGGACGATACGCCATGGAAAATAAAGAATTTAGTAAAATTGTATCAACTTTGCATTATACAATCCCTCCTACAAATAAGATGGATAAAGAAAGAGATCTGTGGCAATCAAATAGGCTTTTAAAGCCATCAAGTTATCACTATGATGGAGCAGATGGTATAAAGACCGGTTACACAACAATAGCACAGCAGGTTCTTGTAGCTTCAGCTGTAAGGAATAACCATAGATTGATATCAGTAATTATGGGGGATACTGGTACAAATATCTGGACAGATACAATCAAATTATTAGATTATGGCTTTAATAATTTTGATCTGATAAAATTAAATAACCAAAATGAATTAATAACATATGCAACAATTGGTAAGTCACAGTTTAAACTTCCTTTAACAGCTAAAAATGACTTTTATTATGAAATACCTAAGAATGAAAAGGATAATATTAAATCAGAAATAATATTAAATAAAAATTTGAAAGCACCAATATCAAAAGGTAATGTCCTGGGAAATATAGTTTATAAATTAAATGGAAAAGAAATTGGTTCTGTTGAACTTGTCGCAAAGGAAAGTGTATATAAAAATATATGGGGTACTTATTATAATGAAAGTAAAACACAGGTAATTAAAAACAATCACATAAAGTTTATTAATTTACTTTTTGGATTTGTTTTAATATTAATAGCCTTTGTTTTGTTGAAAAAAAGAAGATTTAAGAAAAAGAAAAACTATATTTTTTCAAAATATTAAGAGGAGCATTCTTTATATCTCCTCTTAATATTTTATAAATATATCAGTTTTCTGATGCATAAATCTGATTGTCCCATAAACTCCTGCTTCTTCCCATACTTTTTAAAAAAGCATCTGTATTAAAAAAACTATTTAATATTTTAAAATAGTATAATTCTTCTTTTGACTTTATTTCAAAACCATTTTTTTGCCTTCTATTCATTAAAAATTCCTTATCGCTTATTTCTTCTTCAGCAATATTTTCTAAAATAAAAGCAGTTCCTGAACCTATAGAAAACTTTTCTTTTTTTCTCCAGACAATTTCCTTAGGGAGATAACTTTCAGATAATTTTCTTAGAACCCACTTTTCAGTTTTGTCTTTTCCTCTTATCTTAATTGATGGTATAATTTTAAATGCATATCTTATCACTTCATAATCCAAAAAAGGAACCCTTGCATTTATTGAATTAGACATAGTCATTCTATCCACTCTCTGAAAATTTGTGTTGTGCATACTATTTGTTATAAATTTTAATTCATAATGAAGATCCCAAGGTGTTTTATACCTTTTTAAATAATGATATCCTGCAAAAAGTTCATCTGCACCTTCCCCTGAAAAAACAGTATTTACATAATTACTAGCAAGTTTTGATGCAAAATAAGTTGCTACAGCACTTCGGACTAAAGCAGGGTCACAAGACTCAAGGTGATATATAACTGTTGGCAGTATTTGCTTTATATCTTTTTCTGTATATGCAAATTCAATATGATTAAATCCTAAATAATCTGCAACTAAAGAAGCATTTTTTAAATCATTACTTCCATGTACTCCAACAGCAAAAGAAATCAAAGGTTTTTTGTATTTTGAAGCTATTGATGCTATTAAACTACTGTCTAATCCTCCGCTTAAAAATACACCTATGTCCTTGTTGTCGATTCTTTTTTTTACTGAGTCCTCTAACCTTAGCCTTAAACCCTCAATTATTCCTTCTGTATCCAAATAATCTATTGGGTCTTGTGGAAAAACATAATATTTTTCGAAACCTTTTTCAGTAGTATAAAAATATCCATTTGGAAATTCATTAATATCTTCAGTAATTTCAATTAAAGCTTTTATTTCTGATGCAAATACAAAATCCCCTTTTTCTGTTTTCCCATAATATAAAGGTTTTATCCCAAGTGGGTCTCTTGCAATAAATAAATTATTTTCTCTAGTGTCATAAATAATAAAAGAAAATATACCATCTAAATATTTAACACATTCTGGGCCAATTTCCTCATATAAATGTAATATTATTTCTCCATTTAATTCTGTTGCAAAATTGTGATTTTGTAAGCCTTTTAGCAACGAATCATAATTATATATTTCTCCATCAAAAATACAAATATACCTATCATTTTCATCTTTAAATATTCTTGAATTTTCATCTTTAATTGAGATATACCCTATACTTATTTTATTATTTACAAAAATTTCTTTCGCATCTGGCCCTCTATGTTTTATTTTATCTAACATTTTCTCTATATTTTTATGTTGATCTTTTCTATTGATTAACGCTATACCTGCCATTAGAAAAACCCTCCTTTTAAATTTATAAGAAGGTGCACAAAAACATAGCACCTTCTTATGCAACAATAACAGCTTTTTTATATTCATTCAGAATTTTATCAACACGTTCTTCCTCACTAATAATTCTATTATTTTCATAATCGAAGGCATAACATGCCCCATTTATTACTTTTGTTTTTAATAAACCCTTAGCATTTTTGTTGCCTTTTAAATGAGGTGCATCTAAAAGCCCTATCTTAATTGCTTTTGATAATACATTAGGATCAGATAAAGGATCATCGCTTTTAGAATTTAAACTTTTTATAGCCTCTAATAATATTTTAGTTTCTTTTATTAAATGATTTTTCCTTTTAACAACTTCTTTATCTTGCGTCATATCAGGCATCCCTGACAGTGCATTCTTAATTATTGCTTTTGATATTTTTACACTTTCTATTATATCTTCTGCTGTTGCAGCATGATGAGCCTCACAGTAACCTACTACATGATAAATATGAGGTTTTATCGCCATCGATAAATATGCACTAGACGCAAGTTGGCCCTTCGCTTCCAATAAATCAGAAGGAAAACTTGCAAGTCCTGCTCGTGCTTGACGAAATACTCTGAAGTTATCATCTTCCAGACTCTCTATAAGTTCTATTTTCGCAAGCATTTTAGCTAAATCCATTTTAGGAGAAATTGAAGCTGGAACATTAAACATATACTGTGCTATATAAGTATTTACTCCCATTTTTTTTGCATTATATGCGGCAAGAAATGCAGTAGCAACACCTATAACATCATGGGCATCTCTTAAGCTCCAATGGTGAGATTCGTTTACTTCTACAGGTATCCCTCTTTCTCCGTGCCATTTCATTAATTTTTGATTTTCTTCAATTGATATATTAACTGGCCTTGGTCCACGGCCATCAAGGACATTATACCAGCAAAGTGGAATTGCAGCCCACGCATTGTTAATAGTTTCAACTAACATTTCTGCCATTTTAAATATATCGTTTGTACCACTATAACATCTTAATAAAGGAAAATTCCCACGTCTTGATGCTTCATATAGCTTTACAAAATCTTCTTTTCCCCTAAGAGGAACGCCCCCTGCGCCATCTAATGATTTATCATATTTTTTATCAAAAAAATGTTCTTGAGCATTTTGATCTGGTGCAATTGATATTACATCTAAAACTTTAGAATCTGCAATTTTTTTAATTCCTTCTACTGTTTTATCGAGTGATGAAAGACCAAAATGATGTCTTATTATCGGATATGGATATTTTTGATCTATTCTTTTTATTAAGGTATCAGGATAATATTCTTTTTTTATATTATAAACTCCTCCTCTTAAAAAGCCTATTGTAAAGTCATCCCCTGAAGTTCCGTCAAATATAGCGTGAAATATTCCAGACTTTTTTGCTATCTTTGCTGTAGGTTCATTTCCACCAAAAACCCACTTTATATTAGTAAGATTATTCTCACTTATTTTTGTTTTTAATTCTTTTAAAATATTTTCAAGAGCTGAGGGAGTTAATCTATAACTTACAGCTGCAATTTCTGGTTTGTATTTTTTTACTTCATTTATATATTCCTCTATTGATACTGCTGGACCTAAAAAAACTGTTTTATAGCCTTCATTTTCAGCGAGCCTTAGGAAATTATATATCCCTGCAACATGAACACAATTACCTATTGCTGCTGCGACAATAACTCTTTTATTCATGCTACTGTAACCTCCTTCTCACCCATTTCTACAAATCTCATAATCTCATCTGCATTCATACCATTTATTCCTAATTTTTCAGGATTTCTTCCTAAAGTCCAATAATCTATACCATGAATTATAGAAGCCAGGTGAATTATTGAATCTATAGTTTTAGTTCTTATACCAAGTTGTCTTCCAATAGAAGAAATAGGAACAAGGCTCATTGGCACATCTTCAAAAATATATCTGCACTGTAAATCAGAAGGGGCATATAAGCCTATATAAGCTTTTGTATTCTGTATAGCTTCATATAAATCATTACCATCAGCATTATATGTTTCTTTAAGCCAAACTTTAGCAGAAACTACATTTATACCAAGAGCGTTTGCAACCTTTATTCTTTCTTTATCAATTTTCTCTAATATTTTTGTCACTGAAGGAGAAATTCCATCTATATAATATTGGAAATTACCCTTTGTAGTCTCAATTCTTGCAGCATTTAAAAGAGTAGGAGTTGGGTGAAAAATTGCTCCAAAATTATTAAAGCTAGTTTCAAGCACATTTCTAGCAGGTGTAAAAATTCCAAAAGGTTCATTTAATATATCAACAACTTCTTTTGTTTTTGTACTGGGTATCGCTGCTACAGATACAACATCCTTTACTTTATAAATTTTAGCATTTCCTTCATGAGCTCTACATGCATATAAAAATGTATCTGTTTCTGCTATAATAGATTTTAAATCTTCTCTTTTCTTAAATACATTATAAAATTCTAAGGCACCGCCAGTTCTGCCAGGATTTAAAATAACTATTTGATCATTTTTTAAATATGGCATAAGTTTTTCTGCTAATTTTAAATGTGCTGAAGCAGGAACTGTTACTAATATTACATCAGCACCTTCTATTGCAGTTTTTAAATCATCTGTAATTAAATTAAGCTTACCAAAGCCCTCAATTTCACCTTCTAAATTTATTCCGCCTTTTTCTATTATAGGTTTTAATTTATCATAACTACGATTATACAGATTGACTTTATAACCCTTTACTGCAAGATGTGCTGAAATTGACTGACCACCATTTCCCGCTCCTATTACTGCAAAATGAGTCTTTTTCATTTATATGTTACCCCCTTTTTTTAGAAATAAAAAAGCTATAGAGAATTCTACAGCTAATAGTATCGGTCTGAAAAAAGGACATAAACAGACTCTTTCATGCTATCTCCTCCTCTTCCAACGCTTACGAGGTTAGCTGACGGATTTGGGCTGAAAGATAGCCCTACCATTAAAATAAATGGACTCACCCCTTAAATATTGGTTCCCCCGTTTCAAATGAATTAAGCGTTAAGCATTTTATTCAATTTTCAATCTATTTTAGAGTATATCATATTTGAAAAAGTTTGTAAAGTAAATAATTCTAATATTTCCCAAAATCGTCTCCAACTCTTATCTCATCAAGATAATTGTATATGGTGTATCTTGAAACACACAATATTTTTGCTACATAATCAATAGCGCCTCTTATTAAAAATGTGCCTTTTGCATCTAACATTTTAACCATATTGACCTTTTCTTCTTTAGTCATGAAATTAACTGGTTTACCATAGTTTTCTAAGGTTGTATTTACAATATTCTCTAAAACATCATTTACATTGCCTTCATAAGCATCTGATGAAGAATCCTGTGAATTATCAGTGACATCACAAATATCTGATAAAGTATTTTTTACCATAATGAATTCTGATATATCTATATTTATAGTTAAACATCCTAAGGGTTTACCATTTTCATCTTTGATATAAAAAACTGAAGATTTTAGTATTTTGCCGTCACTACTTTTGTTTTTGTAATTAATCATATTTTCAAAGTTATTTGATTTTACAGCTTTTAATATAGGTTCAGGCAATGGACTTCCTATTTCTCTACCGGAAATATGACCATTCGCAATGGCAATTATAGGATTTTGTGGATTTGAAAAATCATGTAAAGCAACTTCGCAGTTTTTCCCAAAAGCTTTTGCAATAACTTCAACCATTGGCATTACACTTTTTAAAATCGTATGTGTTTTCATCAGCTTATGTTTCCCCCTAATCATGTATAATATATGAATCTTATTAAAAATTTAGAAATAAATTTTTATTTTTACTCTATTGTTATTATTAAAAACCCCTCGTCCTAAAAATAGTAGGTTCGAGAGGCTAAATTTTATTATAGCTATTATACATATCTTACATTTGCTTGTCAAGTACTACTTCTTTTCCATCTTTCCATAACCTTTCAAGATTATAAAAGAATCTATCTTCTTTCAAAAAAAGATGTACTACAACATCACCATAATCCATCAAAATCCATCCAGTAGATTTATATCCTTCTATATGATTTACAGGTATATCATCTTTAAAAAGTTTTTCCTCAATTTCATCAGCTAAAGTATTTAAATGTGGTTGTGAATTTGCAGTAGCAATTATAAAATAATCAGCTATAGTTGTTAAATCACCAATATATATAATTTTAATATCTGTAGCTTTTTTATCATCTAACACTCTATATATTTTAAAAGCCTTTTCTTTACTATCTATTGACAATATTAACCCTCCATTATATATTTTTTCCCAAGATTATAGTTACGTCTGCCGTATTTCGATCTCCTGTATCATCTACAATAATTGAGTTTTTTAATATTTTTTGTAAACTTTCAATTATATTTTTATCTTTAGTCCTATTTATAATTTGCGTATTATTATATGTTATTCCTGATACATTACCTATTTTTATAATATCATATCCTTGCTCTTTTAGAATTTCAGCCGTTTTTGCAGCAGCTCCAGGTATTCCTCCACCATTTAAAATCTCTATTTTTATATTACTGCTGGTTACGGTGTTTGTTTTATCTTTGTCAGGTGTTGTCAAATCATTAAAACTTCTCATAAAACTTTTTATTTCATTAGGATTAGTTATATAATATGCAATACCGTCAATATATTGAGGATTTCCTGGCAGGGTTGCAGATTTTATATCATTTTTATCCATTTTTATTATATAATTTGCATACTTTATCATTGTGCCAGGAGGTATATTTGTTTCCACGTACTGATTTATAGTTTTTAATATACTGTTTATTTTAAGAAGAATTGCAGGATTTTTTGCTTTATCCAATAAAGCTAAAGCAAATTCTCTTTGTACCTTAACTCGACCAAGATCCTGCTCAGCATAACCATGTCTGAACCTTACAAGTTCCAAAGCCTGTTGCCCATTTAAAGTTTGGAGGCCTTTTTTTAAATGAATATGAAGTCCGCCTGAATTGTCATCATAGTCCATATTCATGGGAACGTTCATTTCAACTCCTCCAAGCTCATTAACAAGCTGAACAAATCCTTCAAAACTAATTCTAACATAATAATCAATTGGTTCTCCTATTAATTGTGAAACTTCATCAATTGATAGTTGAGGACCTCCAATTGGATATGCTGCATTAATCTTTTGTGTACCGTATTTAGGTAAATTTATCATGGTATCCCTTGGAATTGAAAGCATAGACCCTTTATTTGTTTTTGGATCATAGGATATGACAAGCATTGTATCTGACCTTTTAGGATCAGTTGGAGAGGTTTCATCAAGTCCTAATATTAAAATATTTATCTTTTTATCTTTTTCATTGCTTTTATTTTTATTAATAATTGATGAAACAGTATCTGCTGGATTTAAAGATTTTAAATAAAAATAACCACCAACACCAAATGAAAGTACAATAAGTAATACTAAAAATATAAATATTTTAAATATTCTTTTCATTTTCTCCACTCCTAAGCTTTATAAGAATGTCATTCCTAGAGTCAACAGTTTTGTCATATAAAAGCATTCCTTTTTTAATGACATAATTGATAGTATTGTCTAAAGCTTTTAAAACAGCTAAATCCAAATCTTTATATGCTAACTCTCTTAATTCTTTAACACCCTCAAAATCTCTACCCGGTTCAATGTAATCAGATAAAAAAATGATTTTATCCAAAATACTCATATTAATATCACCTGTGGTGTGTATTGCAATTGCTCTGGCAATCTCTTGATCATCAATAGCAAAATATTCTTTCAGCATTTTTGCACCAACGGGACCATGAAGCAAAAATGGTGAATTTATAAGTATTTCATCAAGATAAATATCGTATTTCTGAGCAAGATCTAATAATTGTTCTTCTGAATATCCTTTCGCACAATCATGAAGTAAACCGGCTACCTGAGCTTTCACTGGATCAGCACCATATAAATCTGCTAATTCAACAGCAGTATTCATAACACCAACAGAATGGATAAACCTATTTTCACTTATAAATTCTTTTAGTTTATTTTTTAAAAATCCAATATCATATAGTATCATTTTATACCTCTGTATATATTTTATATTTTTGAATATACCTTTCTACAGACTCTGGTAAAAGATATTTTATAGGTCTTCCTTCTAAAACCCGTTCTCTAATATCTGTTGAAGAAATAGCAAGAGAAGGTACTGTAACTTTATAAATTTGTTTTCCATATATATTTTTCGTTTCTTCTAATTTTTGATCTACTAAAGATTTTTCAAATCCTGGTCGTGTAGCTGCTACAAAGACGCACAATTTTAAAAGTTCATCAGCACTTTTCCATGTAAATATTTCCATTATAGCGTCAGCGCCTGTTATAAAATACAGCTCTGCCTTTTCGCCATAAATCCTTTTAAATTCTCTTATAGTGTCAATAGTATAAGTATAACCTTCACGTTCAATTTCAATAGCAGAAACTTCAAAATGAGGGTTTGTAACTGTTGCTAAAATAGTCATCAGATATCTATGTTTCTTATCTGTAACATTTCTTTTAACTTTATGCGGAGGATTCCCGGCAGGTACAAAAATTACTTTGTCAAGCTGGAATTCAGCCCTTACAGCTTCTGCAGTTACTAAATGTCCATAATGAATGGGATCAAATGTTCCACCCATTATACCTATTTTAATATGATTTTCCAAAATTTTTCCCCCAATATTATTTTCTGTGTATATTATACATTAAATATGATTTGTGTACAAGTTTATATTAAATAATCTGAAAAAGGAAAATTAGGCTTTAGTCATAATATTCAAATTCAAAATCCCTTACATTTATTGTATCTCCGTCTTTAAAACCTTTTTCTTTTAAATAATCTATAACTCCACTTTTCCTTAATAATCTTTCAAAATACCTAAGTGAATTTTCATCTTGTAAATTAACCCTTTTTAATAGTCTGTCAATTTTAGAACCACTTAAATAATAAGTAGTTCCTTCTATTTTAACATCTACATTTTCTTCTTCCTGAGGTAATTCATACACTATTATGTCTTCTGTATATGTTTTGTCAACATTTAAAGACAATTTATCCAAAATCTCTATTATCTTATCCAAAAGTTTATCAATACCCTGCTTAGTAGCTGCAGAAATAGGAAAAACCTCATATCCTTTCTTGTTTAAACTTTCTTTAAATAGTTCATAGAATTCTGAGGATGTTTCGATGTCAATTTTATTTGCGGCAACAATCTGTGGCAATTTTGTTAATTTATCACTATATAATCCTAACTCATTATTAATTTTATCAAAATCTTCAACAGGATTTCTGCCTTCAATACCCGAAATATCTACAACATGAATTAATATTCTTGTTCTTTCTATATGCCTTAAAAAGTTATACCCTAGACCTTCTCCTTTATGCGCACCTTCTATTAATCCAGGAATATCTGCCATAACAAAAGATTTACCTTTATATTCAACAACACCTAAATTAGGAGTTAATGTAGTAAAGGGATAATTTGCTATTTTGGGTTTAGCTTTAGTACAAGCGGCTAATAATGTTGACTTTCCTGCATTTGGAAATCCAATAAGTCCCACATCTGCAAGCAACTTCAGTTCTAGTTTAACCCATAGTTCTTTACCAGACTCACCACTTTCTGCAAACCGTGGTGTTTTCATTGTTGAAGTAGCAAATTTTGCGTTACCTTTACCGCCTTTTCCTCCTCTTAACACAATGGCTTTCTGGTTTTCTTTGACAAGATCAGCAATTACCTGGTTATTTTCTGTATTTATTATCGTAGTACCTACTGGGACACGAATTAACAAATCTTCTGCATTCTTCCCATACATATTGTTTCCTTTCCCATTTTCTCCGTTTTTAGCTATATATTTTCTTTTATATTTGAAATCCATAAGAGTTGATAAATTAGGATCAGCATAAAAGATTATATCTCCACCTTTACCGCCATCTCCACCATCTGGGCCGCCATATGCTACGTATTTTTCTCTTCTGAAAGAAATAACGCCATTTCCCCCATCTCCTGATTTTATATATATTTTAGCTGTATCTATAAACATATAATCACCTGCCTCTTCTGTAATTTATTATTTGCTAATATTATTTTAAAAATTATCAGATATTTTTTTTATTATTTGTTCAGTTTCATCAATATTAAAAATTTCTTTATCTTTATTTATATTAGCAATTGTTTTGTGTGTATATTCAATAACTTTATCTAACTTGCCAAGCTGGGCATATCCTAAAATAACCTGAAGATCATTTAAAATTTCATGTCGCTTATTTCTAATATATTTTATAAAAATTTCGTTTTCTGAAGGCATATCTTCACCGCTTTCTAAACGTATTTTTACACAAAAAAATCCTGGTTTAAACCAGGATTTTAGTTCTCTGCTGCTTTTCTTTCTGTATATATACTTACTTGTTTTTTATCCCGGCCTTTTCTTTCAAAAGCCACATAACCATCTGTAAGAGCAAAAAGCGTGTCATCCTTACCAATACCTACATTTATTCCAGGGTGAACTTTTGTGCCTCTTTGCCTTACAAGAATATTACCTGCAAGAACAAATTGTCCATCGGCTCTTTTAACTCCGAGACGTTTTGATTCACTGTCACGACCGTTACGCGAACTACCTACGCCCTTTTTATGAGCAAAAAGTTGAAGGTTCATCTATTACACCTCCTATCAAATACTTTTACATTATCCGGATACTCTTTCGCTATATCTTTTAAACCTAGAACCATTGTTTCTAAGATTGAATCTACTTTTATAAGATCTTCTTCATTATTAATTTTGTCAATTTCTACAGTTAAATATCCATCTTTTATCTTTTTTTTAAAATGAATAAAAACTAAGGATTCTAATCCAAGTACAGCTGTCTGAGAAATAGCAGAAACTGCTGCACATATAATATCTTTACCATATTCATTAAAATCAGCATGACCTTTAACCGTAAATTTATATATTTTGCCGAAAGAATTCCTTAAAATATCAACTTCAATCATAACACATTACTCTGCAATTTTTTCAATTTGTACTTTTGTATAAGGTTGGCGATGACCTTGTTTTTTTCTGTAATTCTTTTTTGCTTTGTATTTAAAAACTATAATTTTTTTGCCCTTACCATGCTCTAAAACTTTAGCATCAACTTTTACATTATTCAAATATGGTGTTCCGAATTCAACTTTGCCATCCTTATTAGAATAAACTAAAACTTTGTCAAAAGAAAAACCATCACCTACTTGATAATTTAGCTTTTCTACTAAAAGAATATCTCCTTCTTGTACCTTATATTGTTTTCCACCTGTTTCTATTATAGCGTACATAGTGCACCTCCTCTGTCCAGTCTCGCCGAGCAACAAGGTAAAATTTAAAACCCGTCCCGAGCGGCTACAAAGTGTATTGTAACATATAAAAAGCAAATTTGTCAATTACAATTTACATTGTTTGTTCGGATTTTTCTTCTTTACCCTGTTTATCATCTTTTTGATCTGTTTTATCAATAATAGTATTTTGCATCTCTATAACTTTCTTATTTAATTCGTCTTTTTCTTTTTCTATTTCTTTTATTCTATTATTTAGTCCTCTGATACGCATTGAATACCTTACCTGTCCAAAAACACCTATTATACCAATAGTTATGGCTCCAATTGCTGCCGATATTAAAATAACTAAGGCTTGTGAAATTTTATAATGCCAGTACAAAAAGCTTATATCTACAGCAACTGCATTTGATATTGCAAAAACAGCAACCAAAACCGCAAATATAAGTGCTAAAATTGTATAATATTGTCCTTTCAATTTCTACACCTCCAAAATATTATTTTGTTAAAAAATAATTTTAAATTGATACTAAAATCAAAATTATTAGATATATATATTACATATATAATAATTTATAATATCCAAAATTGTCAACAATATATTTTCTAATTAATAAAATCCAATTTCAAATTCATCATAGCTTTTGTTGTTATCTTGTATAATCTCAACATTCACATTATAATCTTCTTTAATTTTTTCTTCTAACTGATTAAAAAGCTTTATAACTCTTTTATTGGCTTTAATATAAATCTTGTCAGTCAAAACATTTGTACAAATTCTGTTAACTTCCCTTATTATTTTTTGTAGTAAATATTCATCTGAAAAAACAATACCTTCTCCTTTACAGACCGGACATTTATTTGCCAGATAAAAACTTACTTGTGACCTGACTCTCTTTCTTGTCATTTCAACTAACCCTAATTGTGTAAAACCTAATACTGTACATTTTGATCTATCTTTTTGCAAACTTTCTTTAAATATATCCAAGAGCTTTTTTTTAAAATTTTCATTTGTCATATCAATAAAATCTATTATAATAATACCGCCTATATCTCTTAACCTTAACTGTAGTGCAATTTCTTCAGCAGCTTCTTTATTTGTTTTGTATATAGTTTCTTCTAAAGAAGAATTCCCAATATATTTTCCTGTATTTACATCAATTACAGTAAGTGCTTCTGTTTGATCTATTATTATAAATCCGCCACTTTTTAACCATATTTTTTTATCTAATAGTTTTTCTATTTGATAATCTATGCCATACAAACTTATTAAATCGCCATTTTCATATTTTACAAAATCAGTATTATCTTTACCTATACTTTTTAAGTATTTTTTTATATTCTCAAATTCATTTTTATTATTTACTACAATTTCTTCTATTTCATCATTATAAATATCTCTTAAATATTTTATAACAAAATTATTTTCTTCATATATTAATGATGGCCCTGAAGAATTTTTATATGCAGTTTTTAATTCTTCATATAATCTAAGTAAATTTTTAAAATCATTATATAAATCTTCTTCTGTTGCTTTTTCAGCAGCTGTGCGAATTATTATACCAACATTATCCTTTTTCATTTTTTTTATAATTCCTATAAGTCTGGTTTTTTCTTTTTCATCAGTAATTCTATGGGAAATCCCTAAATAATCTATTTCTGGCATCATAACCATATATCTGCCTGGTATAGAAATATTTGCAGTTACCCTAGGGTTTTTTGTGCCGACAGCTTCTTTTGAAACCTGAACCATGAGTTCTTGCCCGCTTTTTATGACTTTTGTTATGATATTATTATTGTTTTCATTTTTATCATTATATTGTAAATCACTCGAAAACAAAAAAGCATTTTTATTTAAGCCGATATCAATAAAAGCCGATTGCATACCTTTTAAAACATTTTTTACTTTACCTTTATATATATTGCCCAATATACTTCTATCTTCTTTTTTTTCTGGATGATATTCCTTTAATTTCCCATTTTCTAATAAAGCCATCTGATAAAATATTTCATCAATATTAAAAATTATACGTTTCAAAAACTTCACCTCATATCTGTATCTAAAATAATTTTTTCCCTTTTTAGTTTATAGTTTTCTAAATTAATTAAGCCATCTAAAAAATCATTAAATGCTTTTAAAAGATGCAAAGGAGTAGGTGTACCTTCTCCTAATTTTAATTTTACATAAATTTCTCCCATTTTACCATCATAAAATAATAATTTGGTTTCAATAATATATGCTTTTATATCAATTACCTTTTTCCCCTTTCTTGTATCTTTTTCAATTTCAATTGAAGGCTGTTCAATAAATTTTTTATAAATATCATAAATATCATGGATATTTTCGAATGTAGAAAATTTAATTAAATAATCAGCAGCAACAATTCTCGAAGAAAGAATATCCTCATTTGCAACTTCAAAACTTTCTAATATAATAATTCCCTTTGGTAAAACATTATTTATTTTATTTTTAAAATGCTTTGGCAAAATATCTTCACAAACTTCTACATCAAAATAATCACCGTCAGTAGTTGCTCCAACCATTAAAGCGTTCCCAAAAGAGATTTTTGGATGAGGATTAAACCCTTTTGAAAAAGCAATTTTTATATCAGCTCTTCTAAAAGCTCTTTCAAATAATCTCATAACATCTAAGTGAGATATAAATCTCACATTTTCTTCTTTTTTGAATTTATTTCTAATGCGTTTCAAAGCATTTGACCTCCTCATCAAATTCTTTAATTCCACAACCAGTACAAAATACCCTGCAATCTTTCGTAGTTTTTAATTCTTTAGACTTGTTTAATTCCCTTAATAAATATTTTTTATTTACTCCCACATCTACTACATCCCAAGGAAAAATTTCGTCATAGTTTCTTTCCCTATTAGCATAAAAATGTGGATCAATTCCTTCTTCCTCAAATGCTTCTAACCATTTATCGTATTTTAAATATTCATCCCAGCCATCAAATTTACATCCTTTTTCCCATGCTTTTATTATTGCTCGTCCTACTTTTCTGTCTCCTTTAGAAACTACTGCTTCTAAAAAGCTCGTCCTATAGTCATGCCAGCTATATCTTATATTTTTGCCTCTTAAATTTTTCTTCAATAGATCCTGTTTTTCAATTATTGTGTTTACATCTTCTTGTCCAACCCATTGAAATGGAGTAAAAGGTTTAGGAACAAATATCGACGTACTGACAGTAATTTTAAGATCCTTTAGATTACCTCTAACTTTTTTGTAAATTGATATAACTTTGTGAACTAAATCACTAATACCCTTAACATCCTCAAAAGTTTCACCAGGAAGTCCGATCATAAAATAAAGTTTTATTGTATTCCATCCTGCTTTAAATGCCTCTTCTGTTGATACCATTAAATCTTCCTCTGTTACACCCTTATTTATAATATCTCTTAATCTTTGCGAACCAGCTTCCGGCGCTAATGTTAAACCGGTTTTTCTGACTTTTTGGATTTCGTTTAATAAATATACAGAAAATGCATCGATTCTTGTTGATGGTATAGCTACCCCCACACCCTTATCATGATACTTTTCTATTAATTTTTTCACCAAGTCTTCTATCTGAGAATAGTCACAAGTACTTAAAGAAGCAAGAGACAATTCTTCATAACCAGTAGATTTTATTAGTTTGTCTGCAAGTTCTAATAACTTCTCAACAGATTTTTCTCTTACAGGTCTATATATCATTCCAGCCTGACAAAATCTGCAGCCTCTTGTACAACCTCTAAAAACCTCAAGCATTATACGATCATGGACGATATCCATAAATGGTACAATCTGTTTTTCTGGATAAAATATTGTTTCAAAATCTTTAATTATTCTTTTTTTTACTCTTGGTGAAATATCTTCTTTTAAAGGTCTGATTTCAGCTATGGTACCATCGGAATTATATATTTCTTCATAAAAAGCAGGGATAAAAACCCCTTCAATTTTTGAGATAAGTTTTAAAAATTCATCCCTCTTTCCAGAAATATTTTTCCATTTCCTATAGACTTCCATAATCTCTAATATTACTTCTTCTCCTTCTCCCATAACAAAAATATCAACAACTTCTGAAAGAGGTGCTGGATTATAAGCACATGGTCCACCTGCTATAACAAAAGGTCCTTCTTTTCTATCTTTTGATAATATTGGAATATTACCTAAATTAAGCATATTTAATAAATTAGTATAACTCATCTCATATTGTAGTGTAAAACCTACAAAATCAAATTTATCTAATGGAGTTTTGGTTTCTAAAGAAAATAAAGGAATTTTATTTTCTCTCATTAGATTTTCCATATCGATCCATGGTGCAAATACTCTTTCACAATAAATATCATCTTCTTCATTCAAAAGACTGTAAAGTATTTTCATACCTAAATGAGACATACCTACTTCATACACATCTGGAAAAGCAAATGCAAATCTAATATAAACATTTTCTAGATTTTTTTCAACTGAATTTAATTCTCCACCTATGTATCTAGTTGGTTTACTTACTCTCATAAGTAAGCTATCTATTTTTTCATTTAATTGTTCCATGATAATTCCTCCAAAGTAATGTTTAACTTTTCAAAATATCTCCAATCGTTGAATTTAAACCATCTTTTATGGCATATTCAAACAATTCAGTTTCGCTTATTCTTAATTTTTCTTTCAAGTCTTTATCAACTATAATTATAACATGGTATTTGCCTGGTATAAAATTATTTATAATTTTATGTATTTTTTCAGTTTCCAAAACAGCAATTGTATTAACTGTCATACTACCTTTCTTATGAAATTCTGATTTTTTGTATAAAAGATTTCTAATATGCAAAAACTTTGATTTATTAATTTCTTTTTTAGCTGCAATTATCAAAATGATACCAAAAACCGAATATATATATTTTATATCATTTATATTATAAAGTATTGAATAATATAGAATAATTATCCCTATGAAATATGAAGAATAAACTGTTATCAAAACTGCTTTATAAAAACCGATAAAATGTGCCAAAATACTTTTTAGTACTCTTCCACCATCTAAGGGTAAGCCAGGTAAAAGATTAAAAGCAGCCATAATAACATTAAATTTTATAAGATATTCCAAATTAATGTTCATTAATTGTGAAATAAATATTATCAAAAAAGAAAAAAAAATATTGGAGATTGGTCCTGATAACGCAATTATTATTTCAAGATCTGGCCTTATAAAAACAATACTGTCCAGAATTGCAGTACCTCCAAAAGGGTAAATATCTAATTGTAATACATCTATACCAACTTTTTTAGCAGCATAAATATGGCTTAATTCATGTATTAATACTGTCAAAATTATAAAAAACATTTCTTTAAAATAACCAGTTACAACAAAAAAGAAAAGGAAAACCCATGTAAAAAAATTTATATTTACTTTTACACCGTAAATATTCATTTATTTTCCGAATCGATACTCCCTATTATTGCTATTTTAGTAAGAGGATCAATGGGTTTTCCATTTTCCCAAATTTCAAAATGAAGGTGAGGTGCTGTAGTCTTGCCTGTATTTCCGGTTTTCCCTATTACATCACCTTGTTTGATTTTTTCTCCAACTACAACATCTATTTCTGATAAATGAGCATAAACCGTTCTTAAACTATTATTATGCTGTAAAACAATTAGTTTTCCAAAATCTCCATTGTTGTCTTCTGCAATCATAACAGTTCCATCTAATACTGCTTTTACATCCTTCCCAATTGGAACTTCAATATCTATTCCATCATGTTTTACAACTTTATTTGAAATTGGATCAACCCTTTCACCAAATCCTGAAGTAATTATACCATTAACCGGTGAAATCATTTTATCTGTTTTTTCTACAGGCACATTTTGCATATCATTATTTGTTGAAAAAACTTTTACAACATTATCTTTCAGTACAGGAAATTGCTTTTCAACTAACTTTAATCCTTTTTTTGCATTTTCATAATCCATATTATAATTTAAAACTGCTTTTGTTCCATTTATAAATGTGTTTGTGATAGGTATATTAACAGCATTAAAAAGCATTACTACCCCTAATAAAACAAGAACAATTATAAATTGATTTTCAAAAGTTTCAATATATTTTTTGTAAAACGTTAATTTTTTATTACCATAATTAGAAATATATTTGCTTCGTTTCTTCATAGGTCCATGCCCCCTTCACTATATATTTATATTTTAAAAGAGGGCATAATATGCTAAAAGATTATTCTTCCGCTTCTCTCCACTGTAAAAGACCACTATCCAGTCCTTTAATCAGGACTTCTGCCGAAGCTAAATTTGTTGCTAAGGGTATACCATGAACATCACAGACTCGCAAAAGTGCTAAAATATCAGGCTCATGTGGCTGAACAGTAAGAGGATCTCTTAAAAATATAACTAAATCCATCTTATTTTCAGCTATCATAGCACCTATTTGCTGATCTCCTCCCATTGGACCTGGTAAAAACCTGTGAACTTTAAGACCTGTTGCTTCACTGACTAGAGAGCCTGTATGACCTGTTGCAAATATATTGCATTTTGAAAGTATATCTTTATAAGCTATAGAGAAATTTACCATAAGATCTTTTTTCTTATCATGAGCAATTAAAGCGACATTCATAATATAATCCTCCTAAAAATTAATCTTTTGCCTTCTCATACCAATATTTAATAACAGCCCTATAGCTATCATATTTGAAACCATAGAACTCCCTCCGTAACTCATAAATGGCAAAGGAATACCAGTAATAGGCATTATTCCAATTGTCATACCAATATTCTCAAAGATATGGAATGTAAACATAGCAATAATTCCAACAGCAACTAAAGTGCCATATTTATCTTTTGCATTAAAAGCTATTTTCCAAGCTCTATAAATCATAAAAATATAAAGAATTATTAGTATAGCCGCACCTATAAATCCAAGTTCTTCACCAATTACTGAAAAAATAAAGTCGGTCCATGATTCAGGTAAATAATATAATTGAGTCTGGCTGCCATGAAACAATCCTTTACCAAAAAACATACCCGAACCTATAGCTATTTTTGATTGTATTACATGATATCCTGTACCCATGGGATCTAAATCAGGATTTATAAAAGAAAGCAATCTATTTCTTTGATATGGTTTTAAAATTTTATATCCAATAGGTAACAAAGCAATACCTATCCCAAATAATTCTGCTAATACTCTAGTTTTAATACCAGATATATAAACCATTGCTATGAATATTGCAAGAAAAACTAAAGCTGTACCCAAATCTGGCTGTAACATTACTATTACAAAAGGAATACCAACATAGACCAACGGCCATACTAGCTCTTTAAAACTTTTTATTTCATCTATGTTGCTGAACATATTAGCAAGAGTCAGAATAAGTGCAATCTTCGAAAACTCAGAAGGTTGTAAATCGACTGGTCCTATGTGTATCCAGCTTTGTGCTCCATTACTAACTTTACCAATAATCAAAACAAGTATAATTCCAATAAGATTGATAATATATATAGCTGTTGAAAACTTTGCAAAGACATTATAATCTACAAGATTTACTAATATTAGCATAATAAGGCCAATTAAAATTGCAATAGATTGAACAATAGCTTTTTTGTATGAACCAGTTTCAACAGCATGTGATGCACTTAAAATTACAATAACACTAAATACAGATATTAACAAAACAGTGGCAAGAAGTCCAAAGTCGAAATTTTTCAGCAGTTTTTTATTAAACACAGTTTATTCCCCTTTGAAATATATAATCACATTTTGTATTATATCATATTAGGAATATCTATACCATATAAAAAAAACTGGCTTTTGCCAGTTATCTTACAACTTGTTTCATTTTTTTAATTGGAATATTTGCATGAAGTGCAGGCATATATGTGTTATCGTTTCTTTTCTCCCTTGTTATTTCTACGTTTAACCCTGCTTCATCAATATCTGCATAATTAGATATAACATTTAAAATATCCTCTTTTATCATTTCCAGAAATTTTGGGGATACATCAGATCTATCATGTACTAACAAAAGCTGTAGTCTTTCTTTTGCTACGTCTTTGCTGTTATTCTTTCCCATAAACGATTTAAATAAATCCACAAAACACACCTCCTAAAATGGATTAAGCCATTTTAAATAATCTTTTTAATCTTTCTACAAATCCATTACCAGTTTCAAGATTTATTATAGGAACTTCATTCCCAATCAATCTTTCTACTAAATTCCTATATGCTTGTCCTGCCAGAGACTTTTCATCAGTAACTATTGGTTCTCCCCTATTTGTTGATATGACTATATTTTCGTCATCCGGTATAACACCAAGTAAATCAATAGCAAGAATATCAATTATATCCTCAATATTCATCATATCTCCACGTTTTACCATGTCCATTTTTATTCTATTTATAACAAGCAATGGATCATGTATTTCAGATGCCTCCAAAAGTCCTATTATTCTATCTGCATCTCTTACAGCTGATACTTCAGGAGTAGTAACAACTACAGCTCTATCTGCACCAGCTATAGCATTTTTAAATCCTTGTTCTATACCTGCAGGGCAGTCAACAATTACATAATCAAATTCCTCTTTTAAATCTGAAGTAAGCTTTTGCATTTGTTCAGGATTTATAGCAGATTTATCTCTTGTCTGTGCAGCAGGCAAAAGGTATAAACTCTCAAATCTTTTGTCTTTTATTAATGCTTGTTTTAACCTGCATTGTCCCTCGACAACATCTACTATATCATAAACTATTCTATTTTCTAAACCCATAACAACATCTAGATTTCTAAGACCTATATCCGTATCCATTAAAACTACTTTATAACCTTTCATTGCCAAATATGTACCAATATTTGCAGTAGAGGTAGTTTTCCCGACTCCACCTTTACCAGATGTTATAACTATAACTTCACTCATTATACCACTCCATTCGATATTTTACTTTTTAAGAATATTTTACCATATGTTTTCCCCATGGTAAAGTGTTTTAACAATAATTTTACCTTTTTTAACAAAAGCAATTTCAGGATATTCTATTTCATCATCTTTATCAGGTGACCTTGATATAATATTTCCTATTCTAAGTTGCATTGCTCTTAAAGATGATGCTGTTATAAATGCATTTAAATTGCCTGTAAAACCAGCATGAGCAATTCCCCTTAAAGTACCTACAACTACTATATTGCCAGATGCTTGTACTATGCCACCAGGATTAACATCCCCCACAATAATAAGATTGCCATAATATTTCAATATTTGGCCTGACCTTATGGTTCCTTTATAAAATTTTGTTATCCCCTCTTCTAAACCATCAAATATTTCATTTTCATTAGTTACATTTTTAAGGTGTCTTTCTTGTATTTTTTTTATTTGTACTTCAACACCATATTTATCTAAAATAAAATCTTTTAATTCTTTAAGTTCTTTTTCGGTAACATTAAGACTCTTGACCTTAACTGTCATAATAGCACCCTCAAAAAACCTTGCAGACTTTTCTATTCTATTCACTATTTTTTCTTCTATTAACTTTATATCAGCTGCTTCATCAAATACTATAACAAGCCCGTCTTTTGTTCCTTGAATTTTAATATTATTATTTACCATATTGTACCCCCAAAAAACTTGTTAATATCTATATTCTCCATAAAAACATAATTTCCTTCTTTATTGATAAAAAAAAGAGTATAAAAGTAAAGAGCACACCCAAAAATTATTCGATTTATATCTAAAATTTGGTGTGCTTCTAATAAAACTATTTTTATCTAATAGGAGAATTACCAACATTAAAATTATTTTGATTATCTTGATTATCAAGACCGAAATAGGCATTAAATATATCTCTGGCAACATTTGCAACATAGGACCCTGCTCCACCTTGATATATAACTGCTGCAACTGCTATTTGAGGATTATCATACGGTGCAAATCCTACAAACCATGCATAATTATCTCTGCCCCATACTTCAGCTGTACCTGTTTTACCTCCTACAGTTACAGGGAAATTCCTGAATGCAGCACTTGCTGTACCTCCTTGTTCTGTAGCACCTTTCATTCCAAGTTTTATTGCATCAAGATATTTTTGTGGTATATCTATTTTATTAAGAATTTCTGGTTTTGTCTGTTCAACAACATTCCCATCCGGTGTTAAAATTTTATCAACAATATGAAGTCTGTATCTTGTCCCACCATTTACAAGAGTAGAAATATAGCCAGCTACTTCTAATGGAGTAAATTGATTATCACCCTGCCCAATAGAAGCACTGCAAGCATCTGTTAAACTCCAGTGTCCAGCAAAATACATGAGACTCCACAACTCTTTCTGAAGTTTAATATCTTTTATACCCATTTTATCTAACTGCAAAAAAGTATTATAATCGCTTAAATTGCCCGTATCAATTATTTTAAGTATTTTTTCAAATTGTTCTTGAGTTATTTTTCCATTAGGATTTTTATTATTTTTAACCATAGATCTTATAATACTGATATTGTATTCTTTTTTAAACTGTGGACTCCCTATTATACCCTTTGTTTCATAAAGTTCTATACCAGTTTTTTGATCTAAACCAAACTGATGAGCATAATTTATTATTTTTTCAATATTTGTTCCCATCCTCCTTGCCATCTCATAAAAGAAAGTATCTGTTGAATATTTTATAGCATCAGAGACATTTACCCATCCTTGAGTTTGATGATATTCATTCCATAACCAATTAGTTTGCTTTGTATAGGGGAATATACCAGGATCAAGATATTTTTCATCAATAGTTGTAACCCCAGACTCTAAAGCAGCAAGTGCAACAGCCATTTTATATGTTGAACCAGGAGGAATAGCTCCTTGTGTAGCATAATTAAATACAGGACTGGGTTCAATTGTAGCATTTCTTGACTTAAAAAGCTCATTTACAATACTTGCAGGAGGATTTCCTGTTGCAAATATATTAGGATCATATCCTGGAACACTGGCAAGAGCTAATATTTTACCAGTATGAACATCTACAACAACTGCAGCGCCAATCTTCGCATTTATAAATTTCTTTCCATAAACGCCATTTCTAATATTTTCCATTGTCTTTATCAAAGATTCTTCTGCTGCCATTTGTATATTTTTATCAATAGTCAAAAATACGGTATCACCTGGAATGGGTGGAACAACATTTAAATTTTTTATGAATCTTCCGAAATTATCCACCTCAACCTGTTGTCCTCCATCTTTTCCTTTTAGATATTTTTCATATAAAGCTTCTAAACCAGAGTGACCAACCAAATCTGTAAGTTTATATTTAGTCATATCCAGATTTTTTAAATCATCTTGTGTTATTCTTCCTATATAACCAAGGCTTTGTGATAAAAGATCACCATAAGGATAATATCTTATTGGTTTTACTGTTATAATAACTCCAGGCAATTCTAAATGGTTTTCTTCTATTTCCGAAACAGTTCTCTGATCAACATCAAGAGCAACCTCAACAGGTTGATATTGGTTGTAACCCTGTTCTTCCATAAGCTGTCTTACAACCATTATTTTTCTCATATCTGATTTACTATTGTTCTGTGATATTTTAAATTTTTCTACTAATATATCCCAGGCCTCTTGAGCAGTAGCATTAATACTTATGTTATTTGCTTTCTTCCATGCAAGTTCTCTTGATTCAAGAGTTGAATTATTTATTTGCGTTTCTTCTGGATTTTTAAAGTTAAAATATGGTGTACCGTTATCATCTATAAAAATAGGCAAATCATCTTTATACTTAACATTATTTTTAATTAAAATATTAACTAATTTTAAAATCGTATCATTAAGATGACTATCTACAACTTCACTTTTCATTATTTCAACTGAAAAGCTTGGCCTGTCAGTTGCAAGCTTAACTCCATATCTATCAACGATATTTCCTCTTGGAGCATCAACTGGAATAAGCCTTATCGCTTGCTTTACAGATAGGTCTCTGTAGTAATCTCCATTAATAAGCTGCAGATAAACGAGTCTGCTCGTCAACACAGTAAAAGCTAATAAAATAATTATACCCAGATTATAAAACTTCTTTTTAAACTGCTCATCCAAATATATCACCCTCAAAATAAAGAAGAGTTATACTACATATCTTTAAACAAACTCTTTCTGCTATCATTTATATATCTATTAAAAATAACAATGTACTTATAAAAAAATATTATTATAACAGTATTATATATTGCTTGTTTTATTGCAATATCTGTAAAATTTGCAGCAAAATCAAAATGATATTTCATTAAAACCATAGAAAACATTATTATAAGGTTATACACAATTGTACCTATAAAAACAAATACAGAAGCAACAAAAGTACTTTCTTTAAAAACATTTTTACTTATAATACCAGAAACATATGAAACAAGCAATAATGGCAATGTGTTAACTCCAATAGCATTATTAAATAAAATATCTTGAAAAAGTCCGCCAAATAAACTGAGGTAAATAGCTTCTGTTTGCCCATTTAAAAGTGAAAAACTTAAAATAACTACAAGAACAGTGTCGGGTTTAACTCCAAAAAAACTAATATATTGAAATAAAGTAGACTGTAATATTATTAATAACAATACCAATAAATATTTATATATAATTCTCATAAATTCTACTTCCCTGTATTTTTTATGTTTGTTACAACAAGTACGTATTCTAATCTTTCAAAATCAGCCGAAGGTTTTATTACTGCTTGTTTTAGCAATGAACCAGGTTCTTTTGTAACTTTTAATACCTTACCTATAATAAGCCCTTTTGGGAACTTGCTCATATCAGATGTTGTAATTATATCACCTTCAATAAGTTCAGCATCTAAAGGAAGATATATCATAATAAGTCCACCATTGGAGTCTCCTCTTACAATTCCGTTATCTCTTGTTCTAATATCAATTGCACTTACAGAACTGTCGCGGTCAACTATAGATAATACCTTAGACCAATTTGAACCAACATTTGTAACTTCTCCTATCATATTGCCTTTTTCATCCAAAACCGCCATTCCAGGCTTAATACCCTCATTAGTACCAATATCAATATTAAATGTATTAAACCAATTCCCCGGATTTTTACCAATAATTGTTGCTGATTTTGTTACTATCTCACTATTTTTATCTTTAAATTCTAAAGCTTGTTTTAAACGTTGATTTTCATTTATAAGTTCCTGCAGTTTTATATTATCTTTTTTTAATTTTTCAACCTCATTTTGAAGTTTATTATTTGTTTCTCTTAAAGTTCCAATTTCTTTTATAGACCTTATAAAGTTAGAAATATAATTTCCAGTCATATACAAAGTCTTTTGAACGGGAGCAAAAATAGAACCTGCAAAAGATTCTAGTTTTGTGACATTCCTTCCGCCCCCATAGCTATAAGCCATAGCAGCAATAAGTGCCACGGCTATAAAAAATACAAAAACAACCTGCTTATACTTTGAAAAACGTGGCACTTTTATCCTCCTCTCAGCCTTTTGTCACAGGATTTAAGACTCTTCTAAAAAGTGAACTTTCTTCAAGTATTTTCCCTGCACCTAAAGCAACACAATCACATGGCTGATCTGCGATTTGAACGGGCATACCAGTTTCCTGTCTTATAAGATTATCAATACCACTTAGCATGGCTCCGCCACCTGTTAGCATTATACCTCTATCCATAATATCTGCGGCAAGCTCTGGTGGTGTTTTTTCTAAAGTCATTTTTATAGCTTCTATTATACTTGATACTGGATCTTTTAATGCCTCCAAAATTTCTGTAGATGTTATTTTAAGTGTCTTGGGAAGACCAGATACTAAATCTCTTCCTCTTATATCCATTGTCTCTTCTTTTGTCTTTGGAAATGCAGAACCAATTTGTATTTTTATTTCTTCAGCAGTTCTTTCTCCAATCATAAGATTATATTCACGTTTAATATAGTTTATTATTGATTCATCCATCTCATCTCCGCCAACTCTTAGAGATTTACTAGTCACAATGCCACCAAGGGAGATTATTGCAACATCAGTTGTACCTCCACCTATATCGACAACCATGCTTCCTGTCGGTTCTTCAACAGGAAGACCTGCTCCTATAGCTGCTGCCATTGGTTCTTCAACTGTATGAGCTTCTTTTGCACCTGCCTGAAGTGCTGCTTCTGTTACTGCCCTTTTTTCAACTTCTGTAACACCAGATGGAATACCTACAATAACTCTAGGCCTGAATAGCCCTTTTCTAGGATTAACTTTACTTATAAAATGATCTAACATTGTTTTTGTAATATCAAAATCAGCTATAACACCATCTCTCATAGGTCTTATTGCAATTATATTCCCTGGTGTTCTACCTACCATTTTTTTTGCTTCTTCTCCAACTGCAAGAACTGTGTTGGAATCAGTTCTTATAGCTACAACAGAAGGCTCCCTTAAAATTATACCTTTCCCTTGAACATAAACAAGTGTTGTTGCTGTACCTAAATCTATTCCAATATCTTTTGAAAAACCTTTCATCTAATATATACTCCTTCCTATTTATTCAAAATCATAGTACCCTTTTTCTTTAAAACTTATACCCTTGCCATCACCAATTATAATATGATCTAATACCTTTATACCTAAAATATTGCCACCTTCAAAAAGCCTTTTTGTAACATCTAAATCTTCTTTGCTAGGTGTTGGATCCCCACTGGGGTGATTATGAACCAGAATTATTGAAGAAGATGCTCTTTCTATAGCAGCTTTAAAAACTTCTCGTGGATGAACAATCGAAGAATTTAAGCTTCCAACAGAAATTGTTTCAATAGCAATAACTCTATTTTTAGTATTTAGCATAATTATCTTAAAATGTTCTTTATTTAAATATCTCATATCATCCATCACCAAATTTATAACATCTTCAGGTGATTTTATCGTAAAATTATAATTTGATGAGTATGCCATAAGTCTTCTTCCAAGTTCTAAAGCAGCCTTTAATTTAACTGCTTTGGCAATACCTATACCTTTTATACTGGATAACCTTTCAACACCGGAATCAATAATAAACTTTATTCCTCTATCATCTTTTATCAATCTTTGTGCTAATAAAATAGCACTTTCGGATTTAGTTCCTGTCCCTAATATTATAGCTATGAGTTCTGCATTTGACAATACATCTGCACCATATTTAATAAGCCTTTCCCTTGGCCTTTCATCCTCAGGCAAGTCTTTTATCATGATGCCAGAATAATCCCCCAATACATTCACCCTCTCAAAGCAAATTTATATTAAAATTATCCTTTAAAAGACTTGAAAGCTTTGAAAGCGGAAATCCAACTACATTAAAATAATCACCTTCAATTTTTTCTACAATAAGTGCGCCAAAACCTTGAATAGCATAAGCACCCGCTTTATCTAAGCATTCTCCTGTTTTTATATATCTTAAAATTTCTTCATTATCTAATTTTTTTATCCATACTTTTGTTTCAGAAAAATCATTAACATATTTTAAATCAGGAGTTCGTACTATAGAAAGCCCTGTATACACTTTATGCATTTTACCAGATAATTTTTTTAACATCAAAAAAGCTCTTTTTTCATCTTGAGGTTTACCTAAAATCTCATTATCTATAACAACAATCGTATCTGCTCCAAGAACAATAGACTCTTCTTTTATACTATTAGCAACAGAGTATGTTTTCTTATAAGCTATATCCATAACATATTTTGATGGTTCAAATTCCTTTGATTGCTCATTAATATCACTTTTTACAATCTTAAAGGATAATCCCAAACTATCAAGCAGCTCTTTTCTTCTAGGAGAGCCTGAGGCAAGAATAAAATTCACCATAATCACCTACATTTTATAGTAAGCATATATTGCAATTATAAGCCCTAATACAGCTCCTATATTTATTTTAAATGACAACATAAAAGAAAATCTGATAAAATTCAAATCCAAAGAAACTGGACTGTTCATTCCAATTATTTGCTGATAGGCTAATTGCTTAAAAAAATTTGCAAGTAAATCTCCGGTAAAACCTCCTAGTATAAGTCCTGCAACAATTAGAAAAACAAGTGTCCATGGACTTTTGTTCCTTTTCAACCTCACTCACTCCTTAAGTATATTTTGTCACTTTAAAATATTATTAAACTCATTCTAATTAATTATATCATAAAATATATATATTTGATAAGTAAATTACAAATAAAAAATTGGAAAAGCTCCTGAGATTATTCAGGAGCTTTTATTTCCTTACAGGATATAATTCTTGAACAGAATAATGAGTATGAAGCAAATGATGTGATTTTTCACTTAAGGGTTTATCAAGAAAATCTTCATACAGTTTTTTTATCATAGGATTTTCATGTGATTTTCTGATTGGTAAATTTTTATCTGCTTCATATATTGCTTTGGATCTCAATTCTTTTACTTTTTCTTTTTCTTTAGGATCATGTATTGGCTGCCCACCACCCATTATACAACCTCCTGGGCATCCCATCACTTCTATAAAATGATATTCAACTTTACCTTCTTTAACTTTGTCTAACAGTTTCTTAGCATTTCCAGTACCATTTGCAATAGCTACTTTAATTTTCATTTCACCAATGTCAATAGATGCCTCTCTTACACCTTCTAAACCTCGAACTTCATTATAATCAAATTTATCTAACTCTCTTCCTTCAACAATTTCTGCAACAGTTCTTAATGCTGCTTCCATAACACCTCCTGTAGCACCAAATATTACAGCAGCACCTGTTGACATACCAAGAGGATCATCAAATTTTTCATCTTTTAAATTTATAAAATCTATACCTGCTTCTTTAATCATTCTTGCAAGTTCTCTGGTAGTTAAAACTGCGTCTACATCTTTTATACCATTATGAATCATTTGAGGTCTTTCTATTTCTACTTTTTTAGCAGTGCATGGCATAATAGAAACAACAAACATTTCCTCAGGATTAATGCCCTTCATTTCAGCATAATAACTCTTAACTAATGCACCCATCATCATGTGAGGAGATTTACACGTTGATATATTTTCTATAAACTCTGGATAATATTTTTCACAATAATTTATCCAACCAGGACTACAAGAAGTTATCATTGGAAGTTTTCCTCCATTTTTAATCCTGTGTAAAAGTTCCGATCCTTCTTCCATTATAGTAAGATCTGCTGCAAAATCAGTATCAAAAATACTGTCAAATCCTAATCTTCTTAATGCTGCTGCCATTTTCCCTGTTACAATAGATCCTATTGGCATTCCAAATTCTTCGCCTAATGCAACTCTTACAGCAGGAGCAGTTTGTACTACAACATATTTCTTTTTATCATTAAGAGCCTCATAGACTCTATCTATATGGCTTTTTTCATATATTGCACCAACAGGACAAACTTCTATACATTGACCACAGCTTATACATGGTGAATCATTCAGACTCCTGCCAAAAGAAGGGGCTACCATTGTTTTAAATCCTCTTCCCACCATTCCCAGTGCAAATACATTTTGTATCTGTGCACATGTAGCAACGCATCTTCTACATAAAATACACTTATTAGGATCTCTAACAATTGCAGGTGAAACATCATCGATAGGATACCTGATGTTTTCTCCCTCAAATCTTATTTCATCTATTCCTAATTTATCAGATAAATTCTGTAATTCACAGCCTGTATTCCTTACACATGTAAGACAACTTCTATCATGATTAGATAAAATCAATTCAAGATTTGCCTTTCTTGCTTCTCTTACTTTTGGTGTATTCGTGTAAATTTTCATCCCATTACTTACAGGATAAGTACACGATGTCTGAAGATTTTTTATACCTTCAATTTCTACTATACATATACGGCATGCTCCTATTTGATTTATATTTTTTAAATAACATAGTGTCGGAATATCAATTCCAGCTTCTTTAGCAGCTTCTAATACAGTATAATCAGATGGAACTTCTACTTCAATGCCGTCTATAGTTACTTTTACTCTATCCATATCTGAACTCCTTTCATTTATTATTTTTTGTATATAGCATCAAAAGGACATTTTTCTATACAAGTGCCGCATTTAATACATTTGTCCTGATCTATAACATAAGGCTGTTTTGGTTTCCCTGATATTGCATTAGTAGGACAATTTTTTGCACATATACCGCAAGACCTGCATTTATCCGGATTAATATTAAACTTTAATAAAGACTGACAAACTCCAGCAGGACATCTTTTTTCTTTTATATGTGCTTCATATTCATCTCTGAAATATTTAATTGTTGATAAAACAGGGTTTGGTGCTGTCTGGCCAAGACCGCAAAGAGCTGTTGCTTTTATTGTATTTGCAAGAGTTTCAAGCTTTTCGATATCTCCTTCTTCTCCTTTGCCTGAAGTTATCTTATTTAAAAGCTCAAGCATACGCCTTGTGCCAATTCTGCAAGGAGCACATTTCCCACAAGACTCGTCAACCGTAAACTCAAGGAAAAACTTAGCTATATCTACCATACAATTATCTTCATCCATAACTATAAGACCGCCAGAACCCATCATAGAACCTATATTAATTAACGAATCATAGTCAATAGGTGTATCTAAATGTTCTTCCGGTATACATCCTCCTGATGGTCCTCCTGTCTGAGCAGCTTTAAATTTCTTTCCATTAGGTATTCCTCCACCTATTTCATAAATAATTTCTCTTAAAGTTGTACCCATTGGCACTTCAACAAGGCCAGTATTATTAATTTTACCTCCTAAAGCAAAAACCTTTGTACCTTTTGATTTTTCTGTTCCCATACTTTTAAACCACTCTGAACCATTTAAAATTATTATTGGAACATTAGCATAGGTTTCCACATTATTTATAATTGTTGGCTTTTCCCAAACACCTTTTACCGCAGGAAAAGGTGGCCTTGGCCTTGGTTCTCCTCTTTTACCCATAACAGAATTTAAAAGTGCAGTTTCTTCTCCACAAACAAATGCTCCTGCTCCCAATCTTATTTCTATATCAAAATCAAAACCTTTATTAAATATATTTTTTCCTAAAAGTCCGTAATCTCTTGCTTGCTCTATAGCAATTTTAAGCCTTTTAACTGCTAGAGGATATTCAGCTCTTACATAAATATATCCATAATTTGCTCCTATAGCATATCCGGCTATGGCCATAGCTTCTAAAACACTGTGTGGATCTCCCTCCAAAACACTCCTGTCCATAAAAGCCCCTGGATCACCTTCATCAGCATTACATACGACATACTTAGGCATATCTTTTTGATTATATGCAAATTCCCACTTTATACCTGTAGGAAATCCTCCGCCCCCTCTACCTCTTAAGCCAGAATTTTTAATTTCATCAATAACATCTTTTGGATTCATACTAGTTAATACTTTGCCTAAAGCCTTATATGCATCAAAAGCAATTGCTTCATTAATATCTTCAGGGTTAATTACGCCACAGTTTCTTAAGGCTACCCTTCTTTGTTTCCTAAAAAAAGGTGTATCTTCTAATGGTTTTATTTCTCCTTTTTCAAGGCTTTCACCATATATATATTTTTTAACTGGTCTTCCTTTTAATAAATGCTCCTCAACAATTTCAGGAATATATTCAGGCTTTACTTTACTATAAAAAACACCTTCTGGATAAATTACAACAACAGGCCCTAACTCGCATAAACCAAAACAACCTGTTCTTACAACCTTTATTTCTTTTTCTAAGCCTTTTTTCATAATTTCTTCTGTAAAAACTTCTGCTACTTTATCTGAATTTGATGAGGTACAACCGGTACCCGCACAAATCATTACATGCGATCTATACAGCATTTTTTCCCCTCCTTTATAGATAATTCTCGATTGTCCATTCCTTTATTGGGTGTCCATTTATAACATGTTCTACAACTATCTGCCTTGCTTTATCCTCATCAACCTTTGCATATGTCACTTTTTCTTTACCAGGCTCATAAACGTCAACTAACGGTTCAAGTTTACACATGCCAATGCATCCAGTTTCAACTACTATTACATCAACTATATTTCTTTTGCTAAGTTCATCCAATATAGCCATCATAACCGGTCTCGCACCTGCAGCAATTCCACATGTCGCCATTCCCACAGCAATACGAGTGCCTGTTCTTTCTTTTCTCAAATTAATCTTATCTAAAGTTTCTTTTCTTATTTTTTCTAATTCTTCTAAGGATTTCATTTTAACACCTCCATATTTTCACTTATAAACTCTTTAATCCATTCAAGGACCTCAACATTATTTAAACTTACATCTTTTAAAATTTTTCTGATCTTTTTAGTATCAAATATAAATTCTCCTTTATTTGTTTTATATTTAAATACTATATCCACATTTGGCGCTGACATTATTAATGACACAATTGTAGAAGACATATCACCTATAGGAATAAGATCAATATGAGAAAGTTTAAAAAAACCTGTAATTTCAGTACCAATGCCTTTTTTTGAATTAATATTAAATCTTCCATCACAAAGTTCAGTTAACTCTTTAAAGAAAGAAATACCAAGTCCAACTCTACGTTCTTTTCTTGTTGTAACAAAAGGGCTTGTCACTTTTTTAACAAATTCTTCCTCCATACCACATCCATCATCTTTTATATATACTTTTAAAATATCTTTTTCATAATCGCTTACAACTTCAATATATAAATTATCAGCTTCAGCTTTTATGCTGTTAAAACACAAATCTAGTATATATAAAGCTATTTCTTTCATAATTACTTATTCAAACTTTCTCAAAATATCATCAATGTCATCAGGGGTTAATCTGCCAAAAACTTCACCATTAATCATCATAACTGGTGCCAGTCCACAAGCCCCTAAACATCTGGTAGCTTCCAGAGAAAACTTTCCATCTTCTGTTGTCTCTCCAACTGCAATACCTAACTTTTGTCTTATTTTTTCAAGAACCAGTGCTGAACCTTTAACATAACATGCTGTGCCAAGGCAAAGCCCAATCTTATACTTTCCAGAAGGTTTAAGAGTAAATCTAGAATAAAATGTTGCAATTCCAAAAACTTCTGTAAGAGGTACTTCCATTCCATCAGCAATAAATTGCTGTACCTCAATAGGTAAATACCCAAATATTTCCTGAGCTTCATTCATTACTGCTATTAAAGATCCTTTCTCTTTTTTTAATTCATCTAGTTTCTTTTTAAATTCATCTACTTTTTTTCTGCCAAATTTCTTATACAATAATTCCATCTATTTCCCTCCTCTTGAATAAAATGTTTCAACTAAACAATATATAAATTTTTTACTTCATTATTCGTTAATATTATATCATATAATTATTAAAAATTTAACAATGAAAATAAAAAATTTTTAATTTCCGCGGAGCCAATCAATTATAGATTTTAGTTCCATAAAGCAATTTAAAAACTCATCTCTTTCTGATATGTCTCCAAGATAATGAGCATCAGAAGATCTAATTACTCTGTACTTTTTATAACACGGAAATTCCTCAAAAAAATTTTTTAAATTTTTATTTTTGCTAACCTCAATGGTATTTAAATTTGGTATTTCTGGTATAAACCCAAGATTATATATAATGCTGTTAGCTGTTCTATCAACATGTGCAGGAACGCAAACTCCCTTACCTTCTATGATTTTAAAAATATCTTCTAATCCTAAATCACAGCACGAAAGCAATAGGTTATCCTTTTCTCCAATTATTTCATCTTGTTTGTTCATGATAAATTGGTTGCCAAAGATTGTTTTATTATTTTTAATATTTTTCATTTTTTCGTTAACTATTTCACCAATTTCTATACAATAATCAATACTATAAAAATAACAAAGCAAATGTACTTCTTCTTTTGTTTGTACTTCAAGCCCTGGAACTACAAGAATACCTTTTTCTTTTCCTAAACTATAGACTGGTTCAACATTTTCATAACTGTTATGATCGGTTATTCCTATAACATCTAGTTTTTTTAATAAAGCCATATTAATAATATTATTTGGTGTCATATCATCAGAAGCACAGGGAGATAAAGCTGTGTGTATATGCAAATCATAATAAATTTTCATTTTATAAGCTCATTTAAAATTAAAGCTGCATCATAAGATGTACCAGAAAAACTTAACAGCGGTATATTCTCTTCTTCAGCTTTAATTACTGCTTCTTGATCTAATTTAGCATTTTCCGGTATAATAATACAGCTTATTTCTGTAAGAACTGCAACAGCAACTATATTTACGTGTGTTTGTATTGTAATCCATGCACTTTTGTTTTTAGCATGAGACATAACCCAGCTAAGAAGGTCACAAATGTATACACTTTCTATTTCTTTATCTATAGCCTTTGCACCTGCTTTTACTACAAAACCTTTTTCTAAAAGATCCTTTACTTTTAGCTTCCCCATTTTTATTCCTCCTTTTTATCCAATATTGGTGGACTTTTTAAAACAAGCTCATTTAATTCTTTTGAAAGAGCTTTAATTCTGTCTTTTAATTTAAAAATACAATCATATTCTGTTGCATAACCTTTGATTATATCTTCAGCTAACGCTCTACATGTAGGCGAACCGCAAGAACCACAGTCAAGACCTGGTAATTCCTTATACTGTTTATCTATTTGCTTCATCATATCTATTGCTTTTATAATATTTTTATCAAGATCTAAAACATCATTTTTCATTACTTTTTTGCTCCAAAAAAGTTCTATTCCTTCAATATCTTCAAAAACTGCATTATTTAAATCAGTACTTTTGTCAAGTTCATCTGCTAATTTGCGTATTCTATTTTTTGCAACAAAATTATTTTCTACCGTAAGAGGACCTCCAATACACCCCCCAATACATGCAAGACCTTCAAAAAAATCTAAATCATTTAATTTTCCAAGTTCTATTTCTTCTAATACTTTAATTACACTTTGTATGCCATCCACATAAATACTGTTTTCAATCATAGTACCATAGCTTTCTCCGCCAGAATTTGCCCATCCAACTCCAATCATAGAAGCTTTGCTTAACTTTATTGTTTTATCTGGTTTATAATTATCTAAAATTAAACCATAAAATTCTCTCATGGAAAATACTCCATCAACTTTTGATTTTTCTATACCTATAGGCCTCTTTACACTTGTAACTTTAGCAGCACAAGGTGAAATAAAAAACACACCTATATCTTCTTCATTTAAACCTGTCTTTTTTGAAGCATTTTTTTTAGCAATTTCAGCAGAAATATCCATGGGCGAAGATAAATCAAGAAGATTATCTATGAGTGAAGGAAATTTAATTTGTATAAGCCTTACAATTGCAGGACAAGCTGATGAAATAACAGGTTTTTTTAAATTGTTCTTTTTTAATTCGTCTCTTGTAAATTTTGAAACAATTTCCGCCCCATATGCAACTTCATAAACTTCATCAAACCCAATATTTATTAGAGATGTTAATATTTCATCTATACTTAAATTTCTAAACTGACCATATAAAGATGGAGCTGGAAGTGCAATTTTGTACCTAAAATTATTCATAATTGAAATATCATCTGTAACTGCTAATTTTGCATGATATGGACATACTCTTATACATTCCCCACAATCAATACACCTTTCCTTTATTATGCGTGCCTTGCCATTTCTTACTCGAATAGCTTCAGTTGGACATTTCTTAATACAATTTGTACATCCACGACATCTATCTTTATCTAAAGTAACCGAATGAAAATATTCAGACATTTTATCACCTTCTTAAAATAGAATTTCCATAACTATAATAGTTCCAGTGCCTTTTTGACTAGTTATATCAAAAAAATCTGTATTTTTTTTAATATTTGGCAGCCCCATCCCAGCTCCAAAACCTAATTCTCTTATTTCTTCTGTAGCTGTAGAATAGCCTTCTTCCATTGCAAGATCAATATTTTCTATTCCTGGTCCATTATCCTGTGCAATTATTCTTATTCTGTCAAAATTAACTTCTAATTTTATTTTTCCACCATAGGAATGAATAACAATATTCATCTCTGCTTCATAACATACAACTGCCGCTTTTTTAACAGCTTCCGGATCTATTGAAAGCTGTTTTAAAATTTTTCGTATATTTGTTGAAACTTCCCCTGCTCTTTCAAAATCTTTAGCTTTGACATCAAAAGTCAGAATATATTCATCCATTTTAATCACTCTCTTTGCAAACTAAACCATTTTTATATAAAAGTCCACATGCTACATATAGTGGATATTTTGTTCTCATAATAGTAATACCACTTTGTTCTGCTAATTTTAATATTTCTTCGCAAGGTTTTTTACCTCTTACAAAAACTATACATCTTACATCTCCAATAATCTGAGCAGTTCTTATAACTTGTACATTTGTCAAACCAGTAAGAAGAAGTGATTTTTGGTCTTTTGATGCCAAAACATCACTCATAAGGTCCGCACCGCAAGCTGAGTAAATTTCACTGTCCAAATTATCATTTCCAGCTAAGACTTCTGCTTCTAAAATACTTCTAACCTGCTTTAATTTCATATACTGCACCTCATCTTAATATTTTTTCACATAAGATATTAACATATCATTAAATTTATCTACAGTATCTCTTATAGCATTTTGTAAAATGCTATAGCTATTTCCATCATTTAATTCAACTGATGTTTCTAAATTTTTCATAACTAATAATAAATCCGAATCAATATTAAACAAAGAAGAATTTAAATTATTTATATATTTGTCTTCATAAATTCTATTTGTAAGCTTTAAGTTTAAAAGACTCTTTTGTGCTTGCAAAACTGTGTCTGTTGTAAGATCTCCTTTTATAGCCAAGTCATTTATAGATGATAAATATTTCACCATTTTTTTGAAATCAGTCAAATCATTATTAAATACTTTTATTTCATTTGTTATTTTTTTATCATATTCAAGTCTGACTATTGGTGCTTTAAATAAATATACACGCCATTTTATATTTTTTTTCTCTAAAAAATCAATTATCCCATTTGCATCTTCTCTATTTAAAAATTCTCCTGCAACAAGAATATATTTATTTTTACTCTTATCAACAAAAGAAAAAATATTTCTAAGTCTTAATAAATCTTTATTATATAAAGCTTCTTTAGAATCAGTATATTCTCCAACAACAACTTTATAAACATCAATACCTTCTAAATCAAAAAAATAAATTTTATTTTCTTGATTAATATTTGTATATAAAGATTGGAACCTTAAAACTTTTTGTGAAACAATAAAACCTGCAAATATTGATAAAGCTGGTATAATAAATACAAAAAGTATAAATTTAAAAAAAGATTTATTTTTCATTTGTTTATCAGCCCTTGTTAAAAAAATTCATGTCTAATTTATATTATTCTATATAGATTTAAAAAATCCTTTAAATTTTTTTTTAAGACTTTCGTCTCAAATTTTGATTTTTAAGAAGGTTTTTAGTATTTTTTGTCGAATAATAAATTTAGGAGGTGATAATTTGGCAATTTTAATTGATCAGTTTTTACAAAACAAATTTAAAGAGATACAAAGCCGCTTACCTTCAAATATAAATTTTTTTAACGAACAAAATTCTTTTGAAGTAGTGTTAAATAATATAAATAATAGTGGCATTGCTAACACATTTACTAATAATAATTCTGCAATATCTAATTATTTGTATTCTACAAAAAAAGCTACAAATTCTGAAATACAAAATATAATCAATGAAACTAGTGCAAAATATGGTATTGATTCCTCAATTATATATTCTGTAATAAAAGCAGAATCTAACTTTGACCAATTTGCAATTTCAAAAGCAGGTGCAATGGGTTTAATGCAGCTTATGCCTGAAACTGCAAAACAGTTAAATATAACAAATCCTTTTGATGCATCACAAAACATTGATGGCGGTGTAAGATATTTAAAAGGTCTATTAGATACTTATAAAAGCCTGAGTCTGGCTTTGTCTGCATACAATGCAGGACCATCAGCTGTCAATAAATATAATGGTATACCACCATATGAAGAAACAAAAAATTATGTTTCAAAAATTTTAAATGATCTACAAAATAATAAAAAGCCTTAAAACAAACTTTAGGCTTTTTATTATTTTACAGATATTTATTGTTTTTTTGAACTTTTATACCTCTGTTGAGAATCTAAAATCTTTTTTCTGACACGTATACTTTTTGGAGTAACTTCAACAAGTTCATCATTACTAATAAATTCTAATGCCTCTTCAAGAGTCATTTTCTTGACCGGAGAAAGTCTTAAAGCCTCATCAGATGCCGATGAACGCATATTTGTAACATGCTTCTTTTTACATACATTTACATCAATATCTTCACTCCTTGCATTTACGCCAACGATCATACCTTCATAAACTTTGGTTCCAGGTTCTATAAAAAGAGACCCCCTCTCTTGTGCATTATATAAACCATAAGTTGTTGTAACTCCAGGTTCAAATGCTACAAGTGACCCTCTTGTCCTTGTAGGTATATCTCCTTTATATGGTTCATAATCATAAATTATTGAAGTCATTATACCATTACCTTTTGTATCTGTTAAAAATTCTGATCTATAACCTATTAAACCTCTTGTAGGTATTTTAAATTTAAGTCTTACTGTTCCTGGTTTTAAAGCATGCATATCCATTAACTCAGCTTTTCTAGAACCCAGCTTTTCCATTACTGTTCCCATAAATTCTTCTGGAATATCAATTGTAAGAAGTTCAATAGGTTCTAACTTCTTGCCACCCTCTTCTTTTAAAATTACAGTTGGTTTAGATACCTGAAGCTCATACCCCTCTCTTCTCATAGTTTCTATAAGAATAGAAAGATGAAGTTCACCCCTTCCAGAAACTTTAAAAGAATCTGTAGAATCAGTATCTTCTACTCTAAGGGCAACATTAGTTTCCAATTCTTTCATTAATCTTTCTCTTAAATGTCTTGATGTTACATATTTGCCTTCAGTACCCGCAAATGGACTTGTATTAACGCCAAAAGTCATTGAAATCGTAGGTTCTTCTATATGAACAAAATCAACTGGTTCAGGATTTTCTGAATCAGCAATTGTCTCTCCAATTTCAATGTCACTAATACCAGCAACAGCAACAATATCACCCAAACCAGCTTCATCAACCTGGACACGTTTCAAGCCATCATACTGATACAAATTGCTTATGCGCACATTTTCAAATGACCCATCTCTTTTACATATTGTAGAATTTTCACCTGAAATAATTTTACCTCTAATAACTTTACCAATAGCAATTCTTCCTATATAGTCATCATAATCTAAAGTAGTTACTATTAATTGTAAAGGACCTTCTATATCGCCTTTTGGAGCCGGAATATATTTCAAAATTGTTTCAAAAAGTGGTTTAAGGTTATCTGAATAGTCATCCAATTTAAGTTTTGCAATTCCTTCTCTTGCAGAAGCATAAACTACAGGAAATTCTATTTGATCATCATCTGCTCCTAACTCTATAAACAAATCAAGAACTTCATCAATAACCTCATCAGGCCGGGCATCAGGTCTATCAATTTTATTTATTACAACAATAGGTTTTAAATCAAGTTCCAAAGCTTTACTTAAAACAAATCGCGTCTGTGGCATTGGTCCTTCAAAAGAATCAACTAAAAGAAGTACACCATCCACCATTTTAAGCACTCTTTCAACTTCTCCACCAAAATCAGCATGTCCTGGAGTATCTACAATGTTTATTTTTACATCTTTATACTTAACTGCAGTATTTTTCGCTAATATAGTTATGCCTCTTTCTCTTTCGAGGTCATTTGAATCCATTATACGCTCTTCAACTTTTTCATTAGCCCTAAATATACCGCTCTGTCTTAACATGCCATCAACAAGTGTTGTTTTCCCATGATCAACATGAGCAATAATTGCTATATTTCTTATATCTTCTCTTACAAACCCCATAGGTTCATTATCTCCTTCCATAAAACACACTTAAGTATACAGTATATTATAATATAACATATAACAAAAATAGTCAATGTAAAAAGAGTACCTCAAAGGTACCCTTTTTGTATATTTTAATATTATTTTATAATTCTCCTTGCAGTCGCAAAACAATTTTTATAATATCCTTCATATATAGGGCTTATTCTTACTCTACCACCGCCAGAAGAACTGTTTATAAATTCACCGTTTCCTATGTATATCCCTGCATGATTTATTATTTTACTGCCTTCTGTTCTAAAAAAAACTAAGTCACCTGGTATAAGACTGTCATAGCTAACTTTCTCTCCAACTGTTGCTTGTTCATCAGCGGTTCTTGGAAGTTCATAGTCAAAATTAGAAAAAACATATTTAACAAAACCAGAACAATCAAAACCAGTACTAGGTGTCGACCCTCCATAAACATACCTTGTACCTAAAAACTTCTTTGCATAATCGATAACTCTACTGGATAAACTCCTATCTACATTCCCTCTGGAAACATTATCCGATGTTGTTCTAATATTAAGATATTTGCCATAAATCCATCCTTCTTTGCCTTCAGAGAGTTTTATGTGATACCATCCATTTTCCTCTCCTAAAACCGTAACAGTATCATTCCAGTTGAGTCTTGTTATAATATTACCTGATAAACTACCTTCGGTTCTGATATTAACATAATTACCTGTAACCATCCCAATAGCTACTTCATCTGCATAAACTGGATTTAAAAAAGCACTCCCTAATAATGTAGCACCAAACACAGAAACACCAAAAACTATTTTACCAAGTCTTTTGTCCACAGCAAATCTCCTTCCTTTATTAGCCTCCGGAGTTAGTTGACGGGTGCGGGACGTGAAGGCATCCCTACTGCATAAAGCAGATTAACCCCTATAGAATATCCCCCGTACCTTTCGGATTCGGCATAGATTGCTATACAATATTAAGATTAAAAATTGTACAAACCTATTTTATTTTAGCATTATTTTTCCCCAAAGTCAATGTTTACATTACATTTTCTTAACTTTTTTAATCTTTTCTTAATATATTTTATGAAAAATTTATAATATAAGTTACAAAACTAGTATATTTTTTAAAAAATCAATAAATTATATATAAATATAAAAGCAGGCAATTGATAGCCTACTTTATTTTCAATAAAGAATATATGGTGCGGGCGGTGGGACTTGAACCCACACGAGATTTTCTCACATGCCCCTCAAACATGCCTGTCTGCCTATTCCAGCACGCCCGCAAAATTTTGTTTTCGAATCACATAAAAGATTATATAATCTTTTTATATTTGTGTCAATACCCTTTAACAGCTTTAATCTTATCTTTTTATAAACCAATTTTCAATATTATTAAATATATTAAAAGAAATAGGATTTATATTTATAATATTATTATATGCCATAACAGCACTATCTTTATAAAATAAACCTATAAAAGGCTGGTTATACATCAAAAAACTTTCTAATTTATGATAATCAACTTTTAAATCCTTTTCATTATTACTCTTAAAAATACTATTATAAATATTATCAAGTTGTGGATCACTATAAAACATAAAATTATCACTGGCATTTGTCATAAGTTCTGAAGATAAATCCTGATTATAGGCCAAATGCCATTCCATTAATGCTATATCATAATTTCCGCTATATATTGATTTTACTAAATCATCCCACTTTTTTGGAATTATATTAATTTGTATTCCTATATTATTCAAATCATTTTTTATATATTGTGCTGTCTTCATTAAATCTGGGCTATTGCTATTTACAGCTAAATTAAACACAAGATTAATTTTTTGATTATTTCTTATACCATTGTTTAAAATCCAACCCGAATTTTCCAGGATTTTATCAGATAATTTGTAGTCAAATTCATTGCTTTTTAGATTATTATCCCAAAGCCAACTATCAGGCCTTATTGCTATTTGTGACTTTATTCCATGATTAAAATAAATTTCTTTAAGTATTTTATCTATATTAATACCAAAAGAAAAAGCACGCCTAACATTGATGTCATTTAATGCAGAATTTTTATGATTTATTGCTAGAAAAACGTAATTTTGTGTTATATATTTGTATACATTCACATCTGGATTTTCCTTATATTTATCCCAGTCAATATCACTAACAAAGGTGAAATCTCCTTCCCTACTCTGGAAAGAAGTTATAGAAGCATTTTCATCTGGAACAATCTTAAATATTATATTATCAATATGTGGGGGTTGTTTTCTATAATATGAATTTTTTTCAAATACAACCTCTCTGTTAATATTGTATAATGAAATTTTATAAGGTCCTGTCCCAATTGGAATTATATCTTTATTTAAAATATCCGCCTTGTCTTTAAACTGATGTTCAGCCATAATAGGAAAGGTAAAAAACATAACTGGATTTGCTACAGGTTTTTTTAAAGAAATATCAAATTCATAATCACCATTTGTTTTATATGAAGAAACGTAATTTGTAATAATATCCTTATAAGGACTTGTAGAATTTTTATCTAAAAACCCATCAAAGGTAAATTTTACATCCGAAGAAGTAAATGGCTTACCATCCTGCCATTTTACATCTTTATTTAAATAAAATTTTATATCATTACCGCTTATATCCCAATTTACTGCTAATTGAGGAACAGCTTTTAACATTTCATTTATAGTAACTAAACCTTCTAAAGAAAGATTCAATATCTGTTTAACTCTTTCATTATTATTTAGAAAAGGATTTAGTGTTTCAAAAGCCGTAATATTTGCTTTTAAAGTACCACCTTCAACAGGCTGCATTATTTCATCAGTAGTTTGACCTGTATTGCTTTTTTCGTTACTATTTGGTAACTTTATCTTTTTTTCACTACATCCAGTAAAAAGAAATATTAAAATAAAACATAACAAAAAAATCTTTTTCATTGACAACCAGCTCCAGGTTATTTTAACTTTTTAAGTTTCTTATTTTCAATAATGCCTGGTATTCTACCCCTTTTTGCAATAGGTTCTCCATTTACCTCTTTTATATCCATGGTCATATCAATTGGCTGAGCATCAGATATATAACTACCCACACCAAAAGCATCTGCACCACTTTTGGACAATTCTAAGACTCTCTCTGGGTTAAGACCTCCTGATACGATTATTTTAACATTGTTATATCCTTTTTGATCCAATCTTTTCCTTAGCTCATATACAAGATTAGGAGTAACTCCTCCTCTTTCTGATGGAGTATCCAGTCTTATTCCATAAAGTCTATCTCCTAAAAGCTCAGCTACCCTTAGAGATTCTTCAACCTCATCTTTAAAAGTATCAACAAGTATAGTTATTTTTTCATCTTCTGGGGTTATCTCCATATATGCTTTAGAAACTCTTAATGTATCTTTAGCAATTAAAAAAGCTGCGTGAGGAACTGTACCTTTGGGTTCTTTCCCTTTTAATTTTGCCCCTAAAATACAACTTGCATCATCAGCTCCACCCACTAATGCTGCTCTTTCCATAACAGGTGCTACTGCTGGATGAACATGCCTTGCACCAAAACATAAAAGTGGTTTTCCCATAGCTACATCTTTTAATTCTTTTGCGGCTGTCGCCCATCCAGAAGAACTTGCTAATATACCTAAAATTACAGTTTCGAATACACCAAAACTGCTGTATGGTCCTCTTATTCTCATTACTGTATCTTTAGCCTCAAATGTATCTCCTTCTTCTATTGACCATATTTCTACATCTTTGTCTTTTAATATACTCATGACTTCAGGTAAACCTGCAAAAACGCCACTTTTCCTTCCAAAAATCTCTGCAGTTACTATAGTATCCTGAATACCCAAATGTTCTAAAATATCTTGTGTACGTAAAAAATAAACATCTGTAGTAAATGCTCTTTTTATTTCTTCATGGGTAGCAGAAAAAAACTCCCTTTCTTTATTAACTTTTACTTCATCTAAATCTTTGAGATTTTTTAATATCTTCATTTGTTTCCTCCCTCTTAAGTTTAGGTATTATTAATCCCTCATAGTCAAATATTATTATACCAGCAAAAATTAAAATTTTCGATATACTTTATTAAAAAACATTTATTTGTTTTCATAAATATATTTATAAATCTTATATGCCGTAAATACTTTTTTTAAATACTTATCTGTTTCTGGAAAAGGCACCTTGTGAAGACTTTTACCATTCGTTGAAAAACGCTTATCTTTTAACCAGTTATCAACATTGCTACTTCCACCATTATAAGCGGCTACAGCTAAATGAATATTATTGTCAAAAAGTCTTAAAAGATAACCTAAATACCAAGTCCCAATTTGAATATTATATTTTGGAACAAAAAGCATATTGTCATTGTAATCCTTTATGCCTATATTTTTAGCTACCCATCTGCCTGTTTCTGGTAATATCTGCATTAAACCAACAGCATTTTTATTTGATATTACATTGGGATTAAATCCACTTTCTGCATATATAACAGCAAAAACCAAATAAGGATCTACTTTATATTCTTTTGAATAATAAATTACCTGCTCTTTATATTTAAGAGGATATAATTTTTTTGTAATATAGTGAGTATTAAATTCAAATCCTATAATCAAAAATAAAGTTATTAATATTAAAATTGTTTTTTTCCCTCTATTCAAAATAACTCCTCCGATAAAAAACTTAAGTTGTAAACCTGCCCCAAAATAAATTCACTTGTTTTTCTATTGCCTTAAAGTCTTTACAATTATTTATAATAAAATCAGCATACTTCATTTTATCTTCCAAAGGCATTTGGCTTTTTATTCGATTAACAGCATCTTCATATGTTATCTTATCTCTTTCCATTACTCTTTTTATCTGGGTTTTAGAATCAACTACAACCAACCATACTTCATCAACTAATTTATGCATCTCCATTTCAATTAATAATGCAGCATCAAGAATTATAGCTTTTTGATGAGATTTTAGTCTTTCTTCCTTAATCTTTTCCTTTATTTTTTTTATAATTTCTGGATGAGTTATATCATTTAATTTTTTTAGGCTTTCTTTATCTGCAAAAACCAAATTTCCAAGCTTTTTTCTGTTAATTTCACCATCTGCAAGAAGTATATCTTCATTAAAATACTTTACTATCATATTATATGCAACATTTCCCTTAGACATTATTTCTCTTGAAACAATATCTGCATCAATAATTACTGCCCCCAACCTTTTCAATATTTTTGATACTGTGCTTTTACCAGAACCTATTCCACCAGTTAATCCTATAACCTCCATAAATATCACCTCACTTAGCTAATAACCAATTACTACCTGCCCCAACATCTACAATTAAAGGAACCTTAAGTTTAATGACATTTTCCATATTAAATTTAAGCAGCTGTTTTATTTCTTCTACTTCATCTTTAACAGCATCAATTATAAGTTCATCATGTACCTGAAGAATAAGCTTGGAATCAAAATTTTTTGCTTTTAATTCATAAAAAACTTTTGTCATAGCCATTTTAATAATATCAGCAGCACTTCCCTGTATAGGAGCATTCATAGCCATTCTTTCTCCAAAGGACCTTTGGTTAAAGTTTTTAGAATTTATTTCTGGTATATATCTTCTTCTATTCATTATTGTTACAACATATCCATTCTCTCTTCCGAATTTTATTATATTATCAATATATTCTCTTACACCTTTATATCTCTCAAAATAATTGTTAATATATTCTTTAGCTTCTTTTCTGGATATTTTTAAATCCTTTGAGAGCCCATAATCACTAATACCATATATTATTCCAAAATTTACAGCTTTGGCAGCTCTTCTCATTTCTTTTGTTACAGAATCAAGAGGTACTTTAAAAACTTCTGATGCAGTTCGTAAATGTATATCTTCATTTTTAACAAAGGATTCTATTAGTTTTTCATCACCTGATACATGTGCCAAAACCCTTAATTCAATCTGTGAATAATCTGCTGATACTATATAACCATCTTTAGTACTTGGAATAAAAGCACGCCTTATCTGCTTTCCAAATTCCTCTCTTATCGGTATGTTTTGCAAATTAGGTTCAATGCTGCTAATGCGTCCAGTAGCTGTAACTATTTGCTTAAAATTCGAATGTACTTTATCTTCTTCATCCAATAAAGGAATAAAACCATCTATATATGTTGATTTTAACTTAGTAAGCTGCCTATATTCTATTATTTCATTTACTATTTCATTATATGGTATTAATTGCTCTAATACTTCTATATCAGTTGAATAACCAGTTTTAGTCTTTTTAATAACTGGCAGATTTAACTTTTCAAACAAAAACTCACCAAGTTGTTTGGTAGAATTAACGTTAAATTCATATCCGGCTTCGTCAAAGATTTTTCTTAAAATCTCTTCGATCCTTTTTTCAATTTTTTGAGATAATTCTTTTAGAACACCTTTATCTAATTTAAAACCATAGACCTCCATAGATTTTAAAACTTCAACAAGGGGCATCTCAATGTCATAAAATAGTTTATCCATATCCATCTCACGCAAAAATTCTATTAGCTTATTATTAAGTGCTAATAAATTTGAAGCTCTTTCACATAAAAAATCAGCAATAACAGGTTCTTCTATTTCTTCAGAATTTTTAATGCTTTTACCTTTCCCAAAAATATCTTCATAAGATACAACATCAATTTTTAAATATTTTTTTAAAATCCTATCAAGATTATAACTGGATTCAGAAGGATTTAAAAGATAAGCCATAATTGAAGTATCTACATATTTGCTTTTTAACTCAACACCTTCATAAGAGAGAATAACTAAAAAATCTTTTATATCATGGCTTATATAAGTAATTGCATCATTTGAGAATATATCTTTTATTTCTTTTAAATTTTTAACATTCAGATAAACTGTTTTATTTTTAAAAGAAAATGCAATACTTTTTACTTTATTATTAAAAATAAGAGGATAAAATGCAACAATATCATTTTCTTTTATTAAATTCAATAAATCCTCAAGCAATGCTTTCTCCCACTTTTTTATAACTATTTCAGATGTGACTTCAGCTTTTTCTTTTATATCATTTAACAAACTTGAAAATTCAAGTTTGTTAAATATTTGCGTTAATTTTTCTGTATCATATGGTTTTGTCTTATAATCTTCAAAATTTAGTTCAATAGGTATGTCTCTTTCTATAGTAGCTAATTTCTTGCTTAAAATAGCCTGCTCAATATTATTTTCAATATTTTCTTTTATTTTTCCTTTTAAACTATCAGTATTCTCAATTAAATTTTCAATAGAGCCAAAATCTTTTAATAATTTTATAGCTGTCTTTTCTCCAATATTAGGAACCCCAGGTATATTATCTGATTTATCCCCCATCAAGCCTTTCAAATCAATAAACTGTTCAGGAGTTACTTCATATCTTTCAAAAACTGCTTTTTCATCAAATATTTCCATTTGAGAAATTCCTTTTTTATTTATTTTCACTTTTGTATTTGGGGAAACAAGCTGCAGTGCATCCCTATCGCCAGTAACTATAAGAACATTAATTCCCTTACTTTCGGCGATTTTTGAAACTGTGCCAATAATGTCATCTGCTTCATAGCCATCTAATTCAAGAGATTTTATATTAAATCCATCAATAATTTCCTTTAATATATCAACTTGTTCAGATAATTCTTCAGGCATCGACTGTCTTTGTGCTTTATATTCTTTATATTCTTTATGCCTGAATGTTGGAGCTTTCTTATCAAAAGCAACTGCAATATAATCTGGTTTTTCTTCTTTTAGCAATCTAATAAGCATCATTGTAAAACCATAAACAGCATTTGTATGAAGCCCTTCGCTATTAGTTAAAAGTGGAAGAGCATAATAAGCTCTGTACATTAGACTGTTACCATCAATAATCAAAAATTTAGACATTAAATCAACTCCCATTATTACTTCTTGTATCTTAATATACCTCAAAAAAAAGAAGATGTAAATTATCATTTCCTTTTTTATAATAAATATATATTTTGTAAAGTATCACCATAACAAAATAAAAGAAAATATTAATACAATAAACATTATTTGATTTTATACAATACTTATTTAAATTAATATTTCCCATTAAATTGTTTTATCATTTTTAACGAACGTAAAATCTGATATTTCTATATCTAAAAACTTTACTTCATTTAATAAACGCAAAGTTAGTGAAATTGTTTTTTAAGTATTAATACACCAACCATTTAAAAAAGTTATTGAAGGAAAATAATTATTTATGTAGAATAAATAATTATAAGTAAAATATTATATAAGACAAAAACCTTTAAAATTCCTCTTAAATAAATTTACTCTAAAATGGAGTGATTAAAATGTCGGAAATTTTGCCTATACTCGCTGAAAGATTTAGTATGATTGCACTTTTAGCATTTATTCTTTCTAAAGCAGATTTTTTTAAAAAGTTAATTTACAATAATCCAGTTACAAAAAAAGATTTGTTTTTTACTATATTAATTTTTGGAATTATAGGGATTTTAGGCACTTATATTGGTGTACCAATAAAAGACGCAATAGCAAATACAAGAGTTGTCGGTCCAATGGTTGCAGGATTAATAGGCGGCCCTATAGTAGGTCTTGGTGCTGGAACAATTGCTGGAATCCACAGGATTTTTTTAGGAGGATTTACATCAATACCCTGTGGTATATCGACAATTTTAGAGGGCTTAGCAGGTGGACTCATAAGAAAATTTTATAAAGGTGAGTATATACCGTGGAATTTAGCTTTTATAGCTGGTTTTATAGGTGAAGCAGTTCAAATGATAATTATTTTAGTTGTAGCCAAACCCTTCCCAAAAGCTCTCGACCTTGTTAATATAGTTGGCCTTCCTATGATGATTGTAAATGCAACAGGCATAGCCGTTTTTATGCTTATAATAGAATCAGTATTTGATGAAAAAGAACAAATTTCAGCTAAACAGGCAAAAGCTGCCCTTGAAATAGCGACAAAAACACTACCATATCTTAGAAAAGGTTTAAATGAAGAATCTGCTTATGCGGCAGCAAAAATAATATATAATGCAACATCTGTATCTGCTGTAGCAATAACAGATCAAGAAAAAATATTAGCTCATGTTGGACTGGCTTCTGATCATCATAAAGCTGGTATGCCAATCTTAACATATGCAACAAAAGAAGCTGTAAAAAACGGAAATATCCATATTGTTAAAACAAAAGAGGAAATTGGATGTCCTTATGAAAACTGTCCTTTAGCTTCTGCTGTTATAGTGCCACTCTTTAAATATGAAAAACTTGTAGGGACATTAAAATTGTATAAGGGTAGTAACAAATTAAGAAATAATATTATATCCAGTACAGAAATAGAACTAGCAAAAGGATTAAGCCACCTAATGTCATATCAGATTGAAATTGCAGATGCTGAGTATCAGAGAAAATTAGCAAGTGAAGCAAAGCTTGGTGCTCTTCAGGCGCAAATTAATCCACATTTTTTATTTAATGCTTTAAATACTGTTATTTCTTTTATACGTACAAAACCTGATGAAGCAAGAGAACTTTTAATCAATTTAAGCGAATATTTTAGACACAATTTAAAAAATTCTGGTAAATATATACCAATATCTCAAGAACTAAATAATATTAATTCATATTTGTATATAGAAAAATCACGATTTGGTGATAAATTAAATATAATTAAAGACATTGATAATAGCGTATTAACATATAATATACCAGCTTTTACTCTCCAACCAATAGTTGAAAACGCAGTAAGACACGGTATTTTATATAAACCTGATGGTGGAACTATTATAATTAAAATTAAAGATGAACAAACACAAATAAAATTTTACGTTGAAGACGATGGTATAGGAATAAAATCTGATGAACAAAAAAAACTCTTTAAAAAGGGCTTTGGAGACGGAGCAGGTATTGGATTATATAATGTTAATGAAAGACTTATTGCTTCATTTTGTAATGAATGTTCGCTAAATATAGAAAGCAAAGAAAATATAGGAACAAAAGTATCATTCAAAATACCAAAAAATTATTTAAAAAGGAATGAAGCCTATGAAGATATTAAAAGCGTTAATTATTGATGATGAACAGCCCGCAAGAGATGAACTTAAATATTTACTCAAAGACTACAATTTCATACAAATTATTGGTGAATCTGAAAATGGTCTCGAAGCACTAAAAAAAGCAGAAGAACTTCAACCAGAAGTTATATTTTTAGACATAAATATACCAAAAATAAATGGTTGTGAGGTCGCAAAAAACCTTTCTAATTTTAGTAAACCCCCTTATATAGTTTTTATAACAGCTTATGATATGCATGCCTTAGAAGCTTTTGAAATTGGTGCAGTTGACTACCTTTTAAAGCCAATAAGTCAACAAAGACTTTATAAATCCTTAGAAAAAATAAAACAATTTTTTATATCTTTTAATGAAAATAAAAATACATTTGAAAATAAGTTAGAAAAATTAGCAGTAGAAAAAAATGGCAGGATAAAGCTTATTAACATAAAAGAAATTATATTTGCAAAAGCTTACTCTGGAGATACTATTATAAAAACAAAAAATGATACATTTACTTACAAAGGTACAATAAAAAACCTTAAAGAAATATTAAATCAAGAAAATTTTTTTAGAGCTCAAAAAAGTTATATTGTAAATATTAATGAAATTATAGAAATAATACCTTGGTTTAAAGGAACATATTGGATTATTATGAATGATGAAATAAAGACTCAGATTTCAGTTAGCAAAAATCAAATAAAAAATTTAAAACACATAGTTGGGCTATGTAAAGATAATTAAAATTTCTTTTCACAGCTCTATATTTCTTTTTATAGTTAATTTTCACCTCCTTAAATAAAAATTGCTGAAATCGTTTAATAAAAGGTTTAAACTGATATTGAAATAAATTTTTTTATGGGAGGTTTTTATATGAATGGACTTGTACTAGTAATTATTGCAGCAAGTGTATACGTTCTTTCATACCGTTTTTATGGTGCTTTTATTGCAGCAAAAGTTCTTGCTTTTGATGAAACAAGAACGACCCCTGCATACAGATTAGAAAATGGTTATGATTACGTACCTACAAACAAATGGGTTCTTTTTGGTCATCACTTTGCAGCTATTGCTGGAGCCGGACCACTTGTTGGCCCAGTTTTAGCAGCACAATTTGGTTATTTACCTGGTGCATTGTGGATTTTAATAGGTGCAGTGCTGGCCGGTGGTGTACACGATATGGTAATTCTTTTTGCATCTGTAAGATATGATGCCACTTCTATCATTGATATCACAAGAAAAGAAGTGGGAAAAGTATCTGGAATTGCTACAGCAATTGCCGTTATATTCATCCTGATAATTGCAATGGCAGGTCTTGCACTTGTAATAGTTAACGCACTTTACAACAGCCCATGGGGGACATTTACAGTTGGAGCAACAATCCCTATTGCTTTGTTTATGGCAATATACATGAGATGGATAAGACCAAATGATATAAAAGGTGCAACAATAATTGGAGTTACCCTTTTAATTATTACTGTTGTTGCAGGTCCTTTTATTGAAAAAACTTCTTTAGGACATTTCCTGACTTTTAACAGAGAACAGATGACAATAATATTAGCAAGTTATGGATTTTTTGCGGCCGTACTCCCTGTTTGGCTTTTATTAGTACCTAGAGATTATTTAAGTACTTACATGAAACTAGGCGTAATGCTACTTCTGGCTATAGGTGTTATAATCGTAAATCCTGAAATCAGAATGCCCGCTTTTACACAATTCGTAAATGGTGGTGGTCCTATAATACCCGGAAAAGTATGGCCTTACCTATTTATAACAATTGCTTGCGGTGCATTGTCAGGTTTCCATGCACTAGTTTCTTCAGGCACAACTCCAAAAATGATAAAAAACGAAAAAGACATTCTTCCAATTGCTTATGGTGCAATGCTCGCAGAAGGTTTTATAGCAATTATGGCTTTAATTGCGGCTACAAGTTTAATCCCTGCAGATTACTTTGCAATAAATGTATCTCCTGAAGTATTTCAAAAGCTGGGAATGAAAATAGTCGATCTGCCTGTCTTATCACAATTAGTCGGGGAAAATGTAGTCAATAGACCAGGAGGTGCAGTAACACTAGGTGTTGGCATGACATTTATATTCTCAAAAATACCTTTTATAAGCCACCTTGGTTCATATATTTATCACTTTGTTATACTTTTTGAAGCCCTATTTATTCTTACAACCATAGATGCAGGCACAAGAATAGGAAGATATCTTCTTCAAGAAGCCGGTGGTCTTATTTATAAACCATTAGGAGATCATAATTGGTGGCCAGGTATTCTTTTAACAAGTTTCTTAGTTTCTTTTTCTTGGGGATATTTGGTTTATGGCGGAAATATATCTACAATATGGCCTCTTTTTGGAACTTCTAATCAACTTTTAGGAGCAATAGCCTTGGCTTTAGGAACAACAGTAATAATTAAAAAAGGAAAAGCAAAATATATGTGGATAACTTTAGTACCCTTTATATTTGTCGCAACAACAACTTTATATGCTGCATACCTTAATATAGTAACAAATTACCTTCCAAAAGGTAATATGGTTCTTGTGACAATATCTACAGCTATTATTATTTTAGCAATAACAATTATAATAGATTCTATAATGAAATGGTACAAATGGCTTGTATCTGATAAATTAACAAAAGAACAAATTGAAGCAAGCGCATTTAATTAATTACTTCAAAAGGGGTGATCTATGTGAAAATAACTGAACCAGCAAAAGAATTTATTATAAAAGAAGGAGGAAACATATATATTAAAGATCAAGATATTGCAAATTGTTGTATAGAAGCAAACTTCGCCCCTGAACTATCTATAGGTATACCAAAAAATAAACAGGATTATTATTTACTAGAAATTGATTCCATAAATGTATATGTAGATAAAAATATATTCAAAACAGAAAATCTGACAATTGATTTAAAAAAATTTCTTGGCATAAAATATTTAGTAATAGACGGATGGAAAACTTTCTAAAAGAAGTCTGCTCTTAGTTTAAGAGCAGACTTCTTTTAATTTTTCCTTTAATGTATCAGCAAATAATTTTTTTTCATCTATAGATATAACAAACTCCTTTACTTCTTTTTTAAAAAAAATAAACTTATAAAAATATACCATCTTTTTTAATTTTATATGTACTAAATTGTCCTTACCAAAAATAATATAACAATTATTATTTCTGTTATACATTCCATGACTAGGAATCCCGTAATTATCAACTTCTAATAGAATATCATCTATAATATCATATTTTATATGTGAAAAACCAAAGATGCCACATCTTAAAATTAAAAAGTCCTCTGTAAATTCATGTTTAGAATATAACAAGGATCCCAAAAATGAAAAAAAGCAAAATAAAAATAATATATATGCAATCCAACCTGTAAATGTTTCAAAAATGTCTATACTGTTTTTAT
>JBNAVY010000005.1:0-79841 GCA_049700195.1 Thermoanaerobacteraceae bacterium
CCTGCAATTTCCTTAATGGATAGAACAACTTTATATGACAGGAAAATCATTGATAAAATCACCAAAGTTGCAAGAGAAAATAATGTTCCTTATCAATTTAGACGAATATCAAGCGGAGGTAATGATGCAGGGAAAATACATCTTACAAAAGGCGGTATAAAAACAGTAGCAGTATCAGTTCCTTGTAGATATATTCATTCTTTTAATTCAGTAGCATATTTAGAGGATTTTAACAATGCTGTGTTATTGGTTGATTTAATAATCAAAAATATTAAGAAGGAGGACTTAATATGAGTCTTAATATAGAACTAATAAAAAAACTTACTCAAACCTTTGGACCTTCAGGCAGTGAAGAAGGTGTGCTTGAAATTATAGAGAAAGAGATTAAGGATTATTGTGATGAGATTACTTATGATGCTTTAGGGAATATGATTTGCAAAAAGAAAGGCAATGGACGTAAAATAATGGTTGCAGCTCATGCAGATGAAATAGGAATAATGATAACACACATTGATGATGAAGGGTTTTTAAGATTTACAACGATTGGGGGTGTTTATGTAGATCAAATATTAGGAAGAAGAGTAAGTTTTAAAAATGGTACTGTTGGAGTTATTGGAGTTGAACATTTAGAAGACAAAAAAGATTTCAGATTAGAAAAATTATATATAGATATAGGAGTGAAAAATAAAGAAGAAGCTTTAAAGCTTGTTAATATTGGTGATAGTGCATCCTTTGTCGGAGAATTTGTTGAAGAGGGTGATAGGCTAATTTCAAAGGCATTTGATGATAGAATAGGTTGCTATGTGGCTATAGAAGCTTTAAAAAGTTGTAAGACTGATAATGAAGTATATTTTGTATTTACTGCACAAGAAGAAGTTGGGACAAGAGGAGCAGCAGCTTCTGCCTATAATATACATCCTGATTTTGCCATTGCTGTTGATGTGACTGCGACAGGAGATACGCCAAAATCCAGAAAAATGGCAGTATCATTAGGGAAAGGTGCCGCAATAAAGGTAATGGACAGGTCAATAATTGTAAACCCTGATATAAGAGAAAATATGATTAAAACAGCTAAAGAAAATAACATACCCTATCAATTGGAAGTTTTAGAATTTGGTGGAACCGATGCAGGGCCAATACATATGACAAAAGGCGGTATACCATCAGGTGTAATATCAATTCCTACAAGGTATGTACACAGCATTTCAGAAATGGTAGATAAAAATGATGTAGAAGCATGTATAAAACTCTTAGTAAGACTTCTTGAAAAATAAAAATAAAATCTCCGCATATTTTTGCGGAGATTTTATTTATATTTAAATGACGGATGAATCGTTTTTGTTAGTATTTGCTATCCAGGTTATTACAAAGAATACTGTTGTAAGTATTAAAACAGTTGCTAAAACTATTGTCCAAAAAGAACCAAATCTAAATCTAAACATTATATCCCTCCTTAAAAGAGGATTTTAAATATAAGTATGTATTATTTTGTCTAACTTTATTGTATATTATTAAATAAAAATTATCAATACTTACTTTCAAAAGTATAAGTGCTATTTTGTGAAAAAGGAAATATGATATTTTTAACATAGATTTAACTATACCTTAATAATTATATAACATTGTATTTGTATAATAATAATTGACAAGTAGATAAAAAACTTTGGTTAGAGAAAAAGAGAAACCTTTAATTGGATTAATATATCAAAATAAAAGATTATTAGTCTTATTAAAGGTTTCTTTATTTTAGTCAATTGGAGGTAAGATAATGAATATACTGCCTTTTTTTAAAATGCTTGAGGAATTTAAGCTTGTAGCAGCGGTTAAAGATGAAAAATATATAGAAAAAGCTTTAAATAAAAATTTAAGCGGTATTTTTCTTTTAACAGGTAATATTGGTGTAATTAAAAGATATGTTGATTTATACAAAGCAAATGATATTCCAGTATTTGTACACATTGAAAGAATAGGTGGTATAAGTTATGATCAGGAAGGTTTAAATTTTGTTTCTCATTATGTAAAACCAGATGGAATTATAACAACTAAAACAAATCTTATAAAAATAGCTAAAAAATTAGACTTAATAACAATACAAAGATGTTTTTTGATAGATTCTGATGCATTTAAAAAAACTATTGAAATAACAAAAGAAGTAAAACCTGATTTTGTTGAGCTTATGCCTGCTTTGATTCCTGAAATGATAGAAAGACTTAAAAAAGAAATAAATTTACCTATAATTACAGGGGGGCTTGTTCAAAATAAAGAACAAATGATAAAAGCAATTAAAAGCGGGGCAATTGCTGTATCAACTGGAAACCCAAACTTATGGGACATAAGTTTTAAAGATTCGGAGGTGATCTAATGTATCAGATGGGGACAACTGTAGCAAAAAAACAAGAATATATAAAAACAAATAAAAAGGAAAAAACTTTTATAAAAAAATTTAGAAATAATATTGAACCATTTTTATATCTTTTTCCAGCTGCTGTTATTTTTATAGCTTTTACATTTTATCCATTTATAAAAACTATATATATTAGCTTATTTATAACAAATCCACAAGGTGCTTTAAATAAATTTATAGGCTTTAAAAATTATTTATATTTATTTACATCTCCGGATTTTATAAATAGTATTTATGTAACATTAAAATTTGTTATTTTAACAGTCCCTTTATCTATAGCATTTGCTTTTATATTATCTGTATTTGGTAATATGAAAATAAAAGGAAGCGGAATTTTTAGGACTATATATGCAATGCCTATTTCTATAGCTTCAGCTTCAGCGGCAGTAATATGGACTATATTGTTTAATCCTTCAATTGGATTTATAAACTATGTTTTAAACTTTTTTAAAATATCACCTATAGGATGGCTTATTGACCCTCAGTGGGGAATAATTGCTGTTTCTATTGTAACAATATGGCTTAATATAGGTATGAATTTTATATTTTTACTTGGCGGTTTACAAAGTATACCTAAAGACTTATATGAAAGTGCACAAATAGATGGCGCAAATATATTTATGCAGCACCTTAAGATAACTATTCCGATGTTATCTCCGACACTATTTTTTGTGATGGTTATAGATGTTATTAATGCATTTCAACAGTTTGGAGTAATAAATATTATGACACAAGGAGGACCTATAGATTCAACAAATGTAGTTGTTTATTCAATATATAGGGATGCATTCTTTAATTTTAGATTTGGAGTAGCAAGCGCAGAATCAATAATTTTATTTACAATAATGTTAATATTTACGCTTGTACAGTTTAAAACAAGTGAAAAGAAGGTGTTTTACAGATGATTTTGTTTAAAAATAGAGAAACGTTAAAAAAAGCCAGTATATATTTTATAAATTTTCTTTTAGCATTAATAGTTATTTTCCCTATTTTATATGCTTTAATGGTAAGTTTAATGCCTGCAAGTGATATTTTTCAATACCCACCTAGAATAATTCCAAAAGGTCTTTATTTTGGGAATTATATTAATGCATTAAGGTCAGTACCTATATTGAGATTTATTTTTAACAGTTTTTTTGTTTCAGCAATTGTTACTATAGGACAAGTAATAACAGCAAGTCTTGCCGCATATGCATTTACGTATTTTGAGTTTAAAGGCAGGAATATAATATTTATTTTATTTCTTTCGACAATGATGATACCTGGTGAAGCTACTATTATTGCAAATTATCTGACAATTAGATCTTTGAACTGGCTTGATACATATCAAGCACTTATAATTCCCAATTTAAGTTCTGCTTTAGGTATATTTTTAATGAGACAATTTTTTCTGACAATACCTAAATACTATTATGAAGCTGCACAATTAGATGGCTGTAGTAAATTTGAATTTTTAGTAAAAGTGTTATTACCCCTTTCAAGACCAGCGATAGGTTCTTTAATAATTTATAGTTTTTTGATGACATGGAATCAATATTTATGGCCTCTTTTAGTAACTAATACTGATAATATGAGGACAGTACAAATAGGTGTCAGTATGCTTCAAATGTCTGAATCACAGTCATTTGGCCTTATAATGGCAGGTGTTGTAATGATAATTGTTCCATCATTATTTGCTTTTATAATTGGACAGAAACAACTAATTGAAGGTCTTAGTGCTGGTGCTTTAAAGGGTTAATATAAAAAAATTAAGGAGGAAATAATTATATGATAAGTTTAAAAAGATTAATATCAGGGTTTATTGTTTTTACACTTTTATTTACTGTGACAGCTTGCTCTAACAGTCAAAATACAGCTTCAAATACTAAAAATGATACTACAAATACATCAACAGATACTAAACAAAATAAAGCAATAGAAATCACATACTGGCATGCAATGGGTGGGGCTTTAGGTGAAGCAGTTAATAAAATGGTTGATAATTTTAATAAAACACATCCAAACATTAAAGTAACTGCACAGTTTCAGGGTAATTATGATGAAGAACTTAATAAATTAAGAACTGCTCAGCAGTCGAAATCTGGTCCTGATATTGTCCAAGTTTATGATATTGGAACAAGATTTATGGTAGACAGTGGATGGGCAGTACCAATTCAAAAATTTATTGATGCTGAAAAATATGATATATCAAAATTGGAGCCTAATCTTTTAGCTTACTATACAGTTGATAAAGAGCTTTATTCAATGCCTTTTAATTCATCTACACCTATACTTTACTATAATAAAACAGCATTTAAAGATGCAGGACTAGATCCTAATACCCCTCCTAAAAACTTCGATGAAATAGAACAGTTTAGTAAAAAACTCATAAAAAAAGATTCATCCGGTAAAGTAACACAATATGGATATTCAATGGCTATATATGGATGGTTTTTTGAACAGTTTATGGCTAAGCAAGGGGCACTTTATGCAAATAATGGTAATGGGAGAGATAAAAGAGCTACAGCAGTAGTATTTAATGATGAAGCAGGTCAAAACATTATAAATTGGTGGAGAAAGTTAGTTGATGAAGGCTTAGCAGGGAATTTTGGGAGAAGTTATGATGACACAGTAAATGCTTTTACTGCCGGGCGTACTGCAATGTTTATAGCTTCAACGGCAAGCTTAAAGCAAGTTTTAGATGGTGTAGGCAATAAATTTGAGGTTGGTACTGGATTTTTGCCAGCATTAAATAACAATAAAGACGGTGGAGTTATAATTGGAGGAGCGTCCTTGTGGGTACTTAATACAAGGTCAGAAGAATATCAAAACGCAGCATGGGAATTTATCAAATACATGGTATCACCTGAGCAGCAGCTTTTCTGGCATCAAAACACTGGATATTTTCCTGTAACTAAAGCAGTCTATGAAATGCCGGAGATGAAAATACACCTCGAAAAATATCCTCAGTTTAATACTGCTATTGAACAGCTTCATAAAACACCAATAAATAGAGCTACACAAGGTGCATTAATTGGGGTATTTCCAGAAGCCAGGCAGACTGTGGAAAAGGCTATAGAAAAAGTTCTTCAAAAGCAGGCAGAACCAATGCAGGCTCTTGATGAAGCTGTAAAAAGTATAAACAGTGCTTTGGAAAATTATAACCAGACTATTGGCAAATAAAAAAAATAAAAGACTTGAGAAATGATTATATAATCTTTCTCAGGTCTTTTTTTATGCTTTAATTCCAAATACATGCTGTACCAAAGTACCAAAAAGGTATGATAATAAAGCTGCTCCAAGACCAGTTAAAAGCATTTCAGCAACTTTATTTTTAATTGATAAAGTTTCTGATGCTATTGAAACTATTATTCCAACAATTGATAAAGCTAATGAGGCAAATACAACTGACAACACCAGTGCAAGCAATGAGGAGGAGTTTATTAAAAAATATGGCAATACAGGAAAGATCAATCCAACAAGATAAGCAGCTCCTGTATATAAAGCGGATTTTAATTCGTTTTCTGATATTTCTTCGGTAAGTAAATTTGTCATTGCATTTTCATTATCACTTAGTTTATTTACTACTTCTACTCCAATATCTTGTGGGATACCTGATTTTGTAAGTTTGTTTAAAAGTTCATTTTTTGCTCTATCTTTTGAAACTTTAAAAAGAAGCTGCATTTTTTTCATTATACCTTCATTTACCTGCCTTTGAGACCTTACAGAAGTGTATGCACCAATTGCCATAGACAGTGCTCCTGCAACACCAACAACAAGCCCTGCAGTTCCAACGGTTATAGGGCTTTTGGGATAAACAGCTGAGAGGCCAGTGACAGTGCCTAAAATCTCTACAAGTCCGTCATTCATTCCCATAATAAAATCTCGTATATTTTCTATACTAAACTTGTTTTTTTGTTTACTGAATATTTTTTCATGTTCAAGCTCATCTTCTATGATTTTTGAAAGCATTACTTTTTCGTCATTAGATAATGTTGCTTCGTTAAAATATTGATAGTATGATTCTGTAGTTGAGGTTTCATTCATTTCCAGAACTGTAACGAATAATCTGCTACCTAATAAAGTTCTTAGAATTTTGTATAAAAAGAGCCTGAATATATTTGAGTGTTTTTCTTTTACTTTTATATTGCGTTCAAGTAAAAAATCATACCAGAATTTTGAATGAGCTTTTTCTATTTTTGCTAAAGAATCAAAACTTTGTTTTATATCTGGATTTTTTTCTATTTTTGAAAGATAAGTATAAAGTTCGAAAGCTTTTAGTTCTTCATTATAAAAGATTTTGGCTTGATCTATAAAAGTCACAAAAATCTAACCTTTCTAGGTGATTTATATTTTAATTATTCTTTAAACAATTATAACAATTATTTTGATTTTTGTGAAGTATAATCAAAATATTATGTGTTGATTTTTAATTTTAAGAAAATAAAAAAACTTACAATTTTTTCAGGTGCTTTTTTCAATCATTTATTTTATAACTAGGATTTTAAAATAATCTTCAACAAATGTGGTGAAAAGATTGAAATGATGAGATAGCTGCTGTTTGTATAACTATAATTTTTGTTAATAATACAACAATATTCTAAATATTTTGATGGTGAGAAAATTGTTGGGAATGAAGGTGATGTTATATTTATACTAAAAAAATTGTTAAAAATAATATAAAATATATTAATAAAACAAAACAGAGGGTTATTCCCTCTGTTTTGTTTTATTCGTCTTTTGCCATTTTTTCATAAATTTTATATGTTTCTTGTGCTTGCTTTTCAGCTTCCTCAAAAAGTAGTTTTGCTCTTTCTGGGAAAGTTTTTTCTAAAGCTGAATATCTTACCTCACCTGTTAAAAACTCTTTAAAAGAAGCTTTTGGAGGTTTTGAATCTAAAGTAAATGGATTCTTACCCTCAGCTTTTAGTAGAGGATTATATCTGTAAAGGTGCCAGTATCCTGATTCTACAGCTTTCTTTTCTTCAAGCTGGCTACAGGACATTCCAACCTTTATTCCATGTGCTATACATGGTGCATAGGCAATAATAAGGGATGGTCCTGGATAACTTTCTGCTTCAACCAAGGCTTTTATAAGTTGGTTTTGGCTTGCACCCATTGCAACTTTTGCAACATAAACATAACCATAAGTCATAGCTATTCTTCCTAAATCTTTTTTACCAATTGGTTTACCAGCTGCTGCAAATTGCGCAATAGCACCAGTCGGTGTAGCTTTTGAGGATTGACCACCAGTATTTGAGTATACTTCTGTGTCAAATACTAAAACATTAACATCTTCTCCAGAAGCTAAAACTTGGTCAAGGCCTCCAAAACCTATATCATAAGCCCATCCATCTCCGCCAAATATCCATTGAGATTTCTTAATTAAATAATCTTTTCTTTCTAGAATTTCATGAACAAGATCATTAATTTTTGTATCATTTGTATTATATTTATTTAATATAGGCAATAGTTTTAATGTAGCATTTTTGGACTCTTTTCCATTCATCATATTATTAAGCCAGAATTCCAGGGCTTCTTTCAAATCTGATGTTATATTAAGAGTTAAAAGCTCTTTTACTATATCTGCTAATTTTTCTCTTTGATGTTTTACTGCGAGTGCCATACCTAAACCAAATTCTGCATTATCTTCAAAAAGGGAGTTATCCCAAGCAGGTCCTTTGCCTTCATGGTTTACAGTGTAAGGTGTTGATGGCGCACTTGCACCCCAGATAGATGAACAACCTGTTGCATTTGCTATCATCATTCTATCACCAAATAATTGTGTTACAAGTTTTGCATAAGGTGTTTCTCCACATCCTGCACAAGCACCTGAAAACTCAAGTAATGGTTGTTCAAATTGACTGCCTTTTACAGTCTCTTTATTCATTGGATTATTTTTTGGAGAAAGACTCATTGCATATTCCCAATTTTTTGCTTCATCGAGCTGAGATTCTAATGGCTTTAATACTAAAGCTTTCTCTTTTGCTGGACATTCATTTACACAGACACCACAGCCTGTACAATCTAGAACACTAACCTGAATTCTGAAGTTTAATCCTTCCATTCCTTTTCCTATAGCTTTTTTAGAATTAAATGTTTCTGGAGCATTTTTAACTTCATCTTCATTTAACAAGAAAGGTCTGATTGCAGCGTGTGGGCATACATATGCACATTGATTACATTGTATACAATTTTCCATTTGCCATTCAGGTACATCTACTGCTATACCACGTTTTTCATAAGCAGCGGTTCCCATTGGGAAGGTGCCATCTTCGCGACCTAAGAAAGCACTGACAGGCAGCTTGTCTCCTTCTTGCCTATTCATAACTTCAGCAACATTTTTGATAAAGTCAGGCAAATTTTTCTCTTCTTTTTCTTCATCAGAAGCATTAGCCCATGATGATGGGACTTTGACTTTTATTAAAGATTCAATACCTTTATCAACAGCCTGATAGTTCATTTGAACTATTTTTTCACCTTTAGCCCCATAATCTTCCACAATTGCTTCTTTTAAGTGTTTAACAGCATCTTCAATAGGAATTATATTTGTAAGTTTAAAGAATGCCGCTTGCATTATCATATTTATTCTTCCGCCTAAACCTATTTCTTTTGCAATATCTACTGCATTTATGATGTAGAAGTTAATATGATTTTTTGCGATATATCTTTTCATAGAAGCAGGCAGTTTATTGTCAAGGTCTTCTAAACTCCAATTACAGTTTAATAGGAAAGTGCCTTCTTCTTTTAAACCTGCAAGTATATCATAACTATATACATAAGATTGTTTATGACAAGCTATGAAATCAGCTTTATTAATCAAATAAGTTGATTTTATTGGTTTTTTGCCAAAACGAAGATGAGAGATTGTTACTCCACCTGATTTTTTAGAGTCATATGCAAAATAAGCTTGTGCATACATATCAGTATTGTCACCTATAATTTTTATTGCACTCTTATTTGCACCTACTGTGCCATCAGAACCAAATCCCCAGAATTTACAGCTGGTGGTGCCGCTTGCAGTAGTTTCAACTTCATCTTTTACATTAAGAGAAGTAAAGGTAACATCATCAACAATTCCAATTGTAAAATGATCTTTTGGTTTATCAGCATCAAGATTATCATATACAGCAATAATTTGTGCAGGGGTAGTGTCTTTTGAACCAAGGCCATATCTTCCGCCTACTATTACTGGTTTTAAATTACTATCGAAGAAAGCTGTCCTAATATCTTCATAAAGTGGTTCGCCAAGTGCACCTGGTTCTTTTGTTCTGTCTAAAACGGCAATTTTCTTTACAGTCTTTGGTATTATATCTAAAAGGTGTTTAACAGAAAACGGTCTGTATAAATGAACTTTAACAAGGCCAACTTTTTTACCTTTTTTTATCAAATAGTCAATTGTTTCTTCAATCGTTTCAGTAACAGAACCCATTGCAATGATTATTTTTTCTGCGTCAGGTGCTCCATAATAATTAAATAATTTATATTCTCTTCCTGTAAGTTTAGAAATATCACCCATATATTTTTCTACTATTGCAGGTATTGCATCATAGAATTTGTTAGAGGATTCTCTTGCCTGGAAAAATATATCAGGGTTCTGCGCTGTTCCTCTTGTAACAGGGTGTTCTGGATTCAATGCTCTTTCTCTAAAAGCTTTTAATGAATCATAATCTAATAACTTTGCAAGATCTTCATAATCTAATACTTCAATTTTTTGAAGTTCATGAGATGTTCTAAATCCATCAAAAAAGTGCAAGAAAGGAACTCTTCCCTTTATGGCAGATAAATGTGCAACTGCAGCTAAATCCATTGCCTCTTGAACACTTCCTGATGCTAAAAGTGCAAAACCTGTTTGACGGCATGCCATTACATCAGAATGATCTCCAAAAATAGAAAGAGCATGTGACGCTAGAGCACGTGCACTTACGTGAAAAACTCCTGGTAAAAGTTCTCCAGCAATTTTATACATATTAGGAATCATTAATAGTAGACCCTGGGATGCGGTAAATGTAGTTGTCAACGCTCCTGCAGCAAGAGAGCCATGGACTGCACCTGCAGCACCTCCTTCTGACTGCATTTCAACTACTTTAACTTCTTGACCAAATATGTTTTTTCTTCCATGAGCACTCCATTCATCAACATGTTCTGCCATTGGTGATGATGGGGTTATAGGATATATGGCAGCAACATCTGTAAACGCATATGCAACATGTGCAGCGGCTGTGTTACCGTCCATAGTTTTCATAACTTTAGCCATTTTATTACTCCTCTCCTTAATAAATAATATTGTTTATATACATCAAGGCATAAAGAAAAATTTAGTTATAGTACAGTATGAAACAAACGTATCTATTATATAACAGTGTTGTTTATTAGAATATAACAGATTTGATTTGTGCTTATTTTTATACCTTTCAGATGTATATAACAGATTACAAAATTATTATATCATATATAAGGGAAAAAATAAAATAATTAATGATAAATTTATATCAACATAAATTTTTTGTAAATAAAGTATTTTATTTTTCTTTTAAAGAAATTATATAATATGAAACTCCTACAATAATAGCACCACCTACTATATTACCTAATGTCACTGGGACTAAATTATTTATAAAACCAGATAAAGAAATTAAATTAGGGTCATGAGGTATCATTAAGGCTGTAGAAAGTAATGTCATATTAGCTACACTATGTTCAAAACCGCTACCTACAAAAGCAAATAGTGCCCACCATATTAGCATTATTTTTGCAGTATCGTCTTTAGTTCTGCTAGTCATCCAAACGGCAAGACAAACAAGCATATTACAAAGTATACCTCTTACAAAAAGATATATAAAAGGTGCAGACATTTTTGAAGAAGAAATTTTCAGTATAAAATCAGATAATGGGCTAATTACAAGACCTGTATTGACAAATAAGTATGCTAAAAAAATAGAGCCTAATAGATTACCTATGTAACTTAAGGTCCATATTTTTAACAAATCATATATACTGGATTTTTTATTTAAATAACCTATTGTCATTACTAAATTATTTCCAGTAAATAATTCTGAACCTGCAAAAATTACAATTGTAAGAGCAACACCAAAGGAAGCCCCCATTAGTGACTTAATGACAGGTAGATTTTCTTTAGAAAATGGAGCAGCAATTGAAAAAGTTAAAATTATACCAATTCCTACAAAAATACCTGCTAACATAGAAGATATTATGTAACCTAATAAATTTGATTTTGCAAATGAAACCTTTTTTAATGCAGTTTCTGAAATTTGGTTTATAGAATCTTTATACAAATTTATTCCCCCCAGAATACGTTTACTAAATTTTACTACTTTATAATAAAACATTTTAGATTTATAGTCAATATAAAAAAGAATAGGCTAATCTATAATAAATCTTGTTAATTAGCCTATTTTTTACAAAATTTATAATTTGAGCTTTTATTTATCTGTGTTCAGGTTTAACTTTTGTTTGAAATTTCTTATTTTCAATTAATTTATTAAGATTTTCATAGCGCCTATACATTAATAATGCAACAATTGTGAAAAACAGTGGTCCAGCTATCATCCACAATGTAGAACTTATATCTCCTTCAATTGCTGGTTCAATTATTGTAAAGAAATTAGCAAAAGCAACAGTTGCAGTAACAATTATAGTTGCTACTAAAGCGCTTATATTTGTTTTGAATATTTCAAAAGGTTTTTTAATTTCATTTTTTTTCTTGAAAGTGTAAAATGCACCTGATAAAAATACATAGGGCAATGTCATTGCAACATTTGTCATCAAAATTAATTTAGCAAAAAATTGTGCTGCTGCTTCACCACCGAAAGAAACGAGGAATATCATTATAACAGCTATTATACATTGAATCCACATTGCATTTACAGGTATATCATTTTCGATTTTTCCTATTTTTCCTGGCCATAATTTTGATGGAGTACCATCAATGATCTGTTTTAAAGGTGCATATGTCAAGGTAAAAAATGCGCCAGTTAATGCAAGAAACATAGAAAAACCAACATATCTAGCAAACCATGCTCCTATATTTAAAGATGTAGACTGAGTAAGTCCTAAACCTTGGCCTACTTTATATCCTAAGTTTTGCATAACAACATAAGCTACATTAGCCATATTTACATTTTGTGATGATAAAACGGTATTCCAATTAGTAAATATACCTACCATAAAAATACCAACAGAGTATCCTATTGTTATAAGAAGAGCTGAGATCAGAAGTCCTTTAGGGAAGTTTTTTTCAGGTTTTTGTGTCTGGTCTACAAGTCCTCCTACAACTTCAAGTCCTCCATATGCAAAAATTGCGAAAACTAAAAAACCAAACATAGCAATTGTTGTTTGATATGAAGGATGCGGAGATGTAACAAATGTTTGAGCAGATACAATTGGTTGTGCAAGTTTTCCTCCGTTTAATATTAAAACTAAAACACCTCCAAATAATAACACTATATTTAATAAAGCTACTGCAGAACCACCAATAGAAGTAACCTTTGCAATGCTTTTTAATCCTTTAGAGGCAACAAAAGTAACAGTTATAATCCATAGAATACCAAGTAAACCAAGAGTCTGTGTAGACTTAAGTCCAAAAATAGCCCATGTTGAAGTTGTATCTTTTCCGAAAATAGCATTTGATAATGGTATCCATATAGATGAGCTTACATTGACCATCCATATGATGTATGATGCATACCACATAAAGGTACCTATAAATGCATATTTTGGACCAATTGATTTTTCCATCCAGGAATAGATTCCACCTTTTTCATTTTTAAAAGCAGAACCATATTCAGCCATCATAAAGGCATAGGGTATAAAGAAGGTTATACCTGATAGAATATACCATGGTATAGCTCCATATCCCATTAAATAAAAAGATCTTGGTATGTTAGTGAAACCAAAAACTGAAGTAAAAATCATCAGTATAAGGGTTATTAGTGTAAGTTTTTTAATATCGTTTACATTAGATGACATAAATAATACCTCCTAATTTAAATATAATTGTATTACTAAAAATTTTTAATAATTAAAAAAACAATAGAAACATTGCATTTTTAATTATATAATTTTTTTTTAATTCTTGTCAATGGTTATAATTTAACATTTTTTAATACGTTTTATTTTATTATTTCTTTCTAAATATTTTTAATACAAAAGTATTATTTTTGAAATTGACAAGAAGGGAAACAAATGGTATAATTTTTTTGTCAAATTATGTCGAAAAGAAGGGGAAAAGGTGAGGACTCAAAACTATAAAGAAAATTATTTAATAAACTATTTTTTGTCAACCCTTAAAAACTATCACTTTATTACATATATGCACAGTATAAGAGTAGCAAAACTTACATATTTAGTTTCTAAAAAATTAGGGTTACCACTTGAAGAACAGCTTTATAATTGTAAAGGAGGATTGGTACATGATATCGGCAAATTTTTAGTTCCAACATCTATTCTTGACAAACCTGGCAAGCTTACAGAAATGGAGTATGAATTTATTAAAATTCATCCGTCTTATGGTGCTGAAATGGTGAAAATCTTTCCTGCTTTAAATTATCTTATTCCCAGTATACTTTATCATCATGAGAGGCTAGATGGGAGTGGATATCCTTTTGGTATCAGAATGATACCATTATCTGCTCAAATAATAGGGGTATGTGATTCGTTTGACGCTATGACTACAAAAAGGCCGTATAACTACAATAAATTAAAAAGTATACATGAATCTATTTTTGAGCTAAAATCAAGTCCAGAAAAATATAATAATGTAATTGTCAGTGCTTTAGAAAGTGTATTAATGGAAACAAAAGGGAATTTTTATCACTCTATATCTATTTAATGGGAGGAAAGGAAATGAAAAGCATTAAATCAAAATTGTTAATATTCATTTTTTTTATTGTTGTTATACCTTTAGCCATATCGGGATTTATGTCAACAAATATGGCACAAAATATTTTAAAATCTAAAATAAACGATTCCAATCAAGCTGCTATGTCAGTATTAAATAAATACATAGAGTCTTTTAAACAAAATACTGATTCAATGATTGATATTTTATCACAATCTGATGCTATTATGAATTACGGTGGTACAACTGCAGATGATGAAAAAGTTTTAAAAAAGTTGGAAGAAGCAAAAAAATCTCTTCCAGATGCACAAAGCGTATATTTTGCTACTCCTGATAAAAAGATGATATTATATCCAGTAGAGCAATTAGACAATTATGATCCTACAGAGCGACCTTGGTACAAAGATGCAATAAGTGCCGGAGGGGAAATTGCATGGACAGAACCTTATGAAGATTTCAGCAAAAAAATCCCGGAAATCACAATTACAAAAGCTGTTAAAGATTCTAACGGTAAAATGCTTGGCGTTTTAGGTATTGATATTAGCTTAGAACAGCTTTCTAAAAATATTTCAAGCGTTAAACTTGGGAAAACAGGCTATATTTATATTGTGACAAAAGACGGGACTGTAATTACTCATCCTGATGCTACAAAGCTTTTTACTTCAATTAAAAAATTTGATTTTGGCCCTAAATTATTAGAACTTGATAAAAGTACTATGCAGTATACAACAAATAATGTTTCTAAGTTCGCAAGTGTCAGAAATCTCGGCGTTTTTGGCTGGAAGGCAGTAGTAACAATGGAATATAGTGAATTAACAAATGATGTATTAAAAATTAAAAATTATATTATCATGGTAAGTATTATAGTTTTAATTTTAGGATTATTAATAGCATATTTATTTACTAATTCCATAACTTCAGGAATTAAAAAAGTTGTCACAGCTATGATTTTGGCAGCTAAAGGAGATATTAGTGTAAAAGCTTCTGTAAAATCAAAAGATGAAGTTGGTTTGTTAGCAAATAATTTTAATATAATGATAGATGGAATTAAAAATCTCATAACTAATATTAAAGATGTTTCTCAATCTGTAAATAGTTCAGCAGAAAATATGGCAGTTGCATCTGAACAAGCATCACAAGCTACCCAGGATGTTGCAAAAGCTGTTGAAGAAATTGCCGGAGGAGCTTCCAGTCAGGCAAAAGATGCTGAAGAAAGTGCTAATTCTGCGGTTTTATTAGGGAAACTTATTGATGAGTCTATTAAAAATGCCACTGAGATTAATCATGAAGTAGAAAACGTGAATATGGTATCAAATGAAGGGCTTACTACAATTAGTGAACTTATTGATAAAACAAATATGAGTATTGAATCAAACAATAATGTAAAAGAATCTACAAATTATTTAATAGAAAAATCCTCAGAAATCAGCAAGATTGTTGATACAATAACGAGTATAGCAGACCAGACAAATCTTTTATCATTAAATGCAGCAATTGAAGCTGCAAGGGCAGGTGAAGCAGGTAGAGGATTTGCGGTTGTAGCAGATGAAGTCAGAAAACTTGCCGAACAGTCATCTCAGGCAGCTAGAAGTATATCTAATTTGATTACAGAAATTCAGAACAATATTGATACAACTTATAAAACGGTTGAAGATTCTACAAAATCAATAGAAGATCAAAGCAAAGCTGTAAATAACACGAAAGACGTTTTTGAAGGTATACTTCATGCAGTTAAGTTTATTACTGACAAAATAGAAATCTTAAATAATTCTTTAAATGAAATAGATAAAAATAAAAATAAAATAATTGATTCAATACAGAATATAGCTGCAGTTTCAGAAGAATCAGCTGCTGCAGCACAGGAAGTGTCAGCTACTTCTGAAGAGCAATCAGCGATAGTCGAAGAAATGGCATCAACAGCAGACAAGCTTAGAGAATATGCTAATGTTCTAGTAGAATCTGTTAAACAGTTCAAAGTTGAATAATATATTAATAAAAAGATGTAGCTTATATAAGCTACATCTTTTTATTTTAAATGGATAATTATTAGCAGGATTTTTAATATTAAAGATAGAATTATATAATATAAAATTAAAGTAAAATTTTAAATGGGGGGACGATTTATGTCAAGAATAATAAAAGCACCAAGAGGAAGTGAACTTCACTGCAAAAATTGGCAGATAGAAGCTCCATACAGGACACTGATGAATAATCTAGATCCAGAGGTTGCGGAGAATCCAGATAATCTTGTAGTATATGGAGGAGCGGGTAAAGCTGCACGTAATTGGGAAGCATTTGATAAAATAGTAGAAAGTCTTGAAAATCTAAATGAAGATGAGACACTTTTAATACAGTCAGGAAAACCTGTTGGTATTTTTAAAACACATGAAATGGCGCCTAGGGTTTTAATTTCAAATTCTATGTTAGTACCAGCTTGGGCTAACTGGGAGAACTTTTGGGACTTAGAAGCTAAAGGACTTACAATGTATGGACAGATGACGGCAGGAAGCTGGATATATATCGGGACTCAAGGTATTGTTGAAGGCACATTTGAAACTTTTGCAGCTTTAGCTAAAAAACATTATGATGGTACACTAAAAGGTAAATTTGTTTTAACAGCAGGTTTAGGAGGTATGAGCGGGGCACAGCCTTTAGCTGTAACAATACTCGATGGAGCATGCCTTATAGTTGAAGTTGACAAAAAAAGAATACAAAAGAGGTTAGATACAAACTATCTTGACAAAATGACAGATAATATAGATGAAGCTTTAGAAATGATATTAAAAGCAAAAGAAGAAGGTAAGCCTTTGTCAGTTGGACTTGTCGGGAATGCTGCAGATATTCATCCTGAGCTTGTAAAAAGAGGTATAATACCAGATGTTGTTACAGACCAGACCTCAGCTCATGATCCGTTAAACGGTTATGTGCCAAATGGTATGACATTAGATGAAGCTATTTTACTTAGGAAGTCAAATCCACAAGAATATATTAAAAGAGCTAAAAAGTCTATGGCAGTTCATGTAGATGCAATGTTAAAAATGCAAAAAGAGGGAGCAATAGTTTTTGATTATGGTAATAATATAAGGAGAATGGCTTTTGATGAGGGTATAGAAAATGCATTTGATATACCTGGTTATGTACCAGAATATATAAGAGATTTATTTTCAGAAGGTAAAGGGCCTTTTAGGTGGATAGCTTTATCAGGGGATCCAGAAGATATTTATAAAACAGATCAAAAAGTTTTAGAACTTTTCCCTGATGACCCGATTTTAAATAGATGGATTAAATTAGCTAAAGAAAAGATTAAATTTCAAGGTTTGCCTTCAAGGATTTGTTGGTTAGGGTATGGACAAAGAGCTGAATTTGGACTTGCCTTAAATGAAATGGTAAGAAAAGGTGAATTAAAAGCTCCTATTGCTATAGGAAGAGATCATCATGATACGGGTTCTGTAGCTTCACCATACAGAGAAACAGAGGCAATGAAAGATGGGAGTGATGCTATAGCAGATTGGCCTATATTAAATGCCTTACTTAATACTGCTTCAGGTGCAACATGGGTGTCAGTACACCATGGAGGTGGAGTAGGAATAGGATATTCTATTCATGCCGGTGTTGTAGTCGTAGCTGATGGAACAGATCAGGCTGCATTAAGAATTAAAAGAGTATTAACATCAGATCCTGGTTCTGGTGTAATGAGACATGCTGATGCTGGATATGAAATTGCGATAAAAACAGCCAGAGAAAAAGGTATTAAAATGCCAATGCTAAAGCAGGATTAAAGAGGAGGATTATTTAAGATGGCTAAAATAATCGAATGTGTCCCGAATTTTAGTGAGGGACGAGATCAGAAGAAGATAGCCGAACTTGTCGGAGAGGTTGTTTCAACAGAAGGGGTAAAATTACTTGATTACTCATCTGACAAAGACCATAATAGAACTGTTATAACTTTTGTTGGAGATGCCGAAGGGGTAAAAGAAGCTGCTTTTAAATTAATAAAAAAAGCTTCAGAAATAATTGATATGAGATATCATAAAGGTGAACACCCGAGAATGGGTGCAACAGATGTTGTGCCTTTTATACCCGTTAAGGAAACTACAATAGATGAATGTATTGAAATTGCAAATGAATTAGCAAAAAAGGCAGGAGAAGAGCTAAACATCCCTATTTATTTGTATGAAGAGGCTGCTACTAATTCTGATAGGAAAAATTTAGAAAATATAAGGCGAGGAGAATATGAGGGATTTTTTAACAAAATAAAAAATCCTGAATGGAAGCCTGATTTTGGGCCACAAGAGATGAATCCTAAAAGTGGTGTAACAGCAATAGGAGCTAGAAACTTTCTTGTAGCTTATAATGTTAATCTTGATACAGATAATATAGAAATTGCTAATAAAATTTCCAAGGCAATAAGATTTTCTAATGGAGGATATAGATTTGTAAAAGCGATGGGAGTTGAACTAAAAGAAAGAGGCATAGTACAGGTTTCAATGAATCTTACAAATTTTAATAAAACACCAATTTATAGAGTATTTGAAACAATTAAAGCAGAAGCTTCAAGATATGGAGTAAATGTTTTAGGGAGTGAGATAATAGGTTTAATACCTGCAAGGGCATTATATGATGTTGCTGATTATTATCTTCGCATAGAAAATTTTTCTGAGAGTATGGTATTAGAAAATAAAATTTATGAATGAGGTGGTAATATGAGTATAGAAGCTGATCTATTGATATACAACATAAATAAAATATATACACCTCTTGGGAACAAACCTTTATGTGGAGATGAAATGAACAACATTGCAAAAATAAAAAACGGTTATATTGCTATTAAAAATGGTTTGATTATAGCGGCAGGAAATGGACCTGCCGCTATATATGCAAAAAATGAAATAGATGCAAATGGGAAAATTGCATTACCAGGTTTTATAGATTCTCATACACATCTAATACATTATGGATCAAGAGAAAATGAATTAGCATTAAAATTAAAGGGCTATACATATGTTGATATCTTAAAGATGGGTGGAGGAATTTTATCAACTGTTAAAGCTACAAATAGTGCTGCAGATTTTATGATTATAGAAAAAGCAATTAAAAGTACTAATTTAATGTTAAAACATGGAGTAACTACTGTTGAAATTAAAAGTGGCTATGGGCTCAATACAGAAAGTGAAATAAGGCTTTTAAAACTTATAAATAGATTAGACTCGATATGTTCTTTAGATGTTGTTCCTACTTTTTTAGGTGCTCATGCAATTCCACCGGAATTTAAAGATAACTCTTGGGGTTATGTCAATAAAATTATAGATGAAATGCTGCCTAAAGTAAGTAAAGAAAATCTAGCTGAATTTTGTGATGTATTCTGTGAAGAAGGAGCATTCAGCTATGAACAGTCAAAGAAAATATTAGAAGAAGCAAAAAAACTAGGTTTCAAATTAAAAATTCATGCAGATGAACTAACTCAGAATAGGGGCAGCGAAATTGCTGGTGAACTAGGTGCAGTTAGTGCTGAACACCTTGAAGAAATATCTGATAAAGGTATTGAAGCTATGAAAAAAGCTGGTACGATAGCGGTGCTTTTGCCTGGGGTATCATATTTTTTGGAAAGGCCTTATGCTGATGCTAGAAAAATGATTAAGAAAGGACTTGCAGTTTCTCTTGCAACTGATTATAATCCTGGTACAAGTCCTACAGAAAATCTCCAGATGATTATGTCTTTGGCATACATAAAAATGAAAATGACTGCAAGAGAGATTTTAACTGCAGTAACTTTAAATGCTGCATGTGCAATTGACAGAGGTAAAGAATCAGGTACAATAGAAGAAGGTAAAAAAGGTGACATAATATTACTGGATGTACCAAATTTAGACTATATAATGTATCATTTTGGAATTAACCATGTTGATACAGTTATAAAGTCTAAAAATGGAAAAACTATAATTATAAAAGTTTAAAATTAAAATTAAAAAGTTCAGCAATAAAATAAATTTAAAATTTAAAAGCTGAACTTTTTAATTTTTTATATTTGATATATTCTTGATTCATAAGGTTTTAAAGTTATTGTACTTTTAATGTTATCATCAACATTGTAATTACTGATTAATAATTCAAAAGAATGAATATATAAGTCTTTTGGAATAGAAAATGGTACATATTCATCTGAAAAATTTAATATAACCAGGATTTCTTGATTCTTATAATTTTTTTTATATGCAAAGATTTTTTCATTTTCCTCATTTAAAATAGTTATGTCACCGTAAACAATTACTGGAAGTTTTTTTCGCAGTTCAATTAATTTTTTATAAAAATAAAATATAGAATTTCTATCAGCTAAAGCTTTTTTAACATTTATTTCTTTATAGTTGGGATTTACTTTAATCCATGGTGTTGATTCAGTAAAACCAGCGTTTTTTGTATCATCCCATTGCATTGGTGTTCTTGCATGATCTCTGCTTCTCTTATTCAGAATTTCTATAATATACTCATCAGATTTATTTTGGTTTTTCATTTCCTTATACCAATTTAATGTTTCAACATCATTAAATTCTTCTATACTTAAAAATGTGCAATTGGTCATACCAATTTCTTCACCTTGATAAATATATGGTGTTCCATGCCATGTATGAAGCAGAGTTGCTAATAGTTTTGCCGATTCTTCACGGTATTTACTGTCATTACCAAACCGAGATACCATTCTTGGCTGATCATGATTATTCAAGTATAATGAATTCCAACCTTTTTCCTTTAATGCTATATACCATTTATACATAATTTTTTTAAAATCTGTAATATTCCATGGCTTTATATCCCACTTGCTATTTCCATTGTCAATACCCATTAGTTCAAAATGAAATACCATATTTAATTCGTTTCTATCATCATCCACGTACAATTTTGCTATTTCTGGTGTTACAAAAGGAGTTTCACCTACAGTCATAATATCATATTTACTTAAAACTTCTTTATTCATTTCCTGTAAATAATCATGAACTTTGGGACCATTTGCATAATATTTTGATCCAACTAGTCCGCCTATTTTTTCAGTTTCTATATCATCAGGAAGCCCTTTAGTTTTTGAAATTAAATTTATTACATCCATCCTAAAACCATCAATACCTTTATCTAACCACCATTTCATCATTTTATATATTTCTTTTCGGACTTTTTCATTATCCCAATTTAAGTCGGGTTGTTTTACTGCAAAAAGATGAAGGTAATATTCCATAGATTGTTCATCATATTCCCACGCAGATCCACTGAAAAATGATTGCCAATTATTAGGAGGGCTACTATTATACCCTTTTTTCCAAAAATAAAATTTTCTATAAGGATTGTCTTTTGATTTTTTTGATTCAATGAACCATTCATGTTCATCAGATGTATGGTTGACAACTAAATCCATTATAATTTTTATGCCTTTTAAGTGTGCTTGTTTTAATAGCTCATCAAAATCTTCCATTGTTCCAAATTCATCAATTATATTGTAATAATCGCTAATATCATAACCATTATCAGCATTAGGAGATTTGTAAATTGGATTTAACCAAATTACATCAATGCCAAGTTCTTTTAAATAATCAAGCTTAGAAATAATACCTTTAAGATCTCCAATTCCGTCGTTATTTGAGTCAAAAAAACTTCTCGGATATATTTGATATACAACAGCTTCTTTCCACCATTTTTCTTTCATAGTAAAATGCTCCTTTCATATCATCCTTTTACGGCACCTGAAGTTAATCCGGATATTATTCTTTTTTGGAATATCAAGACCATAATAATAAGAGGAACTGTTACAACAACAGAAGCAGCAGCAATATCTCCCCAAGGCAAATCATGTTCTCCAGGAAACATTGCTATACCAACAGGTACTGTTCTCATAGAATCTTTGGTATTAAAAACAAGTGCAAAAAGGAACTCATTCCATGCTGCAATAAAAGTTAATATAGCTGTTGTAAACATTCCAGGGGTTGCAAGTGGCATTATTATTTTGATAAATGCTTGCATTGGTGTAGCACCGTCAACTTTTGCAGATTCTTCAAGTTCAAATGGTATTTCTTTAAAAAAGGATGTCAGTATCCATAGAGATAAAGGTATTGCAAATGTTGTATATGTCAATATTAGTCCTAAATAACTATTTAAAAGATGGACATTTTTAAGAAATAAGAAAAGTGGGCTTACTATAGCTATACCAGGGAACATTGATACAGATAAAACCAAAGATAGAATTATAGCTTTACCTTTAAATTTAAGCCTTGCTAAAGCATATGCTGCAAAAGATGATACAAAAAGACTGAAGATAGTAGTTGAAGATGCAACAATTAAGCTATTTTTCAGATAAGTTAAAAAGGGTCTTTTAGTAAATACATTTATATAATATCCAGTATAAAATTTACTTGGTATCCATTTTGGTGGTATGCTAAATAATTCTTGGGGTGTTTTTAAAGAAGCTAATGTTTGCCAAAAAAATGGGAATATGACAAACCCAAGAAAAATTATAATAAAAACATAAAATACTGATTGATTTATAAATTTTTTATTCATAATATCACCTCATTTAAAGACACTTTTATCTAAAAGTCTTATATACATCATTGCAAATAAAAATACGAATATAAATATTATTACAGACATTGCTGAACCGAGTCCAAAATCCAGATTTCTAAATAATGTTTTATAGGCATATATTGACAGGGTTTCTGTAGAATTGCCAGGGCCCCCACCTGTCATTACAAAAATAAGGTCAAATACTCTAAACGCATCTAAAGTTCTAAATATAAGAGCAACCAAAATTGTTGGTTTTAAAAGTGGTAAGGTAATTCTGATAAATTGTCGTATACTTCCCGCACCATCAACTTTAGCAGCTTCATATAGATCATTTGAAATATTTTGCAGTCCTGCTAATAATAAAAGAGCCATAAATGGAGCTGTTTTCCATACATCTGCAAAAATTGCAGCACCCATTGCAGATGAAGGATTTCCAAGCCAAGCGACATATCCATGGATTAACCCAAGACGATTAAAGATATCATTTAAAACACCATATTGATCATTATATATAAATTTCCACATAAGTGCAGATACAATAGTAGGTATTGCCCAGGGGATAAGTACAGCAGCTCTTACAAGGCCGGTTCCTCTGAATTTTTTATTCATTAATAGAGCCATAATCATACCTAAAATCAGCTCAAAAGTAACAGAAACCACTGTAAAAACAACTGTATTTAAAGTGGCAGCCCAAAATCTTGAATCTTCAAATAAAGTGACATAATTTGCAAACCCAATAAAATGTGTTAGATTTATTAATTGTAATCTCATGTGAAATAAACTTAGTCTAAACGTATCAAATACAGGATATAATGCTATTGTAAATATACATAATAGAGCTGGAGTTACTAATAAGTAACCTAGCATTTGTTCATTTATTTGAAATTTAGATTTTACAGGTTTTTTTATATTATCATTCTTAACCAAAAATATCACCTCTTATAAGCAGTGGCAGCTTATGCTGCCACTATGGATTTAGATTTATATGAAGAAATTTTATTTACCACCACTTTGAATTATTTCATTAAGACCCTTTGCTACATTTTGAATTGCTTGTTGTGCAGTGATTTCACCAGTTAATGCTTTGTGGAAATTAATTTGCATAACATCTGACATTTGTGGGTAAAAAGGAGAAACCGGTCTTGGTTTTGCTGTTATGAAAACATCATAAAAATCTGCCCAATAAGGATTTTTAGCTAATATTTCTTTATCATGATATAAAGCTTTAATAGTTGGCAGCATACCGCCTTCTAAAGCAGTGATCTTTTGTCCTTCTTCACTTGTAGCAAATTCGACAAATTTCCATGCTTCTTCAGGGTGTTTAGAAAATTTATTAATACCTAGGTTCCAACCGCCAAGAGTAGGAGTTCCTGCTTTTCCATCATTTCCTCTTGGAATAGGAGCTATACCTACTTTACCTTTGACTGGTGAATCATTTCCGTTAACTAGAGCCCATGCATAAGGCCAATTTCTCATAAATATAGAATCTCCCTGTTGAAATACATTTCTTGCCTCTTCCTCTTGATATGTTGTTACACCAGGTGGTGCAATTTTTTCTTTAACTAGATTTATCATATTTTGAAGTCCACCTATAGCCTGAGGTGTATCTATTGTAACTTTATTTCCTTCAAGAACACTTCCTCCATTACCACCTATAAATTCTAGTGCATCACATACAAGCCCTTCGTATTGGTTACCCTGGAAAACAATACCATATTTTGTACCGCCTTTACCAACGTTTTCTTTTGACATTTGTATTAATTCATCCCATGTTTTAGGTGGTGTTTGTATAATATCTGTTCTATAATAAAGAACTCCTGCATCTGTAAATCTTGGTACTGCCCAAACATGACCATTGTATTTCATTGCTTCAACTGGACCGGGTAGCATTTGGTCTTGCATCTGTGGTGTAAATTTGTTATCAAGAGGTAAGAGCCAGTCAGCTGCAGCAAATTCTGGAACCCATATTATATCCATTGCCATTATGTCAATACTTGAATCACCTGCTGATAGTGCTGTTACGTATGAGTTGTGCTGATCATCTGTAGAACTTGGAAGTTCTTGAAATTTTACTTTAATATTTGGATATTTTGCTTCGAATGCTTCTATAAGTTTTTGTGTAGCAGGTGTTGAATCTTTTCCGGATGAATAAGTAATTGTTACAGGCTCACTTTTATTTGCAGTTGTAGTTTTATCTGATGAAGAACTTTGCGGATTTGAACTACAACCAGCAATTAAGCTTCCTGCTAAAGTTAAAGCAACGACAGAAGATAAAATTTTATTCTTTTTTATCATTAAATATTCCTCCTTTTAGAAATTTTAGTTTATAATTAAATTATATTAGAAAGCGATTGCATTTATAATGATATAATTATACTATTTAGTGTAATTTTCTATACACTTTTGAAGAGGTGAGTTTTATGCTATATAAAAAAATGTTTTTATCGTATATACTTATTATTGTAATACCATTGATTATAATAGCTTTTATAACTGGAAAAGTAACATCAGATTTTATAAATGAAGAAGTAAAAAAAACAACATTAGAAACTCTTAATCAATCAAATAAAAACATTTCTAAAATGATGGAAAATCTAAAAGATACACTGCTTTTTGTTTCTATGAATAGAGAGTTACAGAGCAATCTTACTAAATTTTCTAACAACACTTCATTTGAAATAAATAAACAAATAACTGCTATAAGAAATAGCATTTTATATCCGGGAATATTTAATGAAAATTATAATTCAATAGAAATATATGCTATAGATAAACCAGATTATCCAGATAATTTTGAGCAAAATAATGTAATGTCTTCTAAAATTGTGGAAAATAAAGAATGGTATAAGAAAACCCTTGAGCTAAAAGGAAAGCTATATTGGTTTGTAAATAATGATTTTGGCTTTCCATTAATTTCTGTTGCGAGAGTTGTAACAAGTGTAAAAGACTTTGAAAAGCCTATAGCTGTAATTTCTGTTGATTTAGATTTACAAAAAATTGCCGCTGCGATTTCCGGAATAAAAATAAGCAAAAGTAGTGTGGTTTATCTATGTAATAATGAAGGAAATATAATTTATCCAGAAGGTAAAAATTTTAATAATGATAAAAAATTATATAACCAAAATTCAGGAAGCGGGTTTTTTAATAATAAGGATGGTAAAGAAATGTATATATATAATACTATACCACAAAATCAATGGAAAATCATAGCTATGATACCATTAAAAGAGCTTAATGAGAAAGCTGATGCATTAAGAAATTATATATACATGTTAGCTTTTGTTGTTTTAATAATATCTGCACTTTTTTCTTTATATTTTTCATATACTTTTTCTAAACCTATAATCATGCTTGCTAATAAAATGGAAAGTATAAAAGATGGCAATTTGGATGTTATGGCAAAAACAGAAATAAAAGGTGAAATTGGAATACTCTATTCAAGCTTTAATTATATGATAAAGAGAATAAATGATTTGATACATGAGGTATATTTATCAAAATTAAAAAAGAAAGAAGCAGAATTAAAGGCTTTGCAAGCACAGATAAATCCCCATTTTTTGTATAATACTTTAGATTCTATAAATTGGATAGCATTAAGAAACAATGTCCCTGATATAAGCAAAATGGTAAATGCTCTAGCATCAATATTAAGATACAGTTTAAATAAAGGCAATGAGATTATATCAATTCAGGATGAAATAAAACAGGTAGAAAGTTATATAATTATTCAAAAAATAAGGTTTAGAAATAAATTTGATGTTTATTTTGATATTGATAAAAAAATTCTGAATTACAAAACGATAAAACTTATATTGCAGCCACTCGTAGAAAATGCATTAATTCATGGTATAGAAACCTATGAGGGGAAAGGCTATATAAAGATTAAAGGTTTTTATGAACATGATAATATTATCTTTGAAATTATTAATAATGGAAATACTATAGACCTTTCAAAAGTAAATTATTTATTGAATTCAGCTACTGAGGAAAAAGATAGTTATGGGATACAAAATGTTAATGAAAGATTAAAACTTTATTATGGAGAAAATTTTGGTCTTAGGTTTTATATAAATGAGAACAACACTATCGCAAGGATCTCAATTCCAGCACAAAAGTGAGGAGGATATTTATGAAAATTTTGATTGTGGATGATGAACCTATTGTTAGAGAGGGTCTTACTAAAAGCGTTAATTGGGAAATTTTAGGGTTTGAAGTCGTTAAAGATGCTAAAGATGGTAAAGAAGCATTGAAGATTTTTTCTGAGAATCAACCAGATATAGTTTTAACAGATATACGCATGCCTTACATAGATGGACTTGAACTTACCAAAGAAATAAAGAAGCTGGATCCATTTGTTGTAGTGATTTTGCTAAGTGCTTATGATGAATTTATGTATGCTCAGCAAGCAGTAAAATTAGGTGCTTTTGATTACATATTAAAACCTATTGATATTGATATATTAATAAAAACTATAAAAGATGCAATAGATAAGAGAAAAGAGCTTATTGAAAAAAGTATTAATAATATGCCTTTTTTGAATAAAAAAGATTTAAAATTCTTTAAAGCTGAGCACTACAAATATCCATTAGAATTAGAAGAAGAATTATCAAAAGCTATAAAAAGAGGGGACTCAGAATTATCACTAAATATATTTAATAAAATCTGGGATGAATTTAATGACGAAGATTACTCGCTGGATTTTATAAAAAGGTGGGGCATAGAATTAATTGCTCTTATTACAAGATCAATTATTGAAATAGGTGAAAACGCAGATGTTTTATTTAAAGAAACAGATCCATGGCTTCAGATATCATCTTTTACCAATAAAAAGGATGTATACATATGGATGAAAAATTTAATAGAAATTATTTGTGAATATGTAGCTATTTCAAAAGGCTCAAAGAATAAAAAGTTAATTGAACAAACCCTCCAAATTATAAATATTAAGTATTGTGATAAAGATATTTCTTTGAACAGTATAGCTGAAATGCTTTATGTGACCCCAAATTATCTAAGTACACTATTTAAAATAGAAATGGGAATTACATTTTCGGATTATTTGTTGGAATTTAGAGTTACAAAAGCAAAAGAACTTTTAGAAGATATAAAGGTAAAAATTTATGAAGTTGCTGAAGCTGTTGGGTATTCAGACCCTCATTATTTTAGCAAGATTTTTAAAAATGTTACTGGATTTACGCCAAAAGAATATAGAGAAAAGGTGTTATAATATTTTGTAATATTTATTACATAAATATTCTAAAATTGATATAATAAAGATGAAAAATATATACAAAAGGAGTTGTTTTATAAAATGTTAATTAATGATTCATTAAAAGATTACATTATCAAAGTATCATCAGCATCACCAACACCAGGAGGTGGTAGTGTCGCGGCAGCAACAGCAAGTTTAGGTGTTGCCTTGTCCCAAATGGTTTATAATTTAACCATTGGAAGGAAATTTTACGAAGAGTATGATGATGATGTAAAAGATGAAATAAATGAAGGCATTAATATATGTAATAGACTTCTAAATGATTACATAGCACTAATTGATGAAGATACAGCTGCTTATGATGAGGTCATGAAAGCTATAAAATTACCTAAAAATTCAGATGAAGAAAAAGTCAAAAGAACTGAACAATTGCAAAAAGCATATATAAATGCTATGAATGTTCCGTTAAAATTGGCAAGACTTTGTGGTGATGCTTTTACACCAACAATGCTTATTTCTGAATATGGAAATCCAAATGCTGTATCAGATGCTGCAGTTGGTGCAATACTATTATATGCAGCTATGGAAAGTGCAATATTAAATGTAAGAGTAAATATACCTTATATAAAAGACAAAGAAATTACAGATAAAGCAAATAAAGAATGTGACAATCTTTTAGGTAAATATAAAGATATAAGAGATGAGATTGTAAATTCTGTTGTGAACAAATTTTAAAAATAAAAAATAATTATCAAAGATATATAAAGTAATTTGGAGATTTTAAGAGATATTTTTTGTTTGGTAAATAAAATAAACATATTTAAAGGTTGTCTATCAATATTGTTAAAGATATAATATTGTTAGATGTCAGACAAGTCGTTTACTAAATATAATAATGGTAAACGGTAACAAAAATTGTAGGAGGTTATAAAATGAAAAAGTGGCGTATTGTTTTAGCATCACTACTTGCAGTAGTATTAGCATCATCTGTTCTTTTGTCAGGGTGTTCTTCAAGTACTAAACAACAGAACCCACAACCACAGACTAATACTCAAGCAGAAAAAGCTAAAAACTTTAAAGTAGGTCTGGTTACAGATGTTGGCGGTATTAATGATCACAGTTTTAATCAGATGGCATACCAAGGACTTGAAAAAGCTGGGAAAGAGCTTGGTGTAACAATTAATGTAATTCAGTCAAAGCAAATGACAGATTACGTTCCAAACTTGACAAATTTTGCACAGCAAGGATATGACCTTATAATAGCTGTTGGTTTCATGATGCATGATGCAACAGAAGAAGTTTCTCAAAAATTTCCAGACATAAAATTTATGATAATTGACTCTGAGATAACAGATAGACCAAATGTTTCTTCAGCTATGTTCAAGACTGAACAATGCGGCTATCTTGTGGGTGCTTTAGCTGGGCTTATGCAGAATGAAAAGAGTAATCCGAGAATTAATGATAAAAATACAATAGGTGTTGTTGGTGGAATGCAGATACCACCAGTTGATAGTTATATAGCAGGATATCAACAGGGTGCTAAAGCTGTTGATTCTAACATAAATATATTGTTAAACTACACAAACAGCTTTACAGATCCAGCAACTGGTAAGCAAATGGCTTTGACTCAGATTAGCCAAGGTGCAGATGTTGTATTTCAGGTTGCTGGTGGTACTGGCGAAGGTGTAATAAAAGCTGCTCAAGAGAAAAAAGTATATGCAATTGGTGTTGATGCAGACCAAGCTTATTTAGCACCAGATTCTGTTTTGACATCTGCTGTAAAAAGAGTTGATACTGCAACTTTTGATATTATCAAAGAAACTTTAAATGGTAATTTTAAGAGTGGTATTGTATATTTTGATTTGAAGAATAATGGTGTAGGAATAGGTACAATTAATAAAGATGTTCCACAGTCAGTTATTGATAAAGTTAAACAATTAGAACAAGATATTATAGATGGAAAGATAACAGTATCTGATAAGATTGCAAAATAATCAAAAAAAACAGGGCTGAGTCACCATTCAGCCCTTTTTTGGAGGTAATAAATTATGAGTGTACTACTTGAAGTAAAAAATATAACAAAAGTTTTTCCTCGTGTTAGAGCAAATGACGGAGTAAATTTAACAGTAGAAGAAGGGGAAATACATGCAATTCTCGGTGAGAATGGTGCGGGGAAATCTACTTTGATGAATATTATATATGGATTATATAAGCCTGATTCAGGCACATTAAAATTTAATGGAGAAATTCTTAATTTAAGTGGATCTCATGAAGCTATTGAAAAAGGTATAGGTATGGTTCATCAGCATTTTATGCTTATTCCGGTTTTAACAGTTGCTGAAAATATTGTATTAGGATCAGAACCAAAAGGAATATCTTATAATGTAAAAAAGGCTAATGAATCAATTATAGAAATATCAAAAAAATACAAACTTGATATAGATCCTGAAGCAAAAGTTAAAGATTTAACTGTCGGATTACAGCAAAGGGTTGAAATATTAAAAGCTTTCTATAGAAATGCAAAACTTTTAATATTGGATGAACCTACTGCTATGTTGACTCCACAGGAAACAGAAGAATTATTTGCTATAATGAAGGATTTGGCTAAAAAAGGTATATCCATAATCTTTATTAGCCATAAGTTAGAAGAAGTTATGGCTATTTCTGATAAAGTCACAGTTATGAGAAGAGGCAAGACTGTAGGTACTTTAAATACAAAAGAAACTACTGAACAAGAGTTAGCAAATCTTATGGTAGGAAGAGAAGTTGTTTTAAGGGTAGAAAAAACAGATTATAAGCCTGGTAATGTTGTAATTAGTGTTAAAGACTTAAGTGTAGTTGATATGCAGGGTATTGTTAAAGTAAAAAATGTAAGCTTTGATATACACGAAGGTGAAATATTCGGACTTGCAGGTATAGATGGCAATGGACAATTTGAACTTATTGAAGCGATAATGGGCTTAAGACCTAAGAAATCCGGTACTGTTTCTATGCAAGGGAAAGATATTACTAATCTTACAACCAGAGATCTTTATAAACAGGGTATATCATATATACCTCAGGACAGACAGATTGATGGTCTTGTTTTAGATTTCAGTGTTGCGGAAAATTTAATATTAAGAGAATATAATACTCCAACTTATGCACGTAGTGGAGTTATACAATATAAAAAAGTATATGAGAATGCAAAAATTAAAGTTCAGGAATTTGATATCAGACCAACTGATTATATGTTAAAGGCAAGAGGTCTTTCTGGAGGTAATCAGCAAAAAGTCATACTTGCAAGAGAAGTTGGATATAATCCTAAATTTTTAATTGCTGCACAACCTACAAGAGGTATGGATGTAGGGGCAATAGAATATATACACAAAAGATTGTTAGAAATGAGAGATAAAGGTTCTGCGGTTTTACTTGTATCTTTAGAATTAGAAGAAATTATGTCATTATCAGATCGAATAGGTGTAATTCATAATGGAGAAATTATGGATATACTTGATGGCACGACAGCAACCAGAGAGCAGATTGGTATGCTTATGGCAGGTTCAAGATATGACAGTAATGCAAGGGAGGCGAAATAATGAAAAATGCCATAAAAGAATTATATGTACCAGCACTTTCAGTAATAATAGCTATTATTATAGGTTCTATCATTATGATTATTACTGGATTTAATCCAATTACCGCATATGTATCATTATTTATTGGAGCTTTTGGATCAGTAAATAATATAGCAAATACTTTAGCAAATTCTGTACCACTTATTTTAACTGGCCTTGGAGTTGCGATTTCTTTTAGAGCAGGCTTGTTTAACATTGGTGCAGAAGGCCAGTATTGGATCGGAGCAATTGTAGGCGTATGGATAGGATATCACTTTCAGGGGTTGCCATGGTATATACACATTCCTTTTGCACTAGTAGCTGCAATGATTGCTGGTGGTCTTTGGGCAGGTATAATACCAGGTTTTGCAAAAGCTTATACAGGAGCTCATGAAGTTATTACAACAATGATGATGAGTTACATTGCTATTTATTTTAGCCACTTTTTGCTTGAATTTGGTCCAATGATGGAAAAAGGTTCAATACCTCAGTCTCCTAAAATTCAAGCAAGTGCAGTTATTCCTTTTATGGTTAAGAATACACAGCTTTCTTATGGAATATTTATAGCTTTAATAGCAGCAGCATTTGTTTATTGGCTTATGTTTAAAACAACTTGGGGATTTGAAATGAGGGCTGTCGGGTTAAATCAAAGAGCATCAAAATATGCAGGTATGAATGTACCATTTAACATTGTACTGTCTTTAGGTCTCAGCGGGATGTTTGCTGGACTTGCAGGGGCTGTACAAATGCTTGGTGTACAGCATAGGCTTTATGATAGTTTTACATCTGGATATGGTTATACAGCTATAGTTGTTGCTTTGCTTGCAAAAAACAATCCTATAGGTGTAATATTTGCTGCTATTTTATTTGCAGCATTAGGAACGGGTTCACAGCTTATGCAGCTAAATGCCCAGGTGCCTGGTCAACTTGCTGATGTTATTACTGGACTAATTATATTCTTTGTAGCAGCTGATAAAATAATAAAATTATTCAGAGAAAAATTTGCAAAAAGCAGTAAAGAGGAGGCGTCAGTATAATGGATATACTTTTAAATCCGCAATTATGGGCTGCCACACTTGCAATGGCAACTCCACTTGCATTACCAGCCTTAGGCGGTACTTTTTCTGAAAGGTCTGGTGTTGTTAATATAGCAATGGAAGGAATAATGTTAATTGCTGCATTTTTTGCTGTTGTATTTTCTTATTTGACTGGTAATGCATGGTTGGGTCTACTCGGTGCAATAATAGTGGGAATAATTACAGCGTTGATTTTCGCATGGGCAGCAGTTTCGCTAACTGCTGATCAGATAATATTAGGTATGGCAATTAATATATTTGCATCAGGAATTACAGCATATCTTTTAAATACTATGTATGGTTTTACAGGTACACCAACTTCAACACCAATGCTTCCAACTATTGATATACCTGTACTTGATAAGATACCTTTTTTAGGTGGAGTTTTAAGTGGTCATAGTGTTATTGTTTATTTAATGTTAATACTTTTGATTCTTGCTGACTATTTTCTCTTCCATACAAATTTGGGTTTGAGGATCAGAGCAGTAGGTGAAAACCCAGAAGCTGCAGAAACTGCAGGTATAAATGTTATTAAACTAAGGTACTTGGGCGTAGGATTAAGTGGATTTTTCTCAGCTCTTGGTGGTGCATATTTGTCAATTGCTGCTTTAAATAGTTTTAGCCCAGATATGACAAACGGTAGAGGATATATTGCATTAGCAGCAATGATATTTGGAAAATGGACTCCTTTTGGTTCATTTGGAGCGGCGCTCTTATTTGGTTTTGCAACTGCTCTTAGTATGCAACTTCAAAATACTGCTTTGTCTAAAAATATAATTATGATGTTACCATATATTTTAACAATACTTGCTTTAGTTGGTGTTGGTGGGAAAAGTGTTGCACCTGCAGCTGATGGTGTACCATACACACCAAAGAAATGAGGAATTAAGATGCTTTTACCAGATAAAAGACCTCTGTATGAATTAGCTTTAAGAAAAATGGAAGAGTTAATAAAGACTGGACAATGGAAAGAAGGAGAAAAACTACCTTCTGAAGCTAAGTTAGCAAAACAGTTTGGCATAAGTAGAGCAACTTTAAGGGAAGCTATGAGAATTCTTGAAGATGAAGGTTTGATTGTAAAGCAGCAGGGTATTGGAACATTTGTGAAAAATAAGCCTTTGATAAAAAGTGGGCTCGAGGAACTTTTTAGTGTAACTTCTCTAATAGAAAGGCAAGGTATGATTCCTGGGACTAAGGATTTTACAGTTTACAGGTTACCTGCATATGATGGTGAAGCAGATAACTTAAAATTGAAACCGGGTTCAATTATATACAAAGTTGAAAGAGTAAGAACAGCAAATGATATTCCAGTTGTATATTGTATTGACAGACTTCCGGAAGAAATTTTAGGGGATTCTTTTAATGGTTTTGAGCAGTCAATGTTTGCATATTTAGAAAGTGAACATTCCATAAAAATAACTTATGCAGTTTCAAATATAAGAATAATAAAACATGATCCTATTGTTGAAAAAAAATTAAAAATGGATAAAAATGATTCTATACTTTTGTTAGAACAGGTACACTATGATGAAAAAAATATACCAATATTATATTCATCAAATTATTTTAACTCATCAAAGTTTGATTTTTATATAATTCGCAAGAGAATTTAAAAAGAAGGTGCAAAAATGGAATTTAAAGAATATGAGCAATTAGTAAATATTGCTAAAGAAGCAAGGGAGAAGGCTTATGTGCCTTACTCCCAATTTAAAGTCGGTGCATGTGTTATTACAGAAGAAGGCAATATTTATAAAGGATGCAATATTGAAAATGCATCTTATGGCCTTACAAACTGTGCTGAAAGGACAGCACTTTTTAATGCATACTCAAATGGTGATACAAAATTAAAAGCAATTGCTGTAGTTGCAGATACAGAAGGCCCTGTATCTCCATGTGGAGCTTGTCGTCAGGTTATGATGGAACTTGGCGGTGAAAATATGACTGTTATTTTAAGCAATATGAAAGGTGATTATTCAGTTGTTACTGTAAAGGATTTGTTGCCAGGAGCCTTTACTTCTAAAGATTTATAATTTTTTATAGAAAATTAAATGACAGAAATTTAAGAGGTGATCAGATGTTTAAAAGAGTTGCCGTTATAGTTTTAGATAGTGTAGGTGCAGGGGAATTACCTGATGCTTATAAATTTGGAGATGAAGGTTCAAATACTTTAGGACATGTTACAGAGAAAACAGGAGTAAAACTAGAAAATATGGGAAGACTAGGTCTTGGGAATATACTACCTTTAAAAAGTGTTCCTGAAAATCCAAACGCTATTGGTGCATATGGTAAAATGGCAGAAAAATCTGCAGGTAAAGATACTACAACAGGTCATTGGGAAATAGCCGGGCTTATTACTGAGAAACCTTTTCCAACATTTCCAGATGGCTTTCCAAAAGAAATTATCGATAGATTTGAAAAAGAAACAGGAAGAAAAGTAATAGGTAACAAACCAGCTTCAGGAACAGAAATTATTAAGGAATTAGGTGAAGAACACATAAAAACTGGTAATTTAATAGTGTATACTTCTGCGGACAGTGTTTTTCAGATTGCAGCCCATGAAGATATAGTGCCAATTAAAGAGCTTTATAAAATATGTGAAATTGCCAGGGGAATTTTATCAGGAGAAAATGCTGTTGGAAGAGTTATTGCACGTCCTTTTAATGGTACACCAGGTAATTTTAAGAGGACAGAGAATAGAAAGGATTTTTCACTAAAACCTTTTGAAGCAACAATATTGGACATATTAAAAGAAAACAATTATGAGGTTTTTGCTATTGGTAAAATCGAAGATATTTTTGCAGGTAGGGGCATTACAGATGTAGATCACACCAAAAACAATGAGGAAGGTATTACAGCAACTATAAAAGCCTTTGATACAGTCAAAGAAGGTCTTATTTTTACTAATTTAGTTGATTTTGATATGTTATACGGACATAGAAATGATGTTGAAGGCTATGCAAATGCACTTTTGCATTTTGATAACAGGCTTCCAGAAATTATCGATAAAATGACACAAGAAGATTTGCTTATAATTACAGCAGATCATGGCTGTGATCCTACCACAAAGAGTACGGACCATTCAAGAGAATACGTACCTCTTTTAGTTTATAGTCCTAAAATGAAAAGTGGGTTTAATTTAGGTATTAGAAGTACCTACTCAGATATAGCAGCTACATTAGCTGATATATTCAATGTTGGACCTATAAAAAATGGCAGTTCTTTCTTACATCAACTGCCAATAGATTAAGGGGGTATTTTTATGCGTATGTATGATTTGATAATGAAAAAAAGAGATGGTGGTATTTTATCCAAAGAAGAAATAGATTTTATAATTTCATCTTATACAAAAGATTATTTACCAGATTATCAGATGAGTGCCCTAGCAATGGCAATATACTTCAGAGGAATGACACCAGAAGAAACTGCAAATCTGACAATGGCAATGGCTCATTCTGGTGATGTTATGGATTTATCTCCAATAAAGGGGATTAAGGTAGATAAACATTCTACAGGTGGAGTTGCTGATACTACAACTTTGGTACTTGCGCCAATGGTATCAGCATGTGGTGCACCTGTTGCAAAAATGTCCGGACGAGGGTTAGGACATACTGGCGGTACAATTGATAAGCTAGAGTCTATACCTGGAATGAAAGTTGAACTTTCAGAAGAAGAATTTATTGAAAATGTAAATAAACATGGGATTGCTGTAATTGGACAGACTAAAAATCTTACACCTGCTGATAAAAAGCTTTATGCATTAAGGGATGTTACTGCAACCATTGATTCAATACCTCTTATTGCAAGCTCAATAATGAGCAAAAAAATAGCTTCAGGAGCTGATGGGATAGTTTTAGATGTTAAAGTAGGCAGAGGAGCTTTTATGAAAGATTTAGAAAGTGCAAAAACTTTAGCAGACTTAATGGTAAGTATTGGTAACTCGGTCGGAAGAAAAACTGTAGCACATGTAACCAATATGGATCAGCCTCTGGGACTGGCAATTGGCAATTCACTTGAGATTGTTGAAGCAATAGATGTATTAAAAGGAAATGGATCAAAGGACTTATTAGAAGTTTGCATGGTATTAGGTTCTGATATGTTAGAGATCGCAGGTATTGCAAAGAATAATAAGGAAGCAAGATCTATGTTGCAGGACGCTTTGGATAGCGGCAGAGCTTTAAATAAATTTAAAGAATTTATAATAGCTCAAGGCGGAGATGAAAGAGTTGTAGATGATATTAAGCTTTTACCGCAAGCAAAATATGTAAAATCATGGGTTGCAGATAAAGATATTTACATTAAAGATTTAATGGCTCTTGATTTAGGCCTTATAGCAATGAAATTAGGAGCAGGACGTGAAAGAAAAGAAGATGTAATTGATTTAGCTGTTGGGATAATGCTTGGAGGAAAAGCAGGAGATGTTATAAAAAAAGGAGATCCAATTGCTACAATTTATGCTAATGATGAAGAAAAGCTAAAATGGGCATTAGAAGAAATCAAAAAATTTATTATTTTATCAGAAAGTCATGTTGAAAGACCTGTTTTGATATTTGCATAATGTAAAAGAGTGGTTCATTATAGTGAATCACTCTTTTACATTAAAATTTTTTAGAATTAATTCGATAATATATTATAGTGACATAATTTCATTTTTGGAAGGGAGAAACTGTTACATGGCTAAAACTATTAGGGGTCAGCTCATCAGCTCTTTTATAATTATTGGAATTTTGACAGTTATTTTATCATTGACTGTCAATTTGGGGTTATTAAATACAATTAAAAAAACAGAACAACTGAAAAAATATGTAGTAAACCAGGTTGTAAATGTATCAAATGCGCAAGTTCAAATCGCAATTTTGAGTGGCAATGTTCAAGAAAGCTTGAATAATTATATGCTTGGCAACTCAACAAGTTATTCAATGCAATCTTCTTTGGATCAAATGATTTCTAATATTTCTAATATTAAAAATACATTATCTGAATATAAAAATGATGCAAATTATCAAAAGTTAAATAAAAATATTCAGGATGTAGAAGAAAATATTGATAGTCTTAAAAATACTATTAAAAGTTTATCTGAGAATTATAATCCTCAAACAGACAATGATAAAGCAGTAAGCATTACATATTTTTTAAGCCGTATACAAAGCGGAATAAATGATTTTAGTTCAACATATTCTCAAGGTTTTTTACCTACTTTTAGCAATATGGTAAAAGAAAATCAAAAAAATTTTTATATATCACTTTCTGTTAGTGTTTTAACTATAATTTTAATAATAATTTATGCCTTAATAATTATTAAAAGATTAAAAAAATTCGCAAATCTTATAAATAGTGAAGTTTTAAATGCTATGAATCAGTCAGAAAATATTATGAATTATTCTTCTGAAATAAAAGAGCAATCAGAAGAAAACACAAACAATCTTATTTCTTCAAAAAAAGGCTTGGAAGATTTAGTTGAAGGAATTAATATGATCTCAGAAAATGTTAATGGGGTAGTTGAATCAATAACATTTGTATCAGGGACAAATGAAGGTTTAACAGAGGTATCTGATAAACTTATGAGAAATATGAATGAGGCAATGAATAAAATAAGAGAAATAGAAGAAAGCACAGATGATAAAGGTAATCAAGTGAAAAAACTTATTGAGACTTTAAAAAGTAATTTAGAAAATTCAATATCCACGTCTAATGAATTAAAAGAACTGGATAAAAAGATGGGAGGTATTAAGGATATTTTATTTTCTATTTCAGATATTGCTGAGCAGACAAATTTATTAGCTTTAAATGCTGCAATAGAAGCTGCAAGAGCTGGTGAAAATGGCAAGGGATTTGCTGTAGTTGCTGATGAAATAAGGAAGTTAGCTGCACAGTCAACAAATAGTGTCGAAAAGATTGGAATTATAATTGAGAGTTTAATAGATTTTACAAAAAATACAGTAGATAATGTTATAAAAGATATCAATTTTTCTGCAAAAGCATCAAAAGATGTAGACAAGGTTTTAGATATTTTCAAAGAGACCAGAGAAGGTTTTAATGAAGTCGCAGAAATTATCAGTAATATTTCTTTAGCTGCTGAGGAAACAGCGGTAGGATCAGCAGAAACTTTAAAAGCTGTTAAAAAAGTTATGGAAGCATCTGAAAATATATCAGCACAGACAGAAGAACTACTTGCATCTTCACAGCAGTTACTTGCAGAAATTAATATAGTTGATGAAAATAATCTAAAAAATTTAGAAAATATAAAGAAACAGGTAGAATACACAGAAGAGCAAAAAATTAATATGCAGAAAATTACTAAAATAAGTGTTCAATTATAATAATTGACATTAGATATAAAATAATATAAAATTTATATAATAGCATGTAACCGTAAGGGCATAAGCTGGTAAGCAGTATTAATTACTCTTTACCAGCTTAAAATTTTAAAAGGAGGTATTTATAATGAAGAGAATATTTGAACTAACCAGACAAGACATTGAAAAAATCACAAAAAGACAATTGATTGAAACAATAAAGACATCTGAAGGAAGAACTGTTATGGCTGAAACGGTTATAACAGTACCCTCTTTAATTTATGGAGTATCTAATCTAGAACTTGCAGCAGCATTTGGCAGCGATATGGTAACATTAAATCTTTTTGATTTTAACAACCCATTTATTTTTGGACTGGATGACTTAAAATTAAATTTAGCAAATGGATTACTTGATTTTCAGAAAATAATTGAAATTTCGCGTAAAAACTATGAAGATTTAAACTACATAAAAAAAATAAAAAATATTGTAGGGAGATTTATAGGTGTCAATTTGGAACCTGTACCTGAAGAAATAGAATATATTTATGGCAGACGTTTAAATAAAGATAATTTAAAAAAGGCTGATGATTACAATATTGCATTAAAAGCGTTAGAATTGATAAATCAAAGGCTTAATATTTTACTACCCGAAGATGAAGCAGGTTTTATAGCACTTCACTTGCATGCTGCTTTAGAAAATGCTGGTTTATCAAATACTTTAAAAAATGCTAGACTTGTATCTCAATTAGTGTTAACAATTGAAAGCCACCTAGGAAAACATATTGATAGAGATTCGATTGATTATCTAAGACTTGTAACTCACCTGCGTTTTGCTGTTGATAGATTAGAAAAAAATGCTCCTGTGGTAAATGAACTTCTGCTTCCTATAAAGAAAAAATTTAAAAGAGCTTATAATATAGCAATGGATGTGTCAAAAGTAATAGAAAATACGTTAGAAAAGGAAGTTCCTGAAGAAGAAATTGGATATATTGCAATACACATTCAACGATTAATCAATACTATTTAACAAACCCGAATTAAAATTAATTTTAGTTCGGGTTTTGCAATTTTTGTGATATAAAATTGCAAAATACTATTGACTTTATAAGTGGTTACATATAAAATAATTTGTAAAGAGTTTTGAAGGAGGAAGCATTATGTCTTTTAAAAAGAATAAAAATGTATATATAGTTGATACAACTTTGAGGGATGGTGAGCAAACAGCAGGTGTTGTATTTGCAAATAATGAAAAAATCAGAATTGCGAAAATGTTAGATGAAATCGGTGTTGATCAATTAGAAGTTGGAATACCTACAATGGGAGGAGATGAAAAAGAAACAATAGCTAAAATTGCTAAACTTGGTCTTAACGCAAGTATTATGGCATGGAACAGGGCTGTAGTAAAAGATGTTGAAGAATCTTTAGAATGTGGTGTTGATGCTGTTGCAATTTCTGTTTCTACATCAGACATTCATATTGAACATAAACTTAAAAAAACAAGGCAGTGGGTATTGGATAATATGGCCTTAGCAACTAGTTTTGCTAAGAGAGAAGGGGTTTATATTTCAGTAAATGCAGAAGATGCTTCAAGAACAGACATGAATTTTCTTATTGAATTTGCTAAATATGCAAAACAGGCAGGGGCAGATCGATTAAGGTTTTGTGATACTGTAGGTTTTTTAGATCCTTTTAAAACATATGACATGATAAGAGCAATTAAAGAAGCTGTTGAGATTGATATTGAAATGCATACCCACAATGATTTTGGTATGGCTACTGCAAATGCTCTTGCAGGTATGAGAGCCGGTGCGAATTTTATAGGAGTAACAGTAAATGGTTTAGGAGAAAGAGCTGGGAATGCTGCTTTAGAAGAGGTTGTAATGGCATTAAAACATGTTTATAAAATGGATATCGGTGTTGACACTACAAAGTTTAGAGAGCTTTCAGAGTATGTTTCGCAAGCTTCTGGAAGGCAACTTCCTTCCTGGAAAGCCATTGTTGGAACAAATGTCTTTGCACATGAATCAGGTATTCATGTAGATGGAGCACTTAAAAATCCGCATACTTATGAAATTTTTGATCCTGATGAAGTTGGTCTGGAACGACAGATTGTTATTGGAAAACATTCTGGTACAGCAGCACTTATAAATAAATTTAAAGAATATGGCAGAATTTTAACTACAGATGAAGCAAATCAATTACTGCCTTATGTTAGAAAACTTGCAATTCAGTTAAAAAGACCTTTATTTGACAAAGAGGTAATTTATTTATATGAAGATTATATAAAAAATAAAGAGGTTGTATAATATTCTACAGGAGTGAAGCTAATGAATATTACAGAAAAAATTCTTTCAGAACATATTTTTGATGGAATATTGAAAAAGGGTGAAGAAATTGCTATTAAAATAGATCAAACACTAACACAGGATTCTACAGGGACTATGGCATATTTACAGTTGGAAGCTCTTGGTATTGACAAGGTAAAAACTGAACTTTCTATTGCATATGTTGACCATAACATGTTGCAGGAAGGATTTGAAAATGCAGATGATCATAAATATATACAAACAGTAGCTGCAAAACACGGGATATATTATTCAAGGCCAGGAAATGGCATTTGTCATCAAGTCCACCTTGAAAGATTTGGCATTCCAGGTAAAACGCTTTTGGGCTCTGACAGTCATACACCGACAGCTGGAGGTATAGGAATGCTTGCTATAGGTGCAGGAGGGCTTGATGTTGCTCTTGCAATGGCAGGAGAACCTTATAGAATAGTAATGCCTTCTATTGTTAATGTTAAATTAAAAGGTAGATTAAATCCTTGGGTGTCAGCAAAAGATATAATTTTGGAGTTATTAAGGAGATTAACAGTAAAAGGGGGTATTGGCAAAATATTTGAATATACTGGAGATGGAGTAAGGTATTTGTCTGTACCTGAAAGAGCAACAATAACCAATATGGGAGCAGAATTAGGTGCAACTACATCAATTTTTCCATCTGATGACATAACATATGAATTTTTAAAAGCACAAGGGCGTGAAAATTCATTTAGACCATTATATGCTGATGCGGATTCCGAATATGATGAAATTATAGAAATAAACTTAGATGAACTAGAACCAATGATTGCATTACCACATAGTCCTGATAATGTTATTAAAGTGAAGGATGCAGGAAATTTAAAAATAGATCAGGTTGCTATAGGTTCATGCACGAATTCATCCTATGATGATTTAATGAAAGTTGCTGCAATATTAAAAGGAAAAACGATACCAGAAAATGTAAGTCTTGTTATATCGCCTGGTTCTAGGCAAGTACTTAATATGTTGGCTAAAAACGGCGCACTTTCAGATCTTATATCAGCAGGTGCAAGAATACTGGAAAGTGCTTGTGGGCCTTGTATTGGTATGGGACAAGCCCCTGCGACAGGAGCAATTTCTATTAGGACTTTTAATAGAAACTTTTATGGAAGGAGTGGTACAAAAACAGCTTCTGTATATCTTGTAAGCCCTGAAGTTGCAGCAGTATCAGCTATTAAAGGTTATATAGTGGATCCTAGAGAATTTGGTAAAATGCCAGTCATAAATAAAATAGAAAAATTTGATATAAATGATAATATGATAATTAAACCACCTGATGATATTAATAATATTGAAGTGATAAGAGGCCCTAATATTAAGCCCTTTCCTCTGAATACGCCGATTTCAGATTTAGAAAAAAGAGTATTAATTAAGGTAAAAGATAACATAACTACAGATCATATAATGCCATCAAACGCAAAGCTTCTGCCACTTCGTTCGAATATACCTGAGCTATCTAAACACTGTTTTGAAACAATTGATATTGATTTTAGCAAAAGGGCTATGGAATGGGGTGGAGGAATAATTATAGCTGGAAGTAATTATGGACAAGGTTCAAGTCGTGAACATGCAGCATTAGCTCCACTTCAACTAGGTGTAAAGGCTGTAATAGCAAAGTCATTTGCTAGAATACACAAGGCGAATTTAATCAATAGTGGAATATTGCCTCTAGTATTTATAAATGATGCTGATTACGAAAATATTCATGTTGGAGATATTTTGAAGATTGAAAATATTTCTCAACAGATAGAAAAAAGTGATATTATAAAAGTTTTTAATTTAACAAATAATATAGAGTTTAAAGTAAATCTTGATGTATCGGAAAGAAATAAAAAAATTTTGTTGGCAGGTGGATTAATAAATTATGTAAAAAATAAATAAAATAAAAGCAGCATTATATCATATGATGTAATGCTGCTTTTATTTTATTTATTTTTGTATGATATTAGCTTAAAAATGCTTTGTAAATAGATATACTTAAAAATTGCAGGTGTTTTGTCAAAAATCTGTCAATTCAACAAAATATAAAGATGTTATAAAAAAATTTTAAATATAAGAAGGATTTTTGATAAAAATGTAGAATTAAAATATTGTAAGGATAAAAATTTTTTAATAATATTTAAATTTATATTATGTATGTTTCATATAATATTAATTGAAAAGGCAGGTGAACCTGTTGAAAGTTCTTGTAATAAATCCAGGGTCAACATCTACTAAAGTAGCTTTTTATGATGATAAAAAAGAAATTCTCCGCACAGAAATAAGCCATAATGCAGAAGAATTAAAAAAATATAAAAACATAATAGACCAGCTTGATTTAAGACTAGATTCTATAAATAGCTGGATAAATGAAAATAATATAAAATTAAATGAAGTTGCAGCTATAGTAGTAAGAGGTGGACTCATTAAACCTGTACAAAGCGGTACTTATATTGTAAACGATATTATGATTGAAGATTTAAAAAAGGGAGTCGGAGGTGAGCATTCGTCAAATCTTGGAGGTTTGATAGGCAGGATAATAGGAGACAAATATCAGATACCTGTTTATACTTTAGATCCAGTTGCTGTAGATGAAATGGATGATGTTGCTAGAATTTCAGGTCTTCCTGAATTACCTCGTAAAAGTCAGTCCCATGCATTAAGCATAAAGGCATGTATTCACAGATATAGTAGTGAAAATGATATCAAAGAAGATAAATTAAATCTTGTTGTTGCACACATGGGTGGAGGTATTTCTGTAGCTGCTATACGAGGAGGCAGAATTGTAGATGTAAATAATGCAAATCAAATGGGTCCGTTTTCACCTGAAAGGACTGGGAGCTTGCCAGCATTAGATGTTGCTAAAATATGTTATTCTGGAAAATATACTTTTAATGAAATGAAAAAGAAGATTAACAGTTTTGGAGGCATGACTGCTTATCTTGGTACTAATGATGTAAGAGAGGTACAAAGGCGCATTCAAGATGGTGATGAAAAATCAAAATTAATTTTAGAAGCAATGGCATATCAAATAGGAAAAGAAATTGGTAAAATGGCCGCTGTTTTAATGGGAGATGTTCATTCTATTATTTTAACAGGCGGACTTGCGTATTCTAAAATGATAATAGAAAAAGTTATTGCAATGACAGGATTTATAGCGCCTATAACTCTTTATCCTGGTGGTGATGAAATGCAAGCTTTAAGAGATGGAGCTCTTAGAGTTTTGATGAATGAGGAAGAAGCAAAGATTTATGAATAATGAGGTGCCCTTATTTATGAGAACATTTGATGATATTTATAATTATGTAAAGAATTTAAACCCAAAAGTAATTGCGGTTGCTCAAGCGGCTGATGATGATGTGTTGGAAGCAATAAAAGAAGCAAGCGACAGAGGAATAATAAAAAGTATTTTAATAGGTAATAAAGAAAAAATTGAGAGAATATCAGCTTCTATTGGTTTAGTTTTAACAAAACACGAAATTATTGAAGCAAAAAATAATTTAGAAGCTTGTCAGATAGCTGTTAAGTTAGTAAGCGAAGGTAAAGCAGATATTTTAATGAAAGGCTTAGTACAGACTGCTGAAATTTTAAAAGTTGTTTTAGACAAGGATATAGGACTAAGGACAGGGAGAACTTTAAGTCATGTAGCTGTCTTTGAGTCGCCATATAACAGATTGATTCTTTTAACTGATGCTGCTATGAATATAGCTCCTGATTTAAAAGTTAAGATTGACATAATATTAAATGCTGTTGATGTTGCAAGGGAAATTGGTATTGATGCTCCAAGAGTAGCTGTTTTAGGAGCTGTAGAAACAGTAAACATGGATATGCAGGCAACTCTTGATGCAGCTGTTCTATCTAAAATGAGTGAAAGAGGACAGATAAAAGGAGCAATAATAGATGGACCACTTGCATTAGACAATGCGTTATCAGTTGAGGCAGCGAGACATAAAGGGATAATCAGTCCTGTAGCTGGTAATGCAGATATTCTTTTAGTACCAGATATAGAAGCTGGGAATATGCTTTATAAATCTATAACATATATAGGAGAAAGAAAAATAGCGGGCATAATAATGGGGGCAAAAAAACCAATTGTACTAACATCGCGATCTGATTCTAGTGAAGCGAAATTTAACTCCATAATGTTGGCTTCAATTGCTTCAAACAGATAATAATTTATTTAAATAAGGGGGAGGATTTTATGAATATATTTGATGTTATGGTGAGCAAAGATTACGAAAATGTGATTTTATGCCACGACAAAACATCTGGGCTTAAAGCTATAATTGTTATTCATGATACAACATTAGGCCCCGCTTTAGGTGGTTGCAGGATGTGGACATATGATACAGAAGAAGATGCTATAAATGATGCATTAAGACTTGCTAGAGGAATGACATATAAAAATGCTGCTGCTGGTTTGAATTATGGTGGTGGTAAAGTTGTAATAATAGGTGATCCGCGAAAAGATAAATCAGAAGCTTTATTTAGAAGCTTGGGAAGATATGTTGAATCTTTAAATGGTCGCTTTATAACAGGAGAAGATGTTGGAATTACAGTAAAAGATGTTGAATATATGAGATATGAAACAACACATGTAGTGGGACTTGCAGAGACAGGAGGGGATCCATCTCCGGTAACAGCCTATGGGGTATATAAAGGCATACAGGCGGCTTGTGAAGAGGTCTATGGAACAATCGAATGCAAAGGCAAAAAAGTTGCAATTCAGGGTTTGGGAAAGGTAGGATATAGCCTTGCAAAATTTTTACATGAAGCTGGAGCTAATTTAATAGTTACAGATATTTTTGAAGATAATGCTAAAAGAGCTGTTGAGGATTTTAATGCAGAGTATGTAAAACCGGATGATATATACGAAGTAAAGTGTGATATTTTTGCACCTTGTGCATTAGGAGCAGTTATTAATGATGAAACAATTTCAAAACTTAAATGCAATATAATTGCTGGATCAGCAAATAATCAGTTAAAAGAAGAAAAGCATGGAGATATTCTAAAAGAAAAAGGAATTTTATATGTACCAGATTATATTATAAATGCTGGTGGTGTTATTAATGTTGCAGATGAATTAGAGCCCACAGGCTATAATAGAGAAAGAGCATTAAGAAAAGCTTCAATGATTTTTGACACAATAAAAAGTGTAATAGAAAAATCTAAAAAAGATAATATTCCAACTTATTTGGCTGCAGACAGATTTGTAGAAGAAAGAATAAGAATTATTGGATCTTTAAAAGACAATTATATAAAGTAAAATATTTATTATATAAATTAAATAAAAGGAGAGGAATTTTATGAAACTGTTTGATACAATGGAAAAATATGATTACGAAAATGTTGTATTATGTCACGACAAAACATCTGGATTAAAAGCAATAATTGCGATTCATGATACAACATTAGGACCTGCTTTAGGTGGTTGCAGGATGTGGACATATGATACAGAAGAAGATGCTATAAATGATGCATTAAGACTTGCTAGAGGAATGACATATAAAAATGCTGCTGCTGGTTTGAATTTAGGTGGGGGTAAAACAGTTGTTATTGGTAATCCAAGAAAAGATAAATCAGAAGCTTTGTTCAGGAGTCTTGGAAGATTTATAGAAGGTTTAAATGGAAGATATATAACAGCAGAGGATGTAGGTACAAATTTAAAAGATATGGATTATATAAGATATGAAACAAAATATGTAGCTGGTCTTGCTGAAAAAAGTGGAGATCCATCACCTTTTACTGCCTATGGTGTATTTAAGGGTATAGAAGCAGCTGCAGAAGAGGTTTTTGGCACAACTGAACTAAGAGATAAAACAGTAGCTGTTCAAGGAGTAGGAAATGTTGGCTATAATTTATTAAAATATTTACATGAAGCTGGAGCAAAACTTGTTATAACAGATATATTTGAAGATAATGTTAAAAGAGCTGTTGAAGATTTTAAAGCAGAGTATGTAAAACCTGATGATATATATGGAGTAAAGTGTGATATTTTTGCACCTTGTGCATTAGGAGCAGTTATTAATGATGAAACAATTCCAATGTTAAAAGCAAAAATTGTTGCAGGTTCATCAAACAATCAGCTAAAAGAAGAAAAACACGGTGAAATACTTCAGGAAAAAGGAATTTTATATGTTCCAGACTTTATAATAAATGCAGGTGGAGTAATAAATGTTGCAGATGAGCTTAATCCTTCAGGATATAATAAAGAAAGAGCATTAAGGAGTGTTGCAGTAATTTTTGATACTGTTAAAAAAGTTATACAAAAATCAAAAGAAGAAAATATCCCAACTTATGCTGCTGCAAATAAGGTTGCAGAAGAAAGAATTAAGACAATTGCAGGTGTAAGAGATAATTTTATTGGAAGATAAAATATGAGCAGGATTTTCCTGCTCTTTGCTTAAAAATTTTAAATAAACTAAATAAGTTTTTAAAAACTTTAATCCATATATAAAATGTAATATAATATAATTAGATGTTGTGGAGGGGTTTATATTGTATACAATTTTATCAATAAATCCAGGTTCTACATCCACTAAAATAGCTCTTTTTAAAGATAAGGAACTTGTTTTCTCAGAAACTTTAAGATATGATACTTCTCAATTGAAGCAATATAAAAGAATAATTGATCAATTAGATTTCAGAACAAAAACTATTTTGGAAATTTTAAAAGACAAAGGTATAGCTATTTCTGATTTAGATGCAATTGTTGGCAGAGGAGGACTTTTAAAGCCAATTGAAAGTGGAACATATGAAGTAAATGAAAAAATGGTAGAAGATTTAAAAGAAGCAAAAAGAGGTGAGCATGCTTCAAACCTGGGAGGCATAATAGCATATTCTTTAGCAAAAGAACATGCTATACCTGCATATATTGTCGACCCAGTAGTTGTAGATGAACTTGAAGAGGTTGCTCGAATATCTGGAATGCCAGAAATAGAAAAAATGAGCATTTTTCATGCATTAAATCAAAAAGCAATAGCCAGAAGACTTTCTGCTGATTTAGGGAAAAGTTATACAGATGCAAATTTAATTATAGCCCATTTAGGTGGTGGTATATCAGTAGGAGCTCATAAAAGAGGCAGAGTAGTAGATGTAAATGATGCATTAAATGGTGAAGGACCTTTTTCACCAGAAAGGGCTGGAGGATTACCTGTTCTCGATTTTGCCAAACTTTGCTTTAGTGGTTCATATACTTATGATGAGATAAAGAAAAAATTAATTGGTCAAGGAGGAATAGCAGCACATCTTGGGACTAATGATGTAAGAGAAGTATACAAAAAGATTGAAAAAGGAGACAAAAAAGCAGAACTTATCCTTGATGCTATGGCATATCAGACTGCCAAGGAAATAGGAGCTATGGCTGCTGTACTTGAAGGTAAAGTAGACGGTATAGGTATAACCGGCGGTATAGCATATAATAATGACTTTGTGGAACGCATAAGCAAGAGAGTTAAATTTATAGCGCCAATAAAGATTTATCCAGGTGAGGATGAAATGATAGCACTAATGGAAGGTGCTTATAGAGTACTTACAGGTGAAGAAAAGGCAAAAGTGTATAATTAAAGGATGATGATAATGGATTGTAAAAGATTAACAATTGTTTTGGGGCATTATGGCACAGGTAAAACAGAAATAGCAATTAATTATGCAAGATATATTAAAGAACTTGGATATGATGTGGAAATTGTTGACCTTGATATAGTAAATCCATATTTTAGGCCTAGGGAAGTCAGAAAAGAACTTATGCAGAAATGGGGTATAAAAGTAACCGGTACAGAAGAAAAATATATGAGTGCTGATGTACCAGCTCTTTCAAGAAACATTTATGGTGCTTTATATAATAAGGATAAGTTTGCTGTTTTTGATGTAGGAGGAGATGACAAAGGGGCTATTGCATTTGGACAATATCACAACATTATGGAAGAACAAGATGCAGATATTTTGTTTGTAATTAATGTTAACAGACCTCTTACACAAGATTCAAAATCAATAATACAATATTTAAATCTTGTAGAGGGAGCAGCAAAAGTAAAAGTAACTCATCTTGTTAATAACACACATTTATCTAATGATACAACAGTAGATGAAGTTTTAAAAGGTCAAAAAGTTGTTGAAGAAGTTTCAAAAATAACTGGAATACCCATAAAAATGATTGCAGCAAAAAGGGATATTGCATATAAACTTCCCGATATGGGGTACCCTATTTTCCCTATGGATCTTTATATGAAAACACCTTGGAATAAATTTTGAGAGGGGGATTTTTGTGAAACAGGTTATATTTAATGAAGATTTATGTAAAGGTTGTGAATTATGCAAAGAGGCTTGTCCAGTTCATATTATTGAAATGGACTTTAGCAGAATTAATATAAAAGGTTATCATCCTGCTACAATTAAGCCTGAAAATATGGAAAAGTGTATAAGTTGCGGATTTTGTGCAACAATGTGTCCAGATACTGTTATAACTGTTATAAAATAATGGAGGGGGAGATAAAATGGCTAAAGTATTAATGAAGGGAAATGAAGCTTTGGCAGAAGCGGCTATACAGGCTGGCTGCAGACATTATTTTGGATATCCAATTACGCCGCAAAATGAAGTAACTGCATATATGGCTAAGAGAATGCCAGAAGTTGGAGGCGTATTTTTACAAGCTGAGAGTGAAGTTTCTGCAATTAACATGGTATATGGTGCAGCAGGAGCAGGAGCAAGAGTACTTATTACATCATCAAGTCCTGGAATCAGCCTTATGCAAGAGGGAATTTCATATATTGCTGGAGCAGAAATTCCGTGTGTTATTGCTAATATAATGAGAGGCGGTCCAGGACTTGGAGACATACAGGCTGCACAGTCTGACTATTTTCAAGCTACAAAAGGTGGTGGACATGGAGATTATAAATTAATAGTTTTGGCACCTTCAACAATTCAGGAAATGGCTGATTTAGTTCAGGAAGCTTTTGATATTGCAGATGAATATAGGAATCCAGTAATGATACTAGGTGATGGTATGTTAGGGCAAATGATGGAACCTGTTGATTTTGACAATATCAAAAAGAATGAGTCTAAAATTGAAAAACCTTGGGCAACTACTGGAGTTGGTAATAGAGGGCATAGAAACATAATAAATTCTCTTTATCTTGATCCGCCAGTATTAGAACAGCATAATTATAAAATATTCAAGAAATATGAAAAAGCACAAAGCAAAGAGAAAAGATATGAAATGATAAGTTGTGAAGATGCAGATGTAATTCTTGTTGCATATGGCACAATAGCACGTGTAGCTAAAAATGTGATGGAAATTGCAAGAAGAGAAGGGAAGAAAGTTGGCCTTATAAGACCAATATCACTTTGGCCTTTCCCTGAGGAACCTTTTGAAAAGACAGCAGATAAAGTAAAAGCTTATTTAACAGTTGAGATGAGCATGGGACAAATGGTAGAAGATGTTGAAAGAGCTGTAAAGTTTAAAAAACCTGTTCATTTTTATGGAAGGCCAGGGGGAATGGTTCCAGAGCCAGCTGCAATTTTGAATGAAATTGAGAAGATATATGGAGGTGTTAAATAATGGCTGTTGTTTTTGAAAAGACTAAAGGACTTACAGATACACCTTTTCATTATTGTCCTGGTTGTACTCATGGGATAATACACAGATTAGTAGCAGAAGTAATGGAAGAATTAAATGTTTTAGATAAAGCAATAGGTGTTGCACCTGTTGGATGTGCAGTTTTTGCTTATGAATATTTTAATTGTGATATGCAAGAAGCAGCACATGGCAGAGCACCTGCAGTTGCAACTGGAATTAAAAGAGTCCATCCTGATAAAGTTGTTTTCACATATCAAGGTGATGGTGACCTTGCTGCAATAGGTACAGCAGAGACAGTTCATGCCGCTGCAAGGGGAGAAAATATAACAGTGATTTTTGTTAATAATGCTATTTATGGTATGACAGGCGGACAAATGGCACCGACATCTTTAATCGGACAGCAAACTCTTACTACTCCATATGGTAGGACTCCAGAAAATAATGGTTATCCAGTAAAAATGAGCGAGATGCTTTCTACTCTTCAGGGAGCAGCTTATATTGAAAGAGTTTCTGTTTATGATGTAAAACATGTAAGAGCGGCTAAAAAGGCAATTAAAAATGCATTTATGGCACAAATTCAGAAAAAGGGATTTTCTATGATTGAAGTTCTATCAAGTTGTCCAACAAACTGGGGAGTTTCTCCAAATGAGGCACTTCAGTGGATAAAAACCAACATGGAACCTTATTACCCTTTGGGTGTATATAAGAACACCTTAGAGGAGGTAAAATAATTATGGAAGAGAGAATAATTTTTGCTGGTTTTGGCGGTCAAGGAATTATGTCTATGGGAATGCTTCTTGCTTATGCAGGTATGATTGAAGGTAAAAATGTATCATGGTTACCTTCATATGGTCCAGAAATGAGAGGCGGTACAGCAAATTGCAATGTTACAGTTTCGGATGGACCAGTTGGTTCTCCAATAATAACTGAGGCTACAACAGTTGTTGTTATGAATAGACCATCTCTTGACAAATATGAATCATATGTTGTACCTGGAGGTAAATTGTTTATTAATAGTTCTTTAATAGATAAAAAATCAGAAAGAAAAGATATAGAAGTATATGAAATTCCTGCTAATGATATAGCAAATGAGCTTGGAAATTTGAAAATAGCAAATATGATAGTATTAGGTGCTTTATTAGAAACCAATCCGATAGTAAAAAGTGAATCAGTTTTAGAAGCTTTACTAAAGGTTTTAGGCGAAGGAAAGAAGAATCTTGTTCCATTAAATAAAAAAGCTTTGGAAAGAGGAGCTGAAATAGTAAAATCTCTTGTATCAAAATAAAATAACCTCTTTGAGGTTATTTTTTATAAAAATATATAATATTTTACAAGAAATAATATAAGGAGGTGTTAAGTTGAGAAAGCTTAAAAATATTGTTGAGAAAGCTAAAGGTATAAAAGGAAATTTTGCTGTTGCTGGTGCTGAAGACAGTGAAGTTCTTTTAGCATGTGATGCTGCAAATAGAGCAGGTATAAGTAAACCTGTACTGGTTGGTGAAAAAGAAAAAATAGAAGAAATTGCTAAATATTTTAATATAAACATAAGCAATTTTGATATAATAGATGAAAAAGATGAAACGGAAAAGGCGAAAAAGGCAGTTTTATTAGTTAAAGATGGGAAAGCATCTTTTTTGATGAAAGGTCTTATACCCACAGCAACTTTACTAAAAGCTGTTCTTGATAATGAAACAGGTATAAAGGATAAAGGGTTATTAAGTCATGTAATGGTATATGAAATACCAAAATATCACAAACTGTTATTTCTTACAGATGGAGGCATGAATATTAATCCAACTCTTGAGGAAAAGGTTCAGATTTTAAATAATGCTATAAATGTAGCAGAAGCAATTGGCATAAAAAATCCTAAAACTGCTTGTCTGTCAGCAGTTGAAGTTGTAAATCCAAAAATGCCTTCTACCATAGATGCATTTAAAATAAAAGAAATGAATCAAAAAGGCGAAATAAGAGGAATAGTAGATGGACCTTTAGCTTTTGATCTGGCAATAAGTAAAGAAGCTGCTTTACACAAAGGAGTTAATAGTGAAGTAGCAGGCGATGCAGATATATTATTAGTACCATTTATTGAAGTGGGTAATGGGATTGGTAAAAGCCTGACGTATTTTGCAGGTGCATCAAGTGCAGGAATTGTAGTAGGTGCAAAAGTCCCAATTGTTTTAGTATCAAGAGCGGATTCTCATGAAGACAAATTTAATTCAATAGCTCTTGCATGTGCTATGTCTATGTAAAAATTTCATCATTAAAAGAGGGGGAAATTTGATGAAGAAAATCATGATGGGAGACGAGGCTGTAGCTCGTGGCGCATATGAGTATGGAGTAACCTTTGCTTCAGCATATCCTGGTACTCCCAGTACAGAAATTTTAGAGAATATTTCAAAATATAAAGAGATATATTCTGAGTGGGCTCCAAATGAAAAAGTTGCTTTAGAAGCTGCTATAGGAGCTTCCATTGCTGGAGCAAGAAGTCTTGCAGCTATGAAACATGTTGGTCTTAATGTTGCAGCAGATCCACTTTTTACTTTTGCTTATACAGGTGTTAATGGAGGATGTATTGTAATAACAGCTGATGACCCTGGAATGCACTCATCTCAAAATGAACAAGACAATAGGTATTATGCTAAATTTGCTAAAATTCCTATGGTTGAACCTTCTGACAGTCAGGAATGCAAAGATTTTGTAGGTTATGCTCTTGATTTAAGTGAAAAATATGACACTCCTGTTTTATTTAGACTCACTACCAGAGTCAGCCATGGTAAAGGTGTGGTTGAATTAAAAGAAAGAAAAGACATTGAAATGAAATCGTATAAAAAAGATATATCGAAATATGTTATGGTTCCTGCAAATGCCCAAAAAAAACATATTGAAGTTGAAAAAAGGTTAAAAGTTTTAAAAGAAGAATCTGAGAGAAGTCCTTTAAATAAAATTGAATGGAAAAGTAAAGAAATAGGTATAATCACAAGTGGTATAAGTTATTTATATGTAAAAGAGATTTTTGATGATGAAGTTTCAATATTAAAACTTGGTATGACATATCCACTGCCTGAAAAGTTAATAAGGGAGTTTGCTGAGAAAGTTGATAGACTGTATGTAGTTGAAGAATTAGAACCTTACATTGAAGAATATGTAAAATCTCTAGGCATTAATGTAATAGGTAAGGAGTTAATACCTAACATTGGGGAATTAAATCCTGGAATAATTAAAAAGGCTTTAAAAGGAGAAGAAAATGAATATATAGAATTAGATTTAAATATACCTGGAAGACCTCCAATGTTATGTGCTGGTTGTCCGCACAGAGGTGTTTTTTATGTTTTAAAACAGAAAAAGGTACCTGTACTTGGAGATATAGGGTGTTATACTTTAGGTGCAGCTCCTCCTTTAGAGGCTATAGATACATGTGTATGTATGGGAGCCAGTATTTCAGGAGCTCATGGTTTCCAGAAAGCAAATGAACATAATGGTAGGAAACAAAAGATTTTTAGCGTAATTGGCGATTCAACGTTTTTTCATTCGGGTATTACAGGTTTGATTGATATAGTTTATAATAAAGGGAATGCTGTTCCAATTATATTGGATAATAGAATTACAGCAATGACAGGGCATCAGCAAAATCCAGGTACTGGTAAGACTTTAATGGGTGAAAATACTCAAGAAATAGACATTCCAAAACTCTGTGAAGCTATAGGAATAAAAAATATCAGAGTTGTAAATCCTTTTAATATTGAAGATGTTAAAAATGCTGTAGATGAAGCAATGACGACAGATGAAACCATGGTAATTGTAGCAAAAGGTCCTTGCGCTTTAATACCACCTAAGCCAACAGGAGAATGTAAAATTAATCAGGATAAATGTCGAAAATGTGGCGTTTGCCTTAGAATAGGCTGTCCTGCTATAAGCAAAAAAGATGGGCTTTTTAACATAGATCCTGAACAGTGTACAGGTTGTACTGTTTGTATGCAGGTATGCCCGTTTGATGCTATAGAAAAGGTGAGGTGATTGATGTGCAGGATGTAACTAGCATATTATTAGTTGGCGTTGGTGGACAAGGTACCATTTTAGCTAGTAAAATATTAACTGAAGGTTTATTAAATGAAGGCTATGATGTTAAAATGTCAGAAGTTCATGGGATGTCTCAAAGAGGTGGAAGTGTAAATACACAAATACGATTCGGTAAAAAGGTTTATTCACCAGTAATAGATTTAGGAAGTGCTGATATAATAGTTGCCTTTGAAAAAATGGAAGCGGGAAGATGGCTTAAATATTTAAAAAAAGAAGGTACTATGATTGTTAATACTGTTGAAATACCTTCACTAACAATACTTATAGGTAAAGAAGAATATCCAAAAGATTTAATTGAGATTCTTACAAATAAAACTAAAACGATTACTGTAGATGCTTCTAAAATTGCTGAAGAGTTAGGAAATATTAAAGCACAGAACATTGTGTTATTAGGTAAGTTGATAAAATATTTAGACCTTAGAAATATAGATTGGGAGGCAATAATAAAAGAAAATGTGCCAGAAAAATTTCTGGATTTAAACATAAAAGCATTTAGGAAAGGGCTTGAGTAAGTATAGGGGTATGCACCCCTATTTTTTTGACTATCATTTATAAATTGTATAAAATATAGATGAAAATAGTAAATATAGGGGATGGTTATTTTGATATACTATATTGTAAGAAATTTTTCTAAAATATTTTTTAAATTATTTTATTCTTTTAAAGTGGAAATTTTAAGTAAAATACCCGAAAATTCATGTATATTTGTAGCAAACCATCAAAGCCTTCTTGATCCTCCAGTTGTTGCTGCTTCATTAAAAAGAAGATTAATATTTTTAGCTAGTACAGATTTATATAAAATACCAATTATAAGATTTATATTAATTAAAACAAATTCTATACCTATAAAAAAGAATACTGCAGATATAGAGGCTATAAAAACAGCATTGAAAAAACTTAAAGAAGGCTATTCAATAGCCATGTTCCCTGAAGGAGGGCTATCAAAAGATGGAGAAATAAAAAAAGCATATGAAGGAGCTATGTATATTTCTTATAAAAGTAGTATTCCAATAGTACCAATCTCTATTAAAGGGACACATGATATTATGCCGTTTGGGAAATTTATTCCACGTTTGAAAGGAAAAATTTCAGTAAAAATAGGACAACCAATATATCCGGATTTAGATATAGAAATAAGGAAGGGAATTGAAAACATGCGTGATAAAGTAATGAATAGTATAAAGGAAATGTATGAGCTTTAAAATCATATAATAAAAGGTGTAATTTAAAATGTAAATTGAATTATACTTTTCAGTGTGATAAAATATTATCGTATGAATTTTGAGAGGAGATATAAAATGGCACGTTTATTTGGAACTGATGGGGTCAGAGGAGTTGCAAACAGTGAACTTTCTCCGCAGCTTGCTTTTGATCTAGGAAGAGCAGGAGCTTATGTTTTAACAGAAAATGCTCATAAACCTAAAATTATAGTTGGGAAAGATAGCCGCATATCAGGTGATATGCTTGAATGTGCATTATCTGCAGGTCTTACATCAGTTGGAGCAGAAGTAATAAGTGTTGGTATAATTCCAACTCCAGCTGTTGCATATTTAACAAAGCTTTATAAGGCGGACGCAGGGGTTATGATATCTGCTTCTCATAATCCTGTAGAATACAATGGAATAAAATTTTTTAATAAAGATGGATATAAACTTCCTGATGATGTTGAAGATAAAATCGAGAAAATTATAACTGATAGATATGTTTTACCATCACCTACAGGAACAGGTATTGGATTGAGAAAAGAATACGAAAATGCACACAGAGATTATATTGAGTTCCTTAAATCTACAATAGATGTTGACTTAAAAGGATTAAAGATTGTTTTAGATTGTGCATATGGTGCAAGTAGCACTATTGCTCCAATATTGTTCAAAGAACTTGGTGCAGATGTAGTATTATATGGTGATAAGCCAGAGGGAGAAAAAATAAATGTTAATTGTGGATCAACACATCCCCAGAAATTACAAGACCTTGTGATCAAAAATAAAGCTGATGTAGGTTTTGCTTTTGATGGCGATGCAGATAGACTTATTGCTGTTGATGAGAAGGGCAATATTGTTGATGGTGATCATATAATGGCAATATGCAGTATTGATTTAAAAAGACAGAACAAATTAAAAAATAATACTGTTGTAGCTACAGTAATGAGCAATATAGGATTAGATATTGCTTTGAAAGAAAGAGATATTAATATTATAAAAACAAAAGTTGGAGATAGATATGTACTTGAAGAAATGATAAAAGGGAATTATTCTATAGGTGGTGAGCAATCCGGACATATAATCTTTTTAGACCTTAATACAACAGGAGATGGAGAAATTACCGCTTTAATACTATCAGCTATTATAAAGAAAAGCAATAAGAAATTATCTGAGCTTGCCTTATGTATGGTAAGTTATCCTCAAGTACTTATAAATGCAAAAGTTAAGAATGAGCTTAAATATAAATATATGGAAGACCAAGATATTAAAAAAGAAATAGAAAATTTAGAGAATGAAATGAAAGAACAGGGTAGGGTGCTAATAAGGCCATCAGGGACAGAACCTCTTGTAAGAGTAATGGTTGAAGGGAAAGATCATAATAGAATAAATCAAATGGCACAGGAATTGGCAAATCTAATAGAGAAAAAACTTGGTTAAATATTTATCTAATATAGAATTTGAAAGGGGGAATGCTATGAAATATGAAAATTGAATAAAAAGCGCCTGAACTTAAAGACTATTTTAAGTTGACGAGGGCAGGGTTTATCGATAATTCGGCGGGTGCCCTGCGGTTTTCCTGCAACCGTTAAAAAATCGGCAAAACTACAGGTGACTGTAGCATAAATTGATTTGGGCAGGTTAAATAGTAACATAATTTGAGAGGAGACTTAAAATGTGTGGAATTGTAGGATATATTGGTGATAAACAGGCGACACCAATATTATTAGATGGTTTAACCAAACTAGAATATCGCGGATATGATTCTGCGGGGATTGCTATTTTAAATAATGACAATATAGAAATAAGAAAAGCAAAAGGCAGACTAAATGTTTTAAAAGAGGCTGTAAATAATAATGGTTTGTATGGAAGTATAGGAATTGGTCATACAAGATGGGCTACTCATGGAGAGCCTTCAGATATAAATTCTCATCCACATTTATCGAATTCCGGGATGATAGCAGTTGTTCATAACGGCATAATTGAGAATTACCTACCACTTAAAAAATGGCTTATAGAAGAAGGCTATACTTTTAAATCTGAGACAGATACAGAAGTTATTGCAAACTTATTAGAATATTATTATAGTGGAAACATTGTAGAAGCTGTAAAGAAAGTTTTAGACAGAATAGAAGGTTCTTATGCACTTGGAGTTTTATGTAAAGATGATCCGGAAATGATTGTAGCAGCAAGAAAAGATGCTCCATTAATAATTGGGATAGGTAATGGTGAAAACTTTATTGCTTCAGATATACCTGCTATTTTAAAACATACAAGAAATATATATTTTCTTGAAGACAATGAAATAGCTATTATAAAAAAAGATAATGTAAAATTTATAGATATATTTGGAAGAAACATAACAAAAGAAATATTTGAAGTTAAATGGGATGTTGAAGCTGCTGAAAAAGGCGGATATGAGCATTTTATGATTAAAGAAATACATGAACAGCCTATTGCTATAAAAGATACTTTAAGAGGTAGAATAATAAACACTTCAGATATAGTATTGGATGATGTAAAAATATCTAAAGAAGATTTAAATAATATAGATAAGATTTTTATAGTAGCTTGTGGAACTGCCTATCATGCAGGTATTGTAGGCAAATATATCATAGAAAATATAGCGAAAATTCCTGTGGAAGTTGATGTTGCTTCAGAATTCAGGTATAGAAATCCTATTATAGACAATAAAACTCTTACAATAGTTATAAGCCAGTCAGGTGAAACTGCTGATACTATTGCAGCTTTAAAAGAATCTAAAAAAAGAGGTTCAAGGGTAATAGCAATTACTAATGTTGTCGGAAGTTCAATTTCAAGAGAAGCTGATGATGTACTGTACACATGGGCTGGACCTGAAATTGCTGTTGCATCTACAAAAGCTTATACGACACAGCTTATTGCATTATATCTTATAGCACTGGATTTTGCAGTTAAAAAAGAAGTTATTTCTAAAACAAAAGCTGTAGAGATATGTGATGAATTAAAAAAACTTCCTGAAAAAGTTGAAACCATATTGGAAAACAAAGGAGAAATACAAAAATTAGCATCAGAGCATTACAATGTTAAAGATGTGTTTTTTATAGGTAGAGGGCTAGATTATGCTGTTGCAATGGAAGGTTCTCTAAAATTAAAAGAAATTTCATATATTCATTCCGAGGCATATCCCGCTGGTGAATTAAAGCATGGCACATTAGCTCTTGTAGAGGATGGTACACTTATAATATCCTTGGCAATGCAAAAAGATCTTTTTGAAAAAATGCTAAGCAATATAAAAGAAGTAAAAGCAAGAGGGGGATATATAGTTGCTTTTGCAGAACAGGGGAATTTACATTTAGAAGGTATAGTTGATAAAGTAATATATCTTCCAAAAACCATAAAAGAACTTACACCTGTTGTAACAGTTGTTCCACTCCAGCTTTTAGCTTATTATATGGCTGTTGAAAAAGGTTGTGATGTTGATAAACCACGCAATCTTGCAAAATCAGTAACTGTAGAGTAAACTAAGTATAGAATTTTTGCTATTATACAGTTAAAACAAAGTTTGCTCAAAATCCTGTAGCAGGTGCAGAAAAAATCTTCATTTGCTGCAGGTTTTTTATTCTTTGGTATGTGAAAAGATAATTAAAATGTAAGTTTAATCGTGGTTTTACCATTATAAAGTTTAATCAGCAAAAGGTAAAAAAGGCTGTTATTATTGATAATTTAAATATAGTTTTTATATTGATTTTATCGTTTTTTAATTTTTTGTGAACAGTTTATTGCAAAACACATTTTAGTAAATATATAGAAGTAGAATTTATGAAAGGATGTGAATATTCTTATGCATATATTAGAACTTAATACTATGAAAAAGCAGGAAATGATAAATATTACTGATGTTATTGAAAAATTTATTTTAGAGTCTAAAATAGAAGAAGGAATTTGTACTGTATTTGTACCACATACAACAGCAGGTGTGACAATAAATGAAAATGCTGATCCAACTGTTGTAGAGGACATATTAAATGCATTAGATAGAATTGTTCCTGATATTAGGTTTAAACATTTAGAAGGAAATTCTGATGCACATATAAAAGCATCTTTAATGGGTAGTTCAGTTAATCTAATTATAGAAAAAAGAAATCTGGTTTTAGGAACATGGCAGGGGGTTTATTTTTGCGAGTTTGATGGCCCTCGAAAAAGGAAATTATATGTAAGATTAGATAAATTAAAAGCCTTGGAATGAGGCTTTTAATTTTATCAAAATTATATGGTATATATGGTAATATATATTAATTGATATATATAAAATATTATAATATAATTATTATGAACAGGGGGGAGATAAATGAAGCATTTAGAAAGAATATTTTTTATAGTAATAATATTTTTTATTGTTATAATGCCAATTTTATCATACGCTAATAGTTTACCAAAGTTTACTTTCGGTTCAAGATTTTTATATTATGGCACATATGGTCAAGATGTAGAGAAACTTCAAGAAATATTAAATAATTCTGGTTTTAGTACTGGCAAATTTGATGGAATTTTTGGAGCTATGACATTAAATGGAGTGTTGGATTTTCAAAGGGAAAAGCATTTAAAAATAGATGGTATTGTAGGACCAAAAACTTATGATGCTTTAGAGGAAATACAATGGCAAGATCCAATTGTATATACTGTTAATCAAGGGGATAACATTTATTTTATATCAAAAGAAAATGGAAGTTTTTTAAATGAAGTGTTAAGCTTCAATGGACTTAATGAAAATAGTATTTTATTTATAGGTCAGCAATTAAAAATACCTCACCCATATGTAATAATTCCGGAAAATTTAAAGCACTCTTCTAATTATCAAGAACTAAAAGAAAATATATTAAAGTTAATATCACAATATCCTGGAGAATATGGTGTTTTTTTTAAAGACCTGAACAGTGGACAAGTTTTAGATATAGAAAGTTATGATTCTTTTGTAGCTGCAAGTACCTACAAAGTACCTTTAAATTTTTATCTTTATACTCTAATAACAGAAGGTAAAATAGATCCGAATATGAAAGTTCAGTATACAAAAGCTGATTATGAAGGTGGAGCTGGCTCTATACAGTCAGATCCTGTCGGGACTTATTATACTATAAGAGAACTTTCAAGAAGGTCAATTGAAGAAAGTGATAATATAGCATCAAATATGATTATGAGAGTCGTAGGTAAAAATAATTATATTAAATTTATGGAGGATTTAGGAGCAAATGTAATACCTTATAACAGTAATGTTACTTCGCCAAGAGATATGAGTATGTACATGGAAAAACTACTGGCGTACGTTAATTCTCATCCTGATACAGCAGGTGAGTTAATGTATTATTTAAAAAATACTATATACTCAGATAGGATATCCTATCCTATTCCATCAAATATAGAGGTTGCTCATAAGATAGGTAATTTAGATAATGTTATAAATGATACAGCAATTGTATTTCATCCAATAAAGCCATATATATTAACAATTTTAGCAAATGATGTAGATGGATCTGATGGTTCTTATGCTTATACAGCTATAAGACAGATTTCAAAGATGGTATATGATTTTCAGAGCAGATAAAAAAGTATAAGCCGGATATCCGGCTTATACTTTTTTATAGCATAAATACCAATCAGTGCAATTATATCCTTCCACATTTTTAAGTCTTTGTTTAAGTTCTTGATAATTTTTTGGTGGTGGTACAATGACAGGCATTCCTGGATACCAGTTTGCAGGTGCTAAAACTTTATATTTATCTACTGTCTGAAGTGCATCGATTGTTCTTATAATTTCTTGTATGTTTCTTCCTATTTCAAGTGGATAATACAGAATAAGGCGCAGTATTTGTTTATCATCAATTATAAAGACAGTCCTTACTGCACTTGTAGAAGATTGTGCCTGGGATATCATTCCATATAATTTTGCTATTCTCATATCAACATCAGCAACTATTGGAAATGGTATTTCAATTCCTGTATTTTTATATATATTTTCTACCCAGGCAAGATGTGATGGATTGCTATCAATACTTAGCCCAATTAATTGTACATTTCTTTCAATGAAACTTGTATATACTTGAGTGAAAGCTATAAATTCAGTAGTACATACAGGTGTAAAGTCCCCTGGATGTGAAAAAAATACAACCCATTTTCCCTTAAAATCAGAAAGTTTAATATTTCCAAAAGTACTATTTGCTTTAAAGTCAGGGGCAGGTGCACCAATTTGAGGCAGACAAACTCTTGGTATATTTTCCAATGCCTCAGTATCCATATAATCACCTCTTATTTATTACTAATATACATTATATTCAAATACTCATATATTTGTTATCAGAATTAAAACAGGGCTTTGTAAGCTATAATAAGTAATATTATGCCACTTAATATAGTTCCAAATTGTCCTATAGTAAAAGAACCAATTTTTATATTTGCAACTTTAGAACCAAATTTAACTCCACCCCATACAGATATAAAACTTCCAACAGCAGTTGTGAAAGATATTAAAAAGGGCGAAAAACCTAAAAGACCAGCTCCTAATCCATTTGTTAAAGCATTAGCAGACAAGGCTACCCCCAGAAGTATTGCTTCTGCAATTCCTATTTCACCAGATTTATCAAGATCAACAATTTCAGGGTTTTCTAATATATCTTTTATAGAGCTTGTATTTAATTTATTTTCATTAAAGCTTTTTTTATTTTTTCTTGGCACTGCAAGTAGTATTATTCTAATGCCAATTATAAAAAGCAAAAAAGATCCTACAATGACTGGCAGTGAACCTGGAAGGTTGTGGTTTAACCATTTACCAAAGACTATACCTGATATGCTGAATAAGAAGGCTATAATTGCAATAATTGAATTAGAAAAAAGACCTATCTTTATATTTCTAATACCATATGTTATACCTACTCCAAAATTATCAATGCTTGATGATAAAGCAAATCCTAAAATAATAAGCCATTTCATAGTTTATCACTCCTATTATAATGTCTATATCATAATACGCATAAAATATATAAATGTGATTGAATTTATGAAATGGCTTATTTTATAAAATTAAATTATTTTTTTGCTCTATACTTTTATATGTTATATAATTTTATAAAGTAAAAGTTTTGTGGAAAGGATAAATGAGAATAGCTTTATTTTGTTAGAATAGAAAGAAATTTAATTGTTTTTGAAAAGCATAAAAAAATAGATATTATAATAGTTTCAGGTTATAATGTATTTTGAAATGCTATAAGCCTATTTTTAAATTAATGCTTAATAAAACTTCTAAACTTTATAATATAGTTTATAGAAAATATATTATAGTTACAGAAGGAGATGGAGAAGAAAAATAATGAAAAAGAAAATGCAGACGGTAATTTTCTGCAATTTTATATACATGTATAAAAAGGATGAGATTTATGATTGTATCTTATTGTAAAATATTTTTAAGGGCAAATTGGGTACACTCTTTGAAAGAAAAAAGAATGATAGTAAGTAGTATTATAAGTAGGGTAAAAAGCCGCTTCAATGTTTCAATATGTGAGGTAGATAGCCAGGACTTTCATAAATCAATTGTTATTGGTTTTTCTGTATGTGGAAGTGATAGTGTATTAACATCAAAAATTACAGAAGACATAATTGATTTTATTGAATCAAATACAGATGCTTATTTAGAAGATATAGTTAAGGATATTATAAAAGTATAAGATATATAATAATACAGCTATGATTAATTATTAATCATAGCTGTATTATTATATATCTTTGCGGTTTTTAAAATAATCATTTAAATCTGTTGTTTTAAGGCTTACTTTCATATAGCCTTCTATATCTCTTTTCCTGTCATCTGGAAGCTCTTCAAAGGCCATAAATAGAATTTTATCTTTAAGAGGAGCATTTAAGATATAATATGTTTCATTATCATAAGGAATTTCGTCTTCCTTGCATATGTAGTTATTTTCATTCCCTAAAAGAAGCCAATCAATAGAAACATCTAGAGCTTTTTTTAGTTTAATTAAAGCATTTGAAGAAGGCATGGATTTATTGTTTTCTAAATCGCTTAAATTACCTACAGATAAACCAGTTAACTTATTGAGCGCAGGTATTGTAAGATTTTTATTTTTTCGGGCATATCTAATTCTTTCTCCTATAGTTTGCATAATAAGCCTCCTTTTATTTCGTAAATAAGATATAGTATTGACAATTTCGTATTTTAGATATATATTTATTATAGTTAATTTTTAATCATTATTATTTTAACATAAATTTTTTAAGTTTAATATAAAAATATTTATTTTGAATTAAGATTTCATATTTAGATCTTAATGTGTTTTCAAGTTAAATGGGGGTATTTTGATGAAAAAAAGGAAATTAACCGAATTCGGACAGATAGTAAATGACAGATTAATAGAATTAAATATAACTCAGAAAGAGTTATCAAAACTTATAGGAACAAGTGAGCCATATTTAAGTATGATTTTACATGGGGAACGTTCTGGGAACAAATACAAAGATGCAATTATACAAATATTAAAGTTAAAGGAGAGATATTGTAAAAATGACTAATGAGATAAAAAATATAAAAATCTTGACAGAAGAAATTGAAAAAAACAGAACTTATTTATATTATATGGTGGAAAATAAAAAAGGTGATCTTAAGAATGAAGAAATAATAAAAATAAGCAAAAAGATAGATTCTTTACTGACAAAATATATGGAAGCATCAGAATTAATTAGAAAATCCAACGAATAAAACAAAAAAATTCAAAAAAATTTTTCGACAATTGATATATTTTTGTGCCAAAAAAATTTTTTTTTTTTATTTAAAAAGGATTGCTAAAAATTTAATACTTATTTCTTTTGAAATTTTATGAATATTTAATAATAAAATTATTTTTTTCTGTCGATAAAAAGTTTCCAAAAAAATAAAGGGTTTTTTAGAAAAATATAGAATATAATATATGATTTACATGATAATAATTAATCTTTTTTAAAAAACATATCTAAAAAATAAAATGGAGGGGATACTAAGATGTATTACAAAAGAGTAACAGAATATGGTATTACATTTAATGATGATGAAAGGACTATAAACAGAAAATATGCTGTTATAATGGGAGAGATAGCTATTTTTAATGGCAGTGAAGAAGTTAAAGTTCCATCATATGGCATAGAAATAACAGAACATATAACAAAAGGTTCTGAAAAAATCGAGAAGAGCGAGTTTGTACCAAATATAAGCCCTTATTTTGAAAAAGTAGATGAGATAGCAAGGTATTTTAAAAAAATGGATGTATCACCACTACACTTGAATGAAATTATTGATGAAATGTATTATGAGTATATAGAAGATTTTGATAAGATATCTAAAATTTCTAGAATAGCTATTTAAAGAAGGTTAAAAACCTTCTTTTTTATTGCAGGATTTATTAATAAAATATAGAAAATAATATATAAGATAATTAATAAGGAGTTATTTATATGAATATGTATGTTGGTACAGATATAATTGAAATAGAAAGAATTAAAAAAGTTTATAGAAGAAAAATTGGATTTTTGCATAGAATTTTTACAGAACAAGAAATTTTATATTTAAAAAGTAGAAAATATAATCTACAGAATATTGCTGGGCTTTTCTCAGCTAAAGAGAGTATTTCGAAAGTTTTAGGTACAGGAATTTATGGATTTTCATGGAAAGATATAGAAATTCTTCATGACAAAAATAATGCCCCATATGTAAATTTATACAATAATGCAAAATTAATAGCAGAAAAAAAAGGTATAGAGACAATTAAAATTTCTATTTCTCATAGTGCTAATAATGTAATAAGTTTTGCAATAGGTTATGGAGGTGAAGAATAAAATGATTCTTTTAACTTCAAATCAAATGAAGGATGTAGAGAGTAAAACAATAGAAAAAATAGGCATATCTTCACTCTGCCTTATGGAAAATGCGGGAAGAGAATCTGCAAATTTAATAAAAGAAAATATGGTAACTAAAAACTTAAAGTCCGTTGTAGTTATAACTGGGAAAGGTAATAATGGCGGTGATGGATATGTTATAGCAAGATATTTATTTAATTGGGGATTTAATGTAAAAGTTTTTATTACTTCAAGTTCTTATTTAATATCTGGCGATGCAAGAAAGAATCTAGATATAATAATGAATTTAGGAGTTTATGTTGCAGAAATTACTAAAAGAGAACACCTGAAATTTTTAGAAAAAAGTATTAAAGATGCAGATATTATTGTTGATGCTATTTATGGTATTGGTTTAAAAGGAAATATTACTGGTATTTCAAAAGAAATAATTGATATTGTAAATCAAGCAAATAAGTATGTAATTTCTATAGATGTGCCTTCAGGCTTAAATGCGGATACGGGTATGGTGGAAGGTAGTGCTGTAATGGCAGACAAGACTATAACTATGCAGTATATTAAACCAGGACTTTTAGTTTATCCAGGAGTGGATTATGCTGGTGAAGTAATATGTATTGATATAGGTATACCTTATAAAGTTATAGAAAATATTAAAACTGATTATAATTTAATAATTGAAAAAGATGTAGTATTGGAAAAAAGATATGGCAATACTCATAAAGGAGATTATGGTAAAGCACTTATTATAGCTGGTTCGAAGAATATGACAGGAGCTGCTTATATGTGTAGTAAAAGTGCTATAAAAACTGGATGTGGCATTGTAAAATTAGCAGTTCCAGAAACAATTCACAAAGTTTTACAACATAACCTTTATGAAGCAATAATTTATGGTATAGAAGATGAATCAGGCATGTTTACTTATAAAGCTTTGGACTATTTGATAAATCTAACTGAAGAAGCTGACGCTGTAGCTATAGGACCAGGAATTGGAAGAAGTTTAGAAGTATCAGAATTTGTGATTGATTATCTAAATAATGTCAACAAACCTATTGTAGTCGATGCAGATGCGTTGTTTGCAATTTCTGGAAAGTTAGGAATGATTAAAAATCATAATTTGATTTTTACGCCACATTATGCAGAAATGGCAAGATTAATAGGGTTAAATATAAGTGAAATAAAAAAAGATATTTTTAATATAGTAAAAAGGTTTTGTTATGATTATAAAAACACACTAGTTCTAAAAGGTGCCAGAACTGTAATAGGTACTAAGGATGGTAGCATATATATTAATAAGACTGGGAATCCAGGTATGGCTACTGGTGGTAGTGGAGATGTTTTAACTGGTATGATTGTTTCTTTTCTTGCTCAAGGATTTGACATTCCAGATGCTGCAGTCTATGGAGTATATTATCATGGTAAATCTGGCAATTTAGCATCTGGGAAATTTGGTGAATATGGGATGTCAGCTACTGATATAATTAATTTTATACCTGAAGCTTTATATATTTAATTAAAGAGGTGAGTCTTAATGAAATATAAGTTTATATTATTTTTATTAATAATAATTATTTTATTTTCGGGATGTAATAAAAAAAGCTTAGAAACAAAAGATCCTATTGAATCGATAAAATACAATTTAAAAAATCTCAAAAGTTATACAGCCATAGCTAATGTTGAGATAGTTAATAATAAAGTAGATACGAAATTTTCAGTCAGACAATTTTATAAAGAGGGTAAATATCGTATAGAAAACTTGGACAATGAAGGAAAAGCGAGACAAATTATAGTTTTTGATGGTAAGAGAAGTTATGTATATTTTGCAAAAGTAAATCAGACATATGTAGAAGAAGACAGCAAAGGAGGACTTCTTTATTCACTTATAACGACGTTTGCTAAAAACTATTTTGATTTTGGAGAAATATCTAAAAATGTTACAAAAGATAGTTATATGATTTTGGTACCTATGCAAGGGGCAAATCCTTTAATGTATAAGGAAGAAATGGAATTTTCTAAAGAAGGATTAAAACCTATTTTACTAAAAATATATAGTATAGATAATAACGTGGTTATAAAAGTAAAATATGAAAATGTAATTTTTAATCCTCAATTAAATGATGAAATATTTACAAAAGAAAATATTAAAACAGATGCAGCAAATATTAAAGATAAATATATATATTCAGTTGACATAAAAGATGTTTACAAATTCTCAGGTATAAATCCGCTATTACCTATTTATATGGTTAAAGGATTCAAATTAGCTAATCTAAGTGTAGATCCAGCCCAAAACAACAGTATAAATATAATTTATTCTAAGGGTGATAAAATTTTAAGTATATTTGAATCTGTTGATGATCTAAAGTACGATAAATCAGAAAAAAGGAAAAGTGGAAATATTGAATATTTTATTTATAACAATGTTTATTTTATACATAGAAATGGTTTAAAGATTGAGCTAAGAGCGGATAAATCAATACCTGAAGAAGAGGTTTTAAAAATTTTAGATTCATTTAAATAGAAATTATACTTAATTGCTGATAAAATTTTGTTGTGATATAATTTAATTGAAATATTTTTGACAGTTATGATATTTTGTAAATAGATTAATGGAATATTTTTAATATCTAATATAATATATATTATATAAAAGGAAAATAAATATTATAAAAATTTAACTTTAATGGTATAAAATTTACATGTAATTGACATTATTATATATAGTAATATATAATAAACTATATAAGTTCGTAAGGAGGTCCTTAGAGTGGGCGAGACTAAAAGAATACTTGTTAGTTTGCCAGAAAGTTTACTTGAGGAAGTTGATATTCTTGCTGCGATGGAAAATAGAAATCGTAGCGAATTTATACGGGAGGCAATGAGGCTTTACATCAGAGAAAGGAAAAAACTTCAGATAAGAGAGAGCATGAAAAAAGGATATCTTGAAATGGCTGCAATCAACGTTGAGCTTGCGGAGATGGGCCTTACCGCTGAAAACGAATGTTTTAATGGATATGAAGTAAAATTAAAAAAGTGTGATTGAGATATGGTAATTAAAAGAGGTGATATTTTTTATGCCGATTTGAGCCCTGTAATAGGCTCTGAACAGGGTGGCATTCGGCCAGTAATTATTATTCAGAATGATATTGGAAATAAATATAGTCCTACTGTAATTGTTTCTGCCATAACTTCTCAGATCAATAAAGCTAAATTGCCTACACACATAGAGATTAATGGTACAGATTATGGTCTTAATAAGGATTCTGTAATTTTGTTAGAACAAATTAGGACAATTGATAAAAAACGTTTAAGAGAGAAAATTGGACATTTTGATCAGGAAATGATGGAAAAAGTAAATGAAGGTTTGCAAATTAGTCTTGGATTAATTGATTTTTAAGGACTTATCGTTTTTTATAAGTTCTTATTGTTTATTTTTTTGAGGAGAATGAGGAGGATAACAAATGAAAATAATTAAAGTATTTATTTTGACTTTTGCAGTAATTATAGTAGCTTTAGGTGTTGGATATGCAGATCAGACTCCAGAACCAGGAAGTCAGCAAGACCCTATAGTCAGTAAGAGTTATGTTGATTCAAAATATGACAACATTAAGATTTACGTTGACAATAAATTAAGTGAAGAAAGTAAATCTGATAACAGTTATAAAGTTGTAGTATTAGATGCTGGACAGATAATTACAATGGAAGGTGGCAGTCAGGCTATAGTAAGGATTGCAGATTCTGCTGTTATTGTTACTAAAACTGATGGAGTAGCTGATCTAACCTCTGGTATTGACTTAAAAAATAATAGCCCGATTCCAGCAAATCATCTTTTATTATTTCCGCGCTCTGATGGAAGAGGCATAAAGGCTATTAAACATACATATATAGGTGTAATAGGTAAATATACAATAAATTAGGTTTTTTTAAAACCTTTTTTTTATGTGATGATAAGTTTTTTTATGATATAATATTACTAGTAATTTTAACTATCATTAAGAAATAAATTAATAAAATATTAAATTAAAGGAGCGATAAAATTTGTATCTAAAGAGGATTTTTTCAGCTTTCATTGCTATTTCTCTTATTGTAACTATTGTTGTAAGTATTAATAGAATAAGTATAGAAAATAAATATAATACAGTTGAAATTGTTGGTGATTTAAGCAGTTTTAAAGAACTTTCGTCATATTCGGGAGAAAATATTAATTTCATACTTGATGATATGAAAAAAGCAGGACTTAATGGAGTTGCAGTTAATGAAGTTACACTTGATAGTTTACAGCAATCAGGTATTATTTCTTTAAGTCTTTTAAAAGATATAGAAAATTTATATTTGCTAACAGAAACACTAAATAATAAACCTTTAGAAAATTATATTAAGAAACTTTCTGAAACAGAAAAGCAAACAGAAGGAAATTATATAGTTGTAACAACAAAAGATAAAACCATGTTTGAATTCCTTAAAAATTCCTTGAGTTTAAGAGTAGAACCAGACAATTTAAAAGTATTGGAAGGCGATAATTCCTATGCTTTTATTATAAATAAACCTAAAGATTTATTTATAACAAAAGGACTTGGTTTTGATCAAAAGGATTTAGAACTTGTAAAATCACTTAAATTAGATTTAATTCCTAGAATAGAAAATTTCACTAATATAAAAGACAGAGATATCTTAAGTTATATAAATATGATTAAAAAATATAATGTTAAGACAGTTATTTTTAGTGGGAGTGATGTGTTAGGCAATCCTGCCAAAATATCATATGCTGCTGGTTTATTTCGTAAAAATGGTATAAATACAGGTATAATTGATGTCCCAATGGGCAAAAAATTGCAGGATGGTATGAATAAATTTGCAAAATTTGATGATTATAGAGGGATAAAAGTATTTGGTCTTTCGGATAAGGAAACACAAAAATATGAAGCTTCGAATATAGTAAGTATGTGGTTTAGAGGTATATTGGACAGAAATGTAAGGATTATTTATATGAGAGCTAAAATTGATAATACTAAATCTGTTCAGTTTAATATTGATCAAAATATATCTTTAATTAAAAGTTTAAATGGGTATGTTGAAAAAGCTGGTTTAAAAACTGGTATAGCAAAGCCGCTTGGAGAAATACATCAGTCCAAATTTATACAAATTTTTATAAGTTTTGGTATTATTGCTGGTGGGCTTTTAATTTTGTATATGCTTGGTTTATCGGATTTAGCATTAATATCTATAGGATTAGTTGGCCAAATTTTAACTATTATAGTATTATTAAGCAGATTTAATGATCTGGGTATAAAGGTATTGGCTCTATCTTCTTCAGTAATTTTTCCTTCATTAGCTATAGGATATTTAATAGATTCGCTGAAAAATATTATAGATAAAAAACAAAGAAAACATTTTATTATAAAAACTTTGAAAATTTTTATATATACCCTTTTGATTTCTTCTATTGGAGCACTATATATAGCATCTATTATGGCAGATAGCAAATATATGCTTAAATTAGATTATTTTAGAGGTGTTAAATTTTCTTTTATTTTACCATTAATCTATTACTTTATTTATTTTATATTTAAGTTTTTTGATATTAAAAATGGAAAAGATTTAATGGAAAAAACAAAAGAGTTTTTAATGATAAATATAAAGATATGGCATGTTATAGTATTTGTAATTGCAGTATTAATAGGCGTGATTTATATTTCCAGGACAGGAAATAATCCTATTATACCTCCTACTTCTTATGAACTTAAATTTAGAGATATTTTAGAACATACAATAATTGCACGCCCTAGGACAAAAGAGTTTCTAATTGGAGATCCTGCAATTATATTAGCAATTTATGCTGCTTTTAAAAATTCTAAAGGCTGGACTTTTATCTTTGGTATTTTTTCATCTATAGGGATATTATCTATTGTAAACACTTTTAGTCATATAGAAAGTGTAATGTCAATTGCTATAGAAAGAACAATATTTGGATGGGTATTGGGGGCAATAATTGGATTAATATTTGTTTACATAATACAAATAGTACAGAAAAAATATTTAAAAAGAGGGGCATTGTTATGAAAATAATAATATCCGGTTATTATGGTTTTGATAATATTGGTGATGAAGCTGTCCTAAAATGTATTGTTGATGAAATAAAAAATAGAGGCATAAATGATATCACTGTATTATCAAATAGTCCCAATTATACTTCACAAACTTATGGCGTAAAGGCAGTTAATAGAAACTCTTTTAAAGATATATATAAAGGTATTAAAAGAAGTGATATATTATTAAGTGGTGGCGGTAGCCTGCTTCAAGATGTAACAAGCAGCAAGAGCCTTTGGTATTATTTGATTATAATATTTTTAGGTAAATTACTAAGGAAAAAGGTTTATATTATTGGGCAAGGAATAGGTCCTATAAACAGCAGATTTAACAGATGGCTTACAAAAAAAATTTTAAATAGGTTATCAGGTATTACTGTTAGGGATCAATATTCTAAAAGATATCTTGAAGAATTAGGCGTTACTAAAAATATTATTGTATCGGCAGATCCTGTTGTTAATTTAACTGTATATAAAGATGATGGCATAAAAGCAGCGAAAGAAAAAGATGGTATAGAATTGGATTCGCCTTATGCGATTATTTGTGTTAGAGAATGGGACAACTCTGAATTATCCAGGGTTGAATTAGCCAGGGCTGCAGATAGTATAAATGAAGAATATGGATATAAGATAGTTTTTTTACCCTTTTATTATAAAAAGGATTATGAAGAAAGTGACAGAGTTGCTACTTATATGAAGATGCCCTATGAAATATTAAGTGAAAAATATGATATTGATGAAATGATTAGTATTATTAAACATAGTAAATTATTAGTTGGTATAAGGCTCCATTCACTAATTTTTTCTTTTATTGCCTTAACTCCTTTTATAGGTATTTCATATGATCCCAAGGTTGAAGGTTTTTTGAAAGCAATTGGAGAAACTGATATTATATATATCGAAAATTTTACATCTGAGCAAATTTTGAAAAAAGTTAAAAATATTTTTAATAATGAAGAAAAGTATATACAAAATTTAGAAGATAATTTAAAAAAGTTGAGAGAGTTGTCTAAAGAAAATTTTGATATGATTATAAAAACTAATAATTTTGAGGTGTAAAAATGGAAAAAGTCAATATTCTTGGTGTTCCTATAAATAAAATATCTATGGTAAATGCAGTTCAAGTTTTAAATTCTTTCCTTAATGAAGATAAATTCCATTTTGTTGCAACACCTAATGCTGAATTTGTAATGATAGCACAAAAAGATGAAGAATATATGAAAATACTTAATACAACTGATTTAAACGTGCCTGATGGAATAGGAATTGTTTTTGCTTCAAAAGTATTTAAAGAGCCTATAAAAGAAAGAGTAGCCGGATTTGATCTTATGATAGAATTTATAAAGAGTATAGATCAGAAAAATACTAATAGTCCAAATATATACTTATTAGGTGCCGCACCTGGTGTTGCAGAAGAAGCTAAAGCTAAATTAGAAAAACAATATCCCGCTGTTAATATTGTAGGAGTACATGATGGGTATTTTAATCGTACAGATGATGAGGAAATTATTAAGGATATTAATTCAAAGAATACTGATATACTTTTTGTTGCTTTAGGTGCTCCAAAACAAGAAAAATGGATTTTCAAGAATAAGGGGAAATTAAAAGTTAAGATTGCAATGGGTGTAGGAGGAAGTTTTGATGTTTTAGCAGGAAGAGTTGAAAGGGCTCCTCTTATATTTCGTAAACTAGGAGCAGAGTGGTTATACAGACTTATTAAAGAACCTTGGAGATATAAAAGGATGGCTGTTTTACCTAAATTTGTTCTGAAAGTTATATTTACAAAGAAAAAAGTGATGTTATAGAAGGAGATGCTAAAGTGAAGGAAAGTATGAAAAAAGCTATAATAGATTTTATATGGGTGACTTTTGGTACTCTTTTAGTTACCCTTTCTCTTGATTTGTTTTTAGTGCCAAATAGAATTGCACCTGGAGGGGTAAGTGGTCTTGCTATTGTATTACAACATATTTTTGGGTGGCCAGTTGGTACTGTTACATTAATGATTAATATTCCACTTTTCCTAATTTCTATAAAAGTTTTAGGTACAGGTTTTGGTGCTAAAACTTTATATTCAACAATTTTATTAGGTTTATCTATTGATGCTCTGGCTTTTTTAAAACCTCTGACTCATGATGCTATGTTAGCTGCAGTATATGGTGGCATTATTATGGGAGTAGGATTAGGAATAGTCATAAAGTATGGTGCTACAACTGGAGGCACTGATATGGCAGCTATGACAATTCATAAATATATCAGTTTTTTAAGTGTAGGAAGAATTCTTTTAATAATTGATTTTATAATTATAACTTTGGCGGGGATTATATTTAGTCCGGAATTAGCTCTTTATGCTCTTGCAACAGAATTTATAACTATAAAGGTTATTGATTTAATACAGGAAGGAAGCGGCGACGAAAGAATAGCAATAATAATTTCTAATAAGTATGATGAAATTAGTAAAAAGATATTAGTAGAGATGGAAAGAGGGGTAACAGAATTAAGAGGTAGAGGAGCATATACTAAGCAGGATAAAGATGTTCTTTTATGTGTTATTACAAGAAGAGAAGTTACAACTTTACAGAGTCTTGTAAAAAGTATCGATGATAAAGCTTTTGTAATACTAACTACAGCTCATGAAGTTCTCGGTGAGGGGTTTGAAAATATGTAAATTTTAGATAGATAAAATCACCATATTATTTGGTGATTTTATCTATCAAAATATATATTTTTACCTGATGCCGAAAGAGGAATACCTACAACTATTTCACCATCAATTAATTTTAGCCTTCTTGCACTTACTCCAATTCTATACATAATTCGATTATCTACATTTAGGATACTGGCTGTTTTTACTGCAGACCCTATTGCAATTCCAAGATCTATTAATCTCCAGGCACATATGGGCCCTGAAAATTCAAATCCTTCTCTTAAATCACGTAAATTTGTGCATAGATTGTAGCCGCATGCACCACAATTTAAACCTGCTTTTTCAGATTTGTTAAGAGAAATTAACAATACTGCACCAGAATTGGAAACATTTTTTGCATCTCTGTCAAAGTTGTTTTTATTAGATAAATTGCCATATTCAATCATATCATTTTTAAGTTTTTCCAAGTCTTGTCCAGTAACAACTTTTGTTTCAATATAATCTTTTCCTGCTGCTTTTGGAGCTGTTCTTGCTGATAAAGCCATAAATTGGGCTGCTAATTCAATTATATCCATCTGCATCCTCCTTAAAAAAATATAAAAATTTAAAATCTATATCACAATTTTCTCATACTTACTAAGACAATACAAGATGCAAATAAAATATGTTTTAATCTACTAATAGGGGTTATTTTATGATATAATATAACAAAAAAGTAATTAACAAAAAATTTGAATAACATATTGGAGGGATTTCATGTATAATAAATATAATTGTCTTGTTGCTCAGTCTGGAGGTCCTACTGCTGTAATAAATTCTAGCTTATATGGTGTTATTATGGAAGCATCTAAATCAAATTTAATTGGTAAAATTTATGGCGGTTTAAATGGTATAGAAGGAATTATAAATGACAAGATTATTGATATTTTGAGTATACCTTATGATAAATTAAAATTAATACGTTTTAGTCCGGCAGCAGCATTAGGTTCTTGCAGGTATAAATTAAAAGATTTTAAAGAGGATGATACCGATTACAAAAAATTGATAGAAATTTTTAAAAAATACAATATTAAATTTTTTTTCTATATTGGTGGTAATGATTCAATGGATGCTGCTGATAAGATAAATCATTATGCTAAAGAGCAGGGCTTTGAAATTCAGGTTATAGGAATTCCTAAAACTGTTGATAATGATCTTGTTTTTACAGATCATTGCCCCGGATTTGGAAGTGCAGCAAAATATATTGCTACTACAACATTAGAATTGGCTCTTGATGCCGAAGTTTATGAAACTAAGACTATTAATGTAATGGAAGTCATGGGTAGAAATGCTGGATGGTTAACTGCTTCATCGGCTTTAGCAGGTGAAAAGATGCCATATCTTAAACAGCTTATATATCTTCCAGAAGTGCCGTTTAATGAGGAAAAGTTTTTAGATGATGTATATAAAGCTCATAAAGAATATGGTAATGTTTTTATTACTGTTTCAGAAGGTATAGTTGACGAAAAGGGTGATTATGTAGCTAAAAGAGAAAATGCATATGCAAAAGATGCCTTTGGTCATACACAGTTAGGTGGTGTTGGAGATTATATTGAAAGTATCATAAAAGAAAAAATATATAAAAGAGTAAAAATGACTAGACTTGGTGTAACTCAGAGAAGTGCAATGCATTTTGCATCTAAAGTGGATTTTGATGAAGCAGAGATTCTGGGAAGAGAAGCTGTAAAGTATGCTTTAAATGGAGAAACAGGAAAAATGATTGGTTTGATAAGGGAAAGCAATAATCCTTATTCAGTAAAAATAGGTCTTATAGAATTAAATAAAGTAAGTAATCAGGAGAAAAAAATTCCTATACAATGGATAAATAGTGAAGGTAACCATATTACAAAAGAATTTCTTGAATATGCAAGACCATTGATATTAGGTGAAGTAAACATTCCAATTGTAGATGGAATCCCATATTATACAAATTTTAAATATGCCATGTAAAGAGCCTTCGATAGGCTCTTTACAATTGCATTTGATTTTTAGTTTTTATACTTAATAAACCTTCTTTTTTGTTTTCTATAAAAATTATTATTATTGATACTATTGGGAATATAAGGTTTAAAAAAGCATAAGGCAAATATGATGTAACTTTTACACCAAGTGCCAAAGAAGGAAGCATTGCAGCAAGGTTCCATGGTATTATGCCTGCCAGAACAATTCCTGAGTCAGCTATAGCTCTTGTCATGTACTCTTTTTTGATATCTAAATGATGAAATGTATCAAACATTATACGTGAAGGCAGAATCACAGCAAGGGCCTGATTGCAAGCAATGATTGCCATTAGAGTACTGAGTAACATTGTAATTATATAGGCAGTTGAAGAATTTTTAATATTTTTTGCTTTATTAAATACAGATTTAATTATTCCTGTTCCCTCAAGTATACCTGATAGTGCAGTAGCAGATGAAACAACTCCTATTACTGGGAGAATTGATAGCATACCACCACCCGAGAATATAGATTTAAATTCTGTGATGTTTGATGAATACCCTAACAAAGCAACTTTTAAAGAAAATAAAGGGTTATAGCCATTTATTATAGAAATTATATAAGATATAGTGACTGCTATTGTCAAATTTGTTTTAGTATTTATTTTAAAAAAGGCTAGAACAATTATTAAAAAAGGTGATATAAATAATAAAGGATTTATTTTATAAGAGCTTAAAATAATATCTCTCAGGTTTAAGTAACTGTCATGAGGTGGTATATGTATGTATAAACCAATTATGTAATAAAGTAAAGCTGATATAATATATACTGGTATTGCAGTTATAAAAAGTGATTTTATTACATTATGATTGCTAATTTCTCCCATATCAGATAACAATGCAACATTTCCAGACAAAGGAGATGTCCTATCACCAATAAATGAGCCTGAAATAATTGCGCCTGCTACTATTGGTAAAGGGTAACCTAAACCATGAGATAATCCCATTATTACAATACCTATTGTGCTGGCAGTACCTATAGCTGTTCCTAAAATCATTGATATTATTGATGTTACTAAAAATGACATAATAAGTAGATTTTCAGGTTTTAGATATTTAGAAGAATAATATATTAAGGCAGGCAGTGTTCCATTTTGCTTCCAGAGTGCTACAAGAGCTCCTATAAGTAAAAGTATTATCATTACATTTATTCCTCTTTTTATACCATTTACTGACATCTTTATTAAATCGCTGAAAAGATATTTATTTATATATGCAATGTTAAAAGTAAAAATATAGCTAATAAATAATGGTATATAAGGTGGCTGATGAAAAAATAAAACTAAACACAAAGTAGTTAAAAGTATTATAGAAAAAGTAAAAACAGAAATTTTAAATTTATTTTCCATTGTAAATATTGCTCCTTTTTTGTTAAATTTAAAATTATAAAAACTACCTTAATTAAAGGTAGCTATCTATATGGAATAACATGTATTTCAATATCTTTAGCTTTTTTGATTATTTTTAATACGGTTGAACCTCTGAGTAAAGTTTGAAGTCTAGAGCGATATGAGTGACCAAGTATAATTTGTGTAATAAATTTTTTTGTAGCAAATTTTACAATTTCATCAGATACACTTTTTCCTTTTAAATTTACAACTTCTGCACCTAGTTGTTTTGCAAGGTTAAAATGACTTTCCAAGGTTTCCTTATCTTTGTCTGTCAATTTTGGTGCAAATATATTTGTACAATCAACATATGCAACAATCCAATCGCATTTGAATCTTTTAGCTCTTCTTGCACCTCTTCTGATTAATTTTTTTGATAAGGGGTTAGGAGTTATGCAGACTAAGATACGTTCATTTGTTTCCCAATTGTCAGTTATTCCATGTTCTTTCATATATTGTTCTAATTGTTCATCTACTTCTTCAGCTGTTTGTCTCAGCATAAGTTCTCTTAGAGCATTTAAATTACCTTTTCTGAAAAAGTTACCTAGACATTGATCGACTTTGTCAAGCTTGTAAATATCTCCTCTTTTTAGTCTGTTTTGAAGGGCATCAGGAGTCAAATCAACAGCTACTATTTCATCGGCACTATCTAAAATGCTATCTGGTATTGTTTCAAGTACTGCAACTCCAGTTATTTGCTGAATAATGTCATTAAGGCTTTCTAAATGTTGGATATTTAAGGTTGTTATAACATTTATACCATGATTTAGAAGTTCTTCTACATCTTCATATCGTTTTTTATGTTTAGATCCCGGAGCATTTGTATGTGCTAACTCATCAACGAGTACAATTTGAGGCTTTCTTTTTATTATTGCTTCAGTGTCCATTTCTTCCATGGTAATTCCGTTATATTTAACTTTTTTACGTGGTATAACTTCAAGTTCGCCTATTTGTGCTTCAGTTTCTTTTCTTCCATGCGTTTCTACAAAACCTATAACAACATCTTGTCCTCGTTTTAAACGTCTGTTTCCCTCATTTAACATTGTAAATGTTTTGCCGACTCCTGGTGCGTATCCTAAAAATATCTTAAGATGTCCCTTCTGCTGTTTTTTTACAAGTTCTAAAGCCTCTTCGGGAGTTAATCTTTTGAACTCATCACTCATTAATTTTGCACGCCCTTTTTAAAATTATTCATGATTTTATAGTTTCTTATATTTAAATAATAATATTAATAAGTCTAAAAATCAATAAAAAGAAGGAGCAAAAGCCCCTTACATTTTTTCAAACATATCCTTTCCTACTCCGCAATCAGGACAGACCCAATCATCGGGAAGATTTTCAAAAGGTGTTCCTGGTTCTATACCTTGTGATGGATCACCTTCGTTAGGGTCATATATGTATCCGCAAACTGTGCATTCCCATTTTTCCATTGAGTAATACCCCCTTTGATATTTTACTATATTATAACAGAAATCAAATACTAAAATCAAGAGGGGCATGTTAGTATCTTTCATAAAAAAAATTCTTGACTTTAAAGTTTCAAAGTGATAACATATTTACAATATGAAAAAAATATTTTAAATAGCCTCTTATCAAGAGCGGTGGAGGGACTGGCCCGATGAAACCCGGCAACCGGCATTTATATGCGTCTGGTGCCAAATCC
>JBNAVY010000006.1:0-78416 GCA_049700195.1 Thermoanaerobacteraceae bacterium
TGAACATCACCAACTAAATTTAACTTCTTTAGTAAATTTTCTACATTCATTTTTGCTATTACACTTGTCCCTACACCCATACCACAAATTGTAACTATTTTCATAAAATTTCACCTCCTCAATGACTACATTATTTTTAATCGATTTACTCAAACAAACCACTTCTAATTCTCTTGTATCTCTTATATTATTTGTTAACTTTTATAATTCAATCTATATACCTTAGTATTGATTCTTTATCATCTGCAAATTTTATCTTTTCTACTCTATCCTCATCTCCTAAAAGCTCCACTAATTCAGACAATGCTTTAAGGTGTGATGAGTGGTCGATTGCGCAGAGGGAAACTACAATTTTTACTGGATCGTTTTCTTTGTTTCCAAAATTAACAGGATTTTTTAGTGTAATTAAGCTCATGCCTATTTTTTTTGCACCTGCTTCTGGCCTTGCGTGAGGCATTGCTATTCCTGGTGCAATAACAATGTAAGGTCCCATTTCTTTAACAGTGTTTATCATTGCGTCAACATACTTCTGTTCAGCGAAACCATTTTTAACTAGCAATTCACCTCCTATCCTCACTGCTTCCTCCCAATCTTTTGCCTCAACATTTAGTTTTATAGTATCCTTAGTCAAAAGGTCTTTTAACACGGGTTTTGCAACTCCTCTCGTATTTTCATATGATGCTACATTTAAAAATTTTGATAAATCTTCTATTAATTTTTCACGACTTTTTATCACACAATGTTTTTCTATTATTTTTATTAAATCATCAATAACTGTTCCTTGCACCTTAGGTTTAATAAAGAGGTCTTTTAATAAATCTATGTCTTTTTCTGTAAGAAGGGGGTTTACTTCAATAGTTTTAATTCTTTCATCTTGAATTGGAACAGTAGACACTATTAAATCTACATCTTTTTCTCTTAAAATTTCTTTTACCTGATGGTATGCAACAGTATCTACTATATTTACATCAAAAACTGATTGTAATCTAGAAGAAAGAAGTTTCGCTGTACCTATTCCTGTACCACATACCAGGAGGATATTAGGCTTAGTGACTCTCGTAACTTTTAATCTTTCAATTGCAGCACCAAAATGTATTGTAAAATAACCTATTTCTTCGTCGTTTAATGCTTTGCCTGTATAATCTTCTAAAGGTTTTAAACTTTCCTTGACTATCTCAAACAATTCTTTATAATTTGCTTTAATTTCATCTAAAATAGGATTTTTTAATTTAAGCCCATGTTTCAATCGGTATATTGTTGGTCTCAAATGATCTAAAAGCCCTTCAAAAAGTTGCCTATCTTCCAAAAGATTTTCTTTTATATTTTTACTTACATTTCTTATAATTTCCTCTGTAATAAGTTGGTATATAGCCCAATTTTCATTAGGATAAGGACGTGTTTTTGAAACATTACTTCCAAGAAGATGAACAGTAATATAACCTATTTCATCAAGAGGAATAGAAATTTTAAAATGGTCTTCCAGCATTTTTGCAATATTTGATGCCACAGCAAATTCCTTTGTAATTTCCAAAGCTTTTAATTCTTCTTTTGGCATAATTATGTCTTTCCCTAGTTGAATCCTCTTAATCGCTATCGCTATGTGTACTACAAGACCAGAAAATGCCGCATCCGAAAAAACAGTTTCCAGTTCCTTCTCTGCTATTTGTATGCAATTCTCGATATAAGGTATATCTATATCTTCAAATAGCTTAGTAATTTGTTTGTCAATTCCCACACTAGAACGGGTATAAATTGGAGATTTTACAATATCTAAGGCCTTATCAATGTCAATTGCCTCTGTCAGAAGTTCTATAGCAGCTCTTCGTAATTGTTTTTCGTCTCCTGCAACTTTGATTCCATATTTCGGTGCAGATTTAAGCAAAAGTCCATGTTCTATAAGCCATTTCCTTACGCTTTTCAGGTCATTTATAACGGTACTCCTTGAAACCATTAGTTTATCCGCCAGGTCATTTATAGTTATATAATCTCTTTGCTGTATAAGTTCACTTAAAATAATATTTACCCTTTCTTGTTGCGATAAGTTGTAGTAATAGGGTGTAAGATTATCAAAGAGAGATAAAACCTTATTTTTGTATTCCAATAGTTCAGAAAATTTCACACCTACATTTGGTTTTCTAATTAATTGTGGCAAACTGTTGTACTTTAAAAACTCATCAATTGTATCAAGGTCATATCTTATGGTTCTATTGCTTACATTGAATATTTTTGCGAGGTCAGAGATTTTAATAGGCTCATTAGAATTAATAAGTTTCATAAGAATTTGTTTACTTCTTTCATTGAGCGTAATAATTATCACCTCTTTCAATTTAAATTATATTTTATTTATATGATAATGAAAAGCTTAACATTTTGCAATATAAATGTGGCAAAAATAAACTAAATAAAATAAAAAACTGCGGAAGGTAAATTCTTCGCCTTCCGCAGTTTTTTATTTTAAAACTTTGACATAAATTCTTTCATTCTTTTTACCGCTTCTTCTAAGTTTTCCATAGAGGTTGCATAAGCTAACCTTACATATCCTTCACCATTTTCTCCAAAAGCATTACCCGGCACAACTGCAACTTTGGCTTCATATAACAGCCTTTTTGCAAAATCTGCAGAGGTAAGTCCGGTTTTTTTAATAGAAGGAAATACATAAAAAGCTCCTTTAGGCTCGAAACATGAAAATCCAATTTCTCTCAAATTTTCAAGTAGATATTTCCTTCTTTTATCATATTCTTCTCTCATCATTTTAATATCTTCGTCACCATTCTTTATAGCTTCTATTCCTGCATACTGGCACATGGTGGCAGCTGCTGTAACATCATATTGATGTATTTTTGTCATATGTTTCACAAAATACTCAGGTGCAGCAATATACCCAAGACGCCATCCTGTCATCGCATAGGATTTAGAAAAACCATTTATAGTAACTGTTCTTTCCCACATATCAGGCAGTGATGCAAAGCTTACATGTTCAAAACCACTATATATTAACTCAGAATAAATTTCATCAGTAATAACAATAAGATCATGTTTTTCGACAACTTCCGCTATCTTTTCCATAGCTTCTTTTGGCATTACCGCACCAGTTGGATTATTAGGATAAGGTAGAATTAAGACTTTTGATTTATCCGTAATATATTTTTCTAAAACATCTGGCCTTAATACAAAATCGTCTTCCTCATATGTTGGCACAAAAACAGATTTTGCACCTGCTATTATTGTACAAGGATCATAAGCTACAAATGAAGGTTCTGGAATTAAAACTTCGTCTCCTTCTTCTACTAAAGTATTTAAAGCTACATATATAGCTTCTGTTGCCCCAATTGTAACTAAAATTTCTGTTTCTGGATTATAAGATAATTTATACCTTCTATTAAGATAATCAGAAATTTCTTTTCTTAATTCAATAAGTCCTGGGTTTACAGTATATCCTGTTTTACCTTCATCAAGAGCTTTTTTTGCTGCCTCTCTTATGTGGACAGGTGTCACAAAATCTGGTTCTCCAATAGCAAGGGATATTGCACCTTCTACCTCTTTTGCCATATTAAAGAAATAGCGTATAGTTGATATTTCAATAGACTTTGCCCTTTTAGCAATTCTTTCTTCATAATTCATATCAAAATCCCCCTAAAAAATATTTTCAATAATTAATATATTTCTACAAAAATTTAAAAAATCCTTTAAATCTTAAACATAAACTAAAAACCCTTCCCATTTTAATTAAGGAAGGGTTTTTGATTATTCAACAATTGTATCTGCCAATACTAACTTTACTCCATTTGATATTGAATCTCCTACAGGACAGGTTTTTTCAATAAATTTAACAAATTCATCTATCTTTTCTTTAGGTGAATTTGATTTAATATGCATTTTAAATCTTATTTCCTGAAAACCCGGTCTTACATTAGCCTTTCCCATAAATCCATCAACATCAATATCGCCTTCTAATTCAACCCAGAAACCTTGCAAATCTATTCCTTTAGCTTTCGCAAAAGCTGCTGCTACAATCGATTGACATGAACCTAATGCGCACAATAATGCTTCTACAGGATTCATCCCTGTATCTGTTCCACCCATTTCTTTTGGTTCATCCATAACAACTTTAAAACCTCTTACTTCACTTTCTACTGCTAAACCTTGCGGTAATTTTCTTGAAATCGCTTTAAATGTCTCAATAGCCATTTTAAATTCCTCCTTAAACATTTTTATTTTAATTTATCTAAAGCCATAAGGCTTATCGAACATAAACATAAAACTTTAAGTTGTTAATGCTTTATCATTATTTTCATAAATATCATCTACAATACAAACTTTTTATGCTAATATCGTTAAAACTCAAACATGTGCTTAGAACTTTAAACTTTGTGTATAGCTGCTCCAAAAATATCTTTTACTGCTTCCATAATAGTTTCTCCTTTTGTTGGGTGTGCATATACAGCTTTCTCAATAGATTTTATATCTGCACCGCTCTGACATGATGTTGAAATAATATGTATTAGCTCAGATGCGTCATTCCCAACTACCCAGGCACCTAAAACTTTATCATCCTCTGATACAATAATTTTAGCAAACCCATCAGTTTCACCATAAGTTTTAGCTCTTCCATTATGTTTAAAACTAAATTTACCTATTTTAATATTATTGTATTTTTCTCTTGCCTCATCTTCTGTATAACCAAAATAACCTACTTCAGGCTCAGTAAAAACTGCTGCAGGTATTTTCATGTAATCAAGTACAGTTTCAACACCAAAAATATTATTAACAGCTGCTTCTCCTTGAGCAGAAGCTACATGAGCAAGCATAAGTTTACCAGTTACATCACCAACAGCATATATACCATCAACATTTGTCTTCATGTAATTATCTATTTTTATAGCTTTTCTATCAAACTCTAATAAATCTTTAACTTCTCCAATATTCGTATTTAGTTTTCTGCCTATTGACACAAATACCTTATCTGCAAATATTCGCTTTATATCATCTTTACTTTTAATTACAACAATACTGCCGCCACTTTCTTCATCTTCTATTTCTTCAACTGTTGAAGAAATATATATTTTTATTCCTCTTTTAGTAGCTTCTCTCTTAATATATGAGCTGACTTCTTTATCTAACAAGGGTAGAATATTATTCATCATCTCTACTACATATACTTTAACACCAAATTGATTCATTATAAAAGCAAATTCCATACCTATTACACCGCCACCTATTATACAAAGACTTTTAGGAAGCTGTGCCATATCAAGCATAGTATCACTATTTAAAACATTTTTAGATTTAATTCCATTTATAGGGAGTTCTGCAGGAGCTGAACCTGTTGCAATAATAATATTTTTAGCTTTTATTTTATTTTCTCCAAAAGTTATATTTTTATTTTTATCAATTTCGGCTTTAGCATAATATAAATCAACACCATTTGCCTTTAATAATGCATTAATACCATCAACAAGTTCACTGACAATACTGTCTTTTCTTTTTACAGCTTTTGAATAATCAAAAGAATTTATACTAAGATCAAATCCAAATTCAAAAGCTTTATTTAGAACATTATAAACTTCTGCAACTCGTGCATAAGCTTTTGTAGGAATACATCCTCTATTTAAACATGTTCCGCCCAATTTATCCTTCTCAAATAAAGCTACTTTAGCACCTTTTTTTGCTGCTTTAATTGCAGCTACATAACCACCCGGACCGCCGCCAATTACTGCAACATCGTATTCCTTATATTCAAATACTTCTTCTTTATTAACTGTAGAAACTTCTATTTCAGAATCAGTTTGAGAAATTACCGCTACAACATAACCTGGTTTTACTTCACTGCCTGCTGGAAAATTAATTTTTGTTAATATTCCTTTAAAATCACTATAGATCTCAAAGCTCATCTTATTTACTGTAACATCACATAAAACAGAACCTTTTTCAATATTCTGACCTTCTGCTACATGCCATTGAGTTATCTTACCTGATTCCATATTTTCAGATAAATGTGGCACTTTTATTTCTATATCCACTTTTCAATCCTCCATTTTTTAGTTTTTTAAGGCTCCCCCATGGACAGGGGGTAAATTTGCTAAAATAAAAACGATAATTATTTAACAAAATATCTTAAACTTATTTTATCACTATTTAGTTAAATTTTCAACCATATAAAAAAATTTTTATATGGTTTTTGCATAATATTAAAACATAACCTCAATTAAATTATCAATAGAAATATTTGAAAAATAATCTTGTATATTGATTTTTGAAAGCACCCTGTATACTTCTTCTTCTGAGTGTTTTATTCCTTTTAAAATATTTTCAACATCAGATATGTCATGTTTACTAAAAAAATCCCCATATATTTTTATGTCTTTTATAACACCTTTTTCAACATTAAGATTTACTTCAATCGTTCCACCAGGGAACTTTTTTTCATTTTTAAAACTATAATCTGGAGATGTCCCAAAATTCCATTCCCATGTAATATATTTTTCTTCTTTTAATTTTTGAATCTTTTTTAAATCTTCCTCATTAAATTCATATAATTCACTAGAACCCTCTTTTTCTTTAATATGATTCATTATCAAATCAATAAACTCTTCTATCCCTAAAGGTCTTTTTAAATGTTCACTAATATTTGTTACTCTTTTTGATACTGATTTTACACCTTTATCTTCAAATTTTACAGGTCTAACTTTAAGAGCAGCAGATAAATCTGTAATATTTGATGAAAATAATAAAGTCCCATGATGTAATACTCTGTTCTTATAATAATATTGTGCATTACCCGAAAACTTTTTACCATCTATCGTCAAATCGTTCCTTCCAGAAAACTCTGCATTGATTGAGAGTTGTTTCAAAACTTCAATTATTGGATTTGTAAATTTTTTGAAATCACTGAAACTGCTCATATCATCATTTACAATAAAAGTAAAATTTAAATTTCCTAAATCATGAAATACTGCTCCACCACCAGATAATCTGCGAACAACTGGTATTTTGTATTCTTTTACATATTCTAAATTTATTTCTGAAAGCGTATTTTGATTTTTCCCAATTATTATACTTGGCTCATTTCTCCATAACATAAAACATTCATCTTTAAATTCTTTTAAAACATATTCTTCTGCTGCAAGATTAAAATAAGGATTTGTATTTTTGTTATAAATATAAATCATACCAAAACCTCCAGTTTAATATTTAACAATGGTTGACTATTGTTATAATTGTAATATAATAAAAGTATAACATAAATATTTTAAAAATAAATATTTCTCTAAATGAAGGTAGCGAGAGATATCTCTATAGAGATAGCCGAAGGAGAAATATAAAGACTGCCATATCTTTATAAAAGCTCTCAGGCACAGATATCGCTATTGGATAGAACTCTGGAAAGTCTCTTTTGAGCACCGGAGGAGCAATACATAGAATTTAATCATGTAGAAACTCTCAGGTAAACATACAGAGGAGTATGGTGGCAAGTAATTTTCTATGCTCATCATAGCTCCTCTTTTTGTTGTAGACATATATGTGCAACAATTAAAAATCAAATAAATAATTTTTGAAAGGATGGTGTTTTATTTATAATGGATAACCTAAAAAAAACCCCTCTTTATGACATCTATGAAAAGTATAATGGTAAAGTTATTGACTTTGCAGGATGGGCACTTCCTGTACAATATGACAGCATAATTGCTGAGCACGAGGCTGTCAGAAATAACGCAGGTCTTTTTGATGTATCACATATGGGTGAAATAACTGTTAAAGGAAAAGATGCGTATACTTTTTTGCAGTATATGATAACAAATGATATATCGCAGTTAAACGATAATCAAGTCATTTATACCTTTATGTGCAACAAAAACGGAGGAGTAGTTGATGATTTACTTGTCTACAAATATAATTCTGAATATTTCTATTTAGTGGTAAATGCAGGTAATATAGAAAAGGATTACAATTGGCTTTTAGAAAATAAAGGTAAATATGATGTAGAAATCAAAAATATCTCCTCTGAGGTATCTGAGCTTGCTATTCAAGGTCCAAAAGCGGAAAAAATATTGCAAAAGCTATCCGATACAGACTTATCAAAAATTGGTTTCTTCTACTTTAAAGATCCAGTAAAAATTGATGGTATTGATTGTCTTGTATCAAGAACAGGATATACTGGAGAAGACGGTTTTGAAATTTATATGCCAAATAAATATGTTATACAATTATGGGAAAAAATAATTGAAACAGGTAAGGAAGATGGCCTAAAACCAGCAGGTTTGGGATCAAGAGATACACTTCGCTTTGAAGCGGGGCTACCTCTTTATGGCAATGAGTTGACAGATGAAATTACACCAATAGAAGCAGGATTTGAGTTTTTTGTAAAATTGGATAAATCCGATTTCATAGGCAAAGATGCCCTTTTAAAACAAAAACAAGATGGATTAAAACGCAAGATAGTAGGTTTTGAAATGATTGAAAATGGTATACCAAGACATGGATATGAAGTTATGATAAATGATAAAAAAATAGGATATGTAACAACTGGATATCTATCACCTACTTTAAAGAAAAATATAGGTCTTGCATTAATCGACATAGAATATGCTAAAATAGGTAATGAATTTAATGTTGTAATAAGGAAAAAGCCTTTAAAGGCTGTTATAATTAAAAAACAATTTTACAAAAAAAATTATAAAAAATAGGAGGAGTATTAAATGAAAGTTTTAGAAGGTTTATATTACTCAAAAGATCATGAATGGGTTAAAGTTGAAAATGACAAAGCATACATTGGAATAACTGATTATGCTCAACACTCTTTAGGAAACATTGTTTATATTGAACTTCCAGAAGTAGGCACAGAACTTAGTGCTGAAGATGTCCTTGGAGTAGCAGAATCCGTAAAAGCTGCTTCAGATGTTTATATCCCAGTTGACGGAAAAGTACTCGAAGTAAATAATTCCATAGTGGATGATCCATCTTTAGTAAACACTGATCCATATGAAAATTGGATGGTACTTGTAGAATTAAAAGACAAATCACAATTAGATAGTTTAATGACAAAAGAACAATATGAAGAATTTATTAGCAAGGAGTGAGAGTATGTTTCCATATATACCAGTTTCAGAAGATGATGAAAAGGAATTACTCCAATCCATTGGTAAGCAATCAATTGAAGAACTTTTTGAACCTATTCCTGAACAAGTCAGACTCAAAGGACTTCTAAACTTAGGGAGTCCTTTGTCTGAACAAGAACTTGAATCAATAATAAAGAAATATGCAAGTAGCAATAAAAATCTTGATGAACTAACTAGTTTTTTAGGAGCAGGAGTTTATGACCATTATATCCCGTCAATTGTTAAACATATTATATCACGGTCTGAATTTTATACTGCTTATACTCCTTATCAGCCTGAAATAAGCCAAGGAACGCTTCAAGCTATATTTGAATATCAAACAATGATTTCCAATCTTACAGGAATGGAAGTAACAAATGCTTCTATGTATGATGGTGCCACCGCCTGTGCAGAAGCTGCTATCATGGCTTGTGAAAATACTAAGAGAAATTCAATTATAATTTCAAAAACAGTTAACCCTGAAACAAGAAAAGTATTAAAGACCTATATGCATTTCAGAAACATAGAAGTAATAGAAATTGATGAAAATGAAGGAATTACAAATTTAGAAAAATTAAAAGTCTCACTTAACAATACTATTTCAGCAGTAATTGTCCAATATCCAAATTTTTTCGGCATAATTGAAAATCTAAAAGAAATTGAGGAAATTACTCACATTAATAAAGCAATGCTGATAACTTATGTTGATCCAATTTCACTTGGAATACTTAAATCTCCAAAAGAATTAGGTGTAGATATTGCTGTTGGTGATGGTCAATCCTTAGGAAATGGTCTTAATTTCGGTGGACCTTATCTTGGATTTTTAGCTACAACACAAAAACTAGTAAGAAAAATGCCCGGAAGAATAGTAGGACAAACAAAAGATGTAGATGGTAAAAGAGCTTTTGTTTTAACTCTTCAGGCTAGAGAGCAACATATAAGAAGAGAAAAAGCAACATCTAACATTTGTTCTAATCATTCATTAAATGCTCTAACAGCAGCAGTATATATGGCCACTATGGGCAAAAATGGTATAAAAGAAGTGGCATACCAGTGCACACAAAAAGCACATTATGCTTTTGAAAAACTTACAGCATCAGGTAGATTTAAGCCTGCTTTTAAAGCACCTTTCTTTATGGAATTTGCATTAAAACTTGACAAAGATATAAATATGGTTTTAGATGAATTATTAAAAAATAATATACTAGGCGGATATAGTCTTGAAAAAGAATATAAAAACTATAAAAATACCATACTTATAAGTGTCACTGAAAATAGAACAAAAGAAGAAATAGATAAATTAGCAGCTTTGATGGAGGTGATATAATGAAAGAGTATAATAAATTAATATTTGAACTTTCTAAAAAAGGAAGAAAAGCTTACAAAATCATGCCCCTTGATATTGAAGAAAAACCTCTTGATAAATTTATACCTGAAAATATGCTGCACAAAGATGAACTAGAGCTCCCAGAAGTAAGTGAGGTTGATGTTGTACGACATTATACTCTTTTATCAAATAAGAATTATGGTGTCGATACTGGTTTTTATCCTTTAGGTTCTTGTACAATGAAATATAACCCCAAAATAAATGAAAATATGGCATCTATGTCCGGTTTGACTGCACTTCATCCATATCAACCAGAAGACACTGTTCAAGGTGCCCTTAAAATGATGTATGATTTACAACAATCACTTTGCGAAATTACAGGTATGGATAATTTCACCCTCCATCCAGCTGCAGGTGCTCATGGTGAATTAACAGGTCTTATGCTCATAAAAGCATACCATGAAAGCAGAAATGATAAAAAGCGTAATAAAATAATTGTCCCTGATTCTGCTCATGGAACAAACCCAGCAAGTGCTGCTGTAGCTGGTTTTGACGTCATAGAAATAAAATCTACTCCTGAAGGAGCTATAGATTTAAATGCTTTAAAAGAAGTTCTAAATGACGAAATAGCTGGACTTATGCTCACGAATCCCAGCACTTTAGGCCTTTTTGAAAAAAATATAATTGAAATAGCAAGGCTTATACATGAAGCTGGCGGACTTTTATACTATGATGGTGCAAATTTAAATGCAATAATGGGTATCTCACGTCCTGGAGATATGGGCTTTGATGTTGTACACCTGAATCTTCATAAAACTTTTTCTACTCCTCATGGTGGTGGAGGCCCTGGTTCAGGTCCAGTCGGTGTTAAGAAAGAACTTGCCCAATTTTTGCCTGTACCAGTAGTAGAAAAAATAAATAATAAATATACATTAAATTATGATAGACCTCATTCAATAGGGAAAGTCAGAAGCTTTTATGGAAACTTCAATGTACTTATAAAAGCCTATTCTTATATACTGACTATGGGAGCACAAGGCCTAAGAAAAGCTAGCGAAATTGCTGTATTAAATGCAAATTATATGAAAGAAAAATTAAAAAAATATTACAAGCTACCTATTGATGAAATTTGCATGCATGAATTTGTTTTAAGTGGTTTGGCTGAAAAAGTCAATGATATTTCAACTTTGGATATAGCAAAAAGACTTATTGACTATGGATTCCATCCACCAACTATATATTTCCCGTTAATTGTTGACAGCGCTATAATGATAGAACCAACAGAAACGGAAAGTAAAGAAACTCTTGATTCTTTCATAGAAGTAATGATAAAGATATCACAAGAAGCTAAAGATAATCCGGAATTACTTAAAGAAGCACCTCACAATACTCCAGTAAGAAGAGTTGATGAGGTACTAGCAGCAAGAAACCCAATCATAAAATGGACTAAATAAAATAAAGGCAAATAAAAAGGCGAGAATTCTCGCCTTTTTATTTGCCTTTGCTGCGTGTTGCAACATCAAATATAACTGCACTAGCTAAAACAATTCCTAATATAATGTATTGCAGAGAAATATCAACTCCTAAAAGATTCATACCATTTGTTAAAGTTGACATTACAAAAGCTCCGACTAAAGAATTAACAATTTTCCCGACACCACCAGAAGCTGATACACCTCCAATAAAAGCACCTGCAATAGCATAAAGTTCAAAAAGAGCTCCTGCAGTAGTTGTAGCTGACTGTAGACGTGCTGCAAAAAGTATACCTGATAGCCCTGATAAAAATCCCATTGATGCAAAAACTATAAGAGTAATCTTTTTTACATTTACACCACTTAATGCTGCTGCTTCCGGATTACCACCAACAGCGTAAATATGCCTGCCAAGAACTGTACTATTAGTAATAAAACTATAAACAAATGTCACAATAAGTACAATCACAAATGTCCACGAAATACCCCTGTAAGCAGCCAGTGTTAAACTTAAATACAATAGTAATATAGCAATAAATGCTGTTTCTACAATAAAAATATCCCAAGTCAATACATCAAAACCTCTTTTTATCTGCTCAGCTCTATTTTTAAGTGAAAAGTAAAAAATTAAAATCACACTTAATATGCCAATTAGTAAAGTTAACTTGTGATATCCAGGCAAAAATCCTTGCAAAAATGGTATGTCTGGAATAAATCCATTTCCAATTGCATTAAAACTCTTATTTGAAATTATGATTGTTCCAGATGACCTTGTAGCTAACAACAATGCACCTCTATATGCAAGCCACCCAGCCAAAGTAGCAACAAAGGCGGGAATTTTAAGCATTGCAACTAATGAACCATTTAAAAGACCTGCTAATATGCCTATAGCTAAAACTGCTAATATTGCTACTAAGGGTGAAAAATGATAAAACTGCATTAATATTGCAGCTATTGCACCTAAAAATCCTGATAAAAAACCAACAGATAAATCTATATGTCTTATTACAATGATCAAAGTTTCGCCTATTGCAAGCACTGCGATATAACCTGTTTGATCAACAAGATTACTAATATTAACTGGCAGTAAAAAATCTCCTCCAGAAAGGAATGCAAAAACAGCCATTATAATCAGGAGTGCAATAAACATAGCATAGTCTCTTACATTCTCTTTTAAAAATGAATTTAAATGTTGAATAAATTCTTTCAATTATCTCACCATCCTTTAACTTACAGCATAAGTCATTATGTTTTCCTGATTTGCTTCTTTAGATTTTAATTCACCTGTAATACGTCCCTTACTCATTATATATATCCTATCACTCATACCTAATACTTCCGGAAGTTCTGAAGAAATAAGCAATACTGCTTTCCCTTCCTTAGCTAATTGTCTTAACAAAATATAAATCTCATATTTTGCACCAACATCAATTCCTCTTGTCGGTTCATCAAATATAATAATATCAGGTTCCGCAAAAAGAGCTTTGGCTACAAGTACTTTTTGCTGTGTTCCACCACTCAAAGTTGATACTTTAACCTCAACATTTTTAGCTTTTATATTGAGTTTTGTTTGGTAACCCTTGGCGGCCTCTATTTCTTTTGCTTTATCAATTGCTAAACCCTTATTTAATACTTTTAAATTAGATAAGCTTATATTTTCTCTTATAGTATTTATAAGTATTAATCCTTTTTCTTTTCTATCTTCTGTTAAATAAAGCATGCCATGTTTTATTGCATCTTCGGGAGTTTTAAATTTTAAATTTTTACCCTTTACTATAATTTCACCATCTATATTATAATTATATGGATTACCAAAAATGCTTAATCCAAGCTCTGTTCTCCCAGCACCAACCAAACCAAACAAACCTACTATTTCACCTTTTTTAATATTAATATTCGCATTTTTAACCAAATATCTTCCGGTTTTTGGATCAATTGTACTCCAGTTTTTAATTTCTAAAACAATTTCTTCTGAAATATTTGCTAAAGGCTCAGGATATAAATTTGTAATTTCTCTTCCAACCATGTTCTTTATTATTTTTGCTTCATCGATTTCTTCTTTTTTGCAGTCAAAATAAGCTACAGTTCTCCCATCTCTTAACACAGTTATAGAATCAGCTACTTTTAGTACTTCTTTTAATCTATGGCTTATAAGAATAATTGTAACTCCTTGCTTTTTTAATTCATCTAAAAGTCCTAATAGATTTTCACTTTCAGTTTCACTTAGGGCAGATGTAGGCTCATCTAATATTAAAACCTTAGGATTTTGAGAAAGAGCCTTTGCTATTTCTACAAGCTGCTGCATACTTACGCTTAAATCTTTAACTTTAGAAGTAGGATTAATATTTGCTCCTTTAACTTTTGTTAATAATTCTCGTGTTTTTTCTATTTCGGCAAAAGTATCTATTACACTACCTTTTTGAATTTCATTACCTAAAAATATATTTTCAAATATTGTCATTTCAGGAACTAAAGATAGTTCTTGATGAATTATAGAAATTCCTGCTTTTTCACTATCTTTAGTATTAGAAAATCTTGCAGGGTAACCCTCAATCTTTATATCCCCCTCATATTCACCATAAGGGTATACCCCGCTTAAAATTTTCATCAGTGTACTTTTGCCTGCACCATTTTCTCCAACTAAGCAATGAATTTCATTTGTTTTTACTTTTAAATTAACATCAAATAACACTTGAACTCCAGTAAAACTTTTACTAATATTTACTAATTCTATAAGCGGGGTATCCATAGTACTAAACCTCCTTATTTTTTAGGCCATGTAAAGTCGCTTTCTTTATAATATCCGGAATCAATTAAAATCTTTTTAACATTTTCTTTATCAACAACTTGCACAGGTGACGGTTTTGAAGGAACATCTTTTACACTATTATTATAAGTTTTTGTTGATTCTGGTGTTTTGCCGTCAAGATATGTCAAAGCTGCATTTATAGCATCTTTTACAAGTATTCTTACATCTTTAAATACTGTCATTGACTGTTTTCCATCTATAATATACTGTATTGAAGGTTTCTCAGCATCCTGACCTGTAATAACATATTTTGTAATATCAGGATCAGCTGCAAATGTATCTGCAATAGCTCTTGCAGTACCGTCATTTGGAGCTAATATATATACATTACCTTTGAGATCTTTTGTTGCTTTTGCAAGATTTGCTTGTGCTAAATTTTTAGCAGTATTAAAATCCCAATTTGTTGTAATCTGACCTATAATACCTGCCATTTCATCACGAGTTAAATCTTTCTTATCTTTTAAAGCAACAGCTTTATCAGAATTTGCAATTACAAAAGTTCCATCTGCAATTTTAGGCTGCAAGACTTCCCAAGCACCTTGGAAAAATAAAAATGAGTTATTATCAGATAATGCACCTGCATATAAATACAAAGGATTATTTTTCCCTGTAGCATGGTCTACAATATATTGGCCTTGTTCTTTACCAACTTGTATGCTGTCAAAAGTTACATAATAATCAACAGCTGCAGTATTTAATATTAATCTGTCATAAGAAATAACCTTTACACCGGCTTTTTCTGCAGCTTCTGCAGATGCTGCAGCAGCATTTGCATCATGAGGACACAAAATCAATACTTTTATACCTTTACTTAAAAGCGTTTCAACATTTGCTTTCTCTTTAGCAGGATCTCCTTGACTAAAAAGTACTTCTGCTGAATAAGGTGTGTTTTTTAAAGCATCCTGAAAACGTGTTTCATCCTGAATCCATCTAGGTTCATCTTTTGTTGGTAAAACGATACCAATAGCCAGCTTTTTATTGCCTGAACTTTGACTTGACGAACTACAACCACTAAAAAAAACAGATAAAGTAAATATTAAAGCCCCTAATAATAATAAATACTTCCGGTTATTTTTCATAAATTACATCTCTCCTTTTAATTTAATTTTTACTTATATTTAATTCTACAAACATTTACAAATAACCTCTGGAACTTTTTTTGTTATCCTTTACTTTTTTAATGAGTTTTTTTATTATATATAAATAGCCTGTATTTTTTTATGATAAAAAAATACAGGCTAAAGCCTGAAAAATTACTTTGGAATATTTCTGTAAATATCATCTTTATTGTGAAATCCATCCTTTATAACTGTATCATTAATATTATTTTTATCTACAGCAATAGGTTCTAAAACATAATATGGCACATAATATTTGCCATCATAAATCGTATTTTTTAAATTTAGAGATTCATTTTTAGCTAATTTTATTGCCATTTTAGCGGTAGCTTCTGCTAATTTATCAATAGGCTTATAAACTGTCATAGCCTGTGTTCCTTCAACAATCCTCTGACATGCTGCAAGGTCAGCATCCTGTGCCACTACAAAAACTTTACCTGCTTCTCTATGTTCTGATAAAGCTTCTATTATGCCACCAGCAAGACCATCATCACCAGCTATTACAGCATCAAATTTTGTACCCTTTTGCAACAATTCATCAGTTACATTAAAAGCATATTCGCTCATCCAGTTTTCTGCCCAATCTTCTTTGACTATTTTAATATTTCCTTTATCAATTTCAGGTTTTAAAATACTGTCATATCCTTCTTTTATCATTTTTGTATTATTATCAGTTGTTGCGCCATTTATTATTAAAAAATTTCCTTTTTGAACCTTCTTTAATAAATATTCCGCCATAAGTTTTCCAACTTTTATATTATCAAAAGAAATATATAAATCAACATTTGACTTTGTAACAAGTCTATCATAAGAAATCACCTTAACTCCTTCCTTTTGGGCTAATGCTACAGCATTTGCAGCTTTTTGAAGATCATTCGGAACAATTATAAGAACATTTATTTTTCTTTCTAATAAATATTTAACTTGTTTTAATTGATCTTGGTCATCATTGTTTGCATTTTGTACATAAACATCGGCACCTAATTCTTTTAATTTTGCCATTAGAATATCTCTATCTTTTATCCATCTTTCTTCTTTTAAAGTTCCCAGAGAAAAACCAACTTTTATCTTATGTTCTTCAGAACCTGTTATTTTACTGTTTGTTTCCTTCATATTCTTATATTCCAGCATATAATTTACAATAAAATATAAAAGTATTAAAGCTACTATACTAAGTATTAAAATAATAATATTTCTTACTAATTTTTCTTTAGCCATTACAGCACCCCCTCTTTTGAAATATATAATAGTCTATATTCTGTTGGTGATAAGCCTGTACTTTTCTTAAATAATTTACTAAAATAATTTGGATCACTATATCCAATGTTATAGGCTATTTCTTTAATTGTTTGACTTTCATCTTTTAACATTTCTTTTGCCTTTAAAATTCTGAAGTTTGTAATAAAATCGACGAAATTTTCCCCTGTTTGCTCTTTAAAAAATTTGCTGAAATAATGATAGCTCATATTTATTTCTTTTGCCGCATCAACCATAGTTATGTTTTTATTATAGTTTTCAGTTATATATTTAATAACTTTACCTGTTATATTGTTTATTTCTTTTCCCTTTATTATATTTATATTTTCAAATAGGCCTCTCAAATTACTTATAAATTTTAGCTTAATCTCCTCAACATCAGTTGTCTTTAAAAGATCTAAATAATATTCGCTTTCCAAATAGTAAATCTTTCCAGAATAATATGGTATTGCTCTTTTAATATTTGTTATTATTTCTAAAATTCTTGATTTTATTTTATCTATGTCCTTTCCATAATTTAAAATCATCCATTCATAAATATCATTAAATATAATTATTGCTTGTTCTAAGTTTCCAGATATAATTTTATCTAAAAAAATATTTTCTTTACCTGCCGGATATAAATCTCTTGAAGTTTCTAAAACAATTGCAGCATCATCAAAATGCATAATTATATCTTTATTAGTTATTTTTGTAGCGATTTCTGCTTCTCGAAAAGAATTTATAAAATTTTCTATATAATATGGACGACCAATCCCTAACTTATATTGTATTTTTAATTCTTCACCTATATAATCTAAAAACTTTTTTGCTAAATCTATAGAAATATTTTTTATTTCATAAATATTAATATTATCTTCTACAGGTATATATGCAAAAATACTATTTATTAAAGGAGCACTTACAATACACTTAGTTAAATCTTTAAATACTTCTTTAAAATAATCAAAAAACTTCTGCTTTTCAATACTTATTAAAAGATTATTTTCATTATTTAATTTTTCATCAGAAATTATATTACCTAAAATAATATATCCATAATTTAATTTCATATGAAATATATCCTCATAAAAAGATAATTCATTTAAATCTGATTCATTAAACAATTGTGAATATAAAAATTGCCCTTCTATATAAGGTAATATTTTATTAAGTTTTTCTCTTAGTTCTAGTTCTTTTGCTATTCTGACTTTTTTTTCATTTATAATATCTGAAGCAGATGTTATGACTTCTATAATTTTACTTTTATTTAAAGGTTTTAATAGATAATCAATTACACCAAGTTCTATAGCATCTTTTGCATAATTAAAATATTCATAAGCTGAAATAATCACAAAAAGTATATCTTTATATTGATTTTTAATTTGTTTAATAGCTTCTATGCCATTAATACCAGGCATTCTTATATCCATAAAAACAATATCCGGTTTTAAGTCTATTATTTTTTCAACAGCATCTCTGCCAGATTTTGCAAAACCTATTACGTCAGCTTTTACATTGTTTTTTTCAATAATAAACTTAATAGAATCAATAACTATCTGTTCATCATCCACAATAAATATTTTGAGCATCCTCATTTTCCCCCTTAATAACCGGTATCTTTAAAATAACTGAAGTACCTGTCCCAATATGACTTTCTATTTTAATCACATCATCAACCTCAGGAATGTTATAAAAAAGCCTGAGCCTATTTATAATATTATGCATCCCTATGCCAGTAACATGTTTTTTTGTCAAGTCTTCAGCATTATCAGCCGATAAAATTGCTTTTATCCTATCATCCGACATCCCAATTCCGTTATCTAGTACTTCTATATAAACTCTATTATGATTTTTTGTTACATTTAATGTAATATTTCCACCACTTTCTACATCCTCTAAACCATGTATGAAAGCATTTTCAACTACTGGCTGTATAATAGTACAAGGCATTTTAATATCTAATAAATTTTCATCAATGTTTAAACTGAAATTTATCCTGTCCCCAAATCTTGTTTTTAAAATATACATATAATTTTTAACGTTTTTTATTTCATCTTTAAGAGTAACAGCTGTATCTAACTGTCTTAAATTATATCTAAATAAATCTGAAATATTTTCTATAAATTCCGAGGATTTTTCAGCTCCCTCCATCATTGCAAGTTGTGCAGCAGTGTTTAAAGTATTAAACAAAAAATGAGGATTAATTTGTGATTGAAGTGCTTTTAATTCAGCGTCTTTTAATAAACTTTTCATTTTTAAATTTTGCATTTCTTGTTCTTTAAGCCTTTTTTCTATCTCTGCCTGATTTTTAATCTCACTTATATAATTTCTAATATTTATTACCATTTTATTGAAAGCTTCCCCTAGTATACTTATTTCATCATTTGTTCTTATTTTAAGAGGTTTTATATCAAAATCCCCTTTTGATACTTTTACTGCTGAATTAGATAATTGAATAATTGGTTTTGTTATTGTATAAGTAAATAAAATTGCTAAGAATATATTCAAAAATACTGAGCCAATAATCAAAATTATATTTAAATAACTTATATATTCCATATTCTTATTTATTACACTGTATTTTGTAGAACCTTGCTGAAGCTTGCTGTTAAGTAAATTGTTTATATAAAATTTTATATATTCACTTATATTATTTGATCTTGTAAAATGAGCAATATATTCACTGCTTATACGACCCCTTTTTGCATTTATAGCTGCATCAGTTTCACTTAGAAGACTGTCAATCATATTGCCAATATCTTTTAGCATAAGACTATCTTGATCATAGCTTTTGATTTTAGATATGTTAAAAGCTTCCTCTTGTAAACTGTTATATAAAGTATAATAATTTAAAAGAGCATCAGAAGATTTTGTAGATAAATATTTTTCTACTTCTGTTTCTAAAGAACTTACATCAGTATTTAGATTATTTAAATATATATAATCTGTAAAAATAGATTTTAATCGTTCTATTACATATTTTGCATTATAGTATGAATAAAAACTGGTAATTCCCATAAGTATAGTTATTAAGAGATAATAAATAAATAATTTTTGCCTTATTCCACCAAGATTCCATATGTTATTTTTCATGTTTTCACCCACTATTTAATTGACTGTATTCTTTTTATATATTGCTGTATATTATCCTTTGTAATTATATTAACACCAGTATCTACAAAAGTTGAAACATTGTTTTTTTCTTTTATTTCTATCATTGATCTTATACTCTCATATCCTAATTTATATGGATCACTCATTACACTGCCATATATAATCCCTTTCTGTATATATCTTAAAATATCAGGAGTATCACCATAACCTATTATATGAATCTCTCCGACCTTATTAAAATCTACAATCACTTGTGCTGTTCCTATAGTATCAACAGAATCAGTAGTATATATGGCATTTATCTCTTGATTGCTATTTATTATTGATTGAGTTATTTCCTCTGCACTTAAGGTGCCAAGTTTAGAAGTATAAATCTTTACTATTTTCATATCTTTATAATTTTTTAGAGAATCTAAAAATCCACTTATTTTTAAATTCTGATTTACACTATCTGTCTGATAATCATTACTTACAATAATTGCAATATTTGCTTTTCCTTTTGTCGCTTTTATCATAAGCTTTCCTGCTTCTTCACCAAGCTGAAAACTGTTTGTCCCTATATATGCCTGCCTTTTACTATCTTTTGCATCATTTTCTATGGTAATGACAGGAATCCCCTCTTTATATGCATCATCTATAAGTTTTATAAATTCCTGGTTATTTGATACATATGCTATAATACCATCTACTTTTGATAATATTGCAATATCAAAATATTTAAGTTCTTCTTGTATGTTATTAAATTTTGGTGCATTAAACTCTACAGCAACATTATAAAATTTCGCTGCATCCATGGCTCCCATCCTAACTTCTTTCCAAAATGGGTCAACAGAATTTTGAGCAACTATAAAAAAATGGTATTCAGGATTTTTAGCAAAAATAGGCTCTTCAACCCATCTGAGCTTGTACAAAAAAATACTCAAAAAAATTATTAATATAATTAGTATTAAAATTATATGATCACTTAATAAGTAAAGAAGCCGTTTTAACGTTTTCATAATTTCTTAATCTCCTTATTTGTATAATTACTACTATAATAAATTAAACATAAATAATATATCAATAAAATCTTATTAAAAAATTGTCATTAAAATTATCTCTAAATTTTATTATACTATAAAAAACAAAAATATCTTATACAGTCTAAATAGCATTTTAGTATTATTTTATATATTTAATTAAATCAATTAAATCTCACTTTTTTAATAATATAATGTTTTCTTCTTTATTTTAAATAATAAGAAAAGAACCTCATCATACTAATGGGTTCTTATTTATTAAAAATACAAAATAATTTTTTAAATTTTAAACTTTATTTTTTAAAATTATTCCTCATTCCAAACATCTTGGAGTTTTTCCATTACCCCTGGTAAAGTAGTATATTCAAGATCGTCTAAGGATAATCTATGTGGTTCAAATGGTCCCATGGTTCTTAAGTAATCGGATATATCCAATGCTTTCTTTCTTGCATTGTCAAAGGCAACATCTTTAAAGAAGTCCTGTGCTCCAATTAATTTTCCATCAGCAATCTGAAAACCTAGAGCTATTACTCTTGGTGGGCCATCAAACCTTGTAGGAACAGCACTGTCAACTGAAACTGGTATCATAGGTCCATAGTGGGAACCCCTCATCCATCCTGAAACTAGATGCGGATTTGCAAACGGTTCAAGTACCTCTCCTACAGCTGGTAACCCGCTTTGACATCTAACTATCATAACAGGATCGTCTTTCCCTACATATCGACCAGCCATAAGATTCATCCTTTGAGTTGATGAAACAGCAGCTATTTCTCTGTTTTTTGTATACACTTTTCTTATACAGTATCTCCCTGATGCCCCAATAAAAACGAGCAAATCATATAAATCCTCCGGAGTTTTAAAAACTACATTTCTATGTCCAATCATATCATAAACTTCAAATAAAAATCCATTATGCATATTAGGGTCTATCACAAGCCCTATTGTATTAAAAGGGTCTGCAAACATTTTATAAAGAGGTAGATTCCATGCACCTGGCTCAGTTTTATCAGCCATAAAAATTACTACGGGTTCACTTTTCCTTTCTTCAAACTCCATTTCAGCTACACCAGGACCTAAACCTTTTATATTACCTGAAAAAGAATCCTGTAGCAAATCTTGGCCTGCACCATAAAGTTTTAACTCCCTTGCTCTTCTGGCACACAAATAAAATGTATCCCATGCCAGTTTATGTATTTCATTATTGTCTGTTCCTTTCCTATGTGTCATTATAAGTTCCAGATCATCTCCTACATGTGTTACATAAAAATCAATAAGTTCTCTCCCTTCTTCTTTTAAATGATTTTTAGCAAGTTCTAAAAGATCCGGATGAACATCCGTATGACCAACACATCCTCCTATGTCTGCTTTAATTACAGTTAAAGTTATTTTTGACATTGCAACATCCTCCCCGATTTAATAGTATGTTATATTTAATAATAGTGTTATACTATATATATGAATATTGTATCTTATTATGATAATTTTTTCAATAGTATAACTTATATATTCTGCTTTTTATTTTTAGATGATTAAAATCACTTTTTAAAATATATTAACAATTCAATTTGTTTAAAATATATAGAAGGAATTTTTGAAACTATGTCGAAATATTAAACAGGGCTATAAAAGAGAAGAGCCTTAATATTTATTAAAATTATCAAAGAAAGGGATGGTATTATTGGGTTCATATCTCATTTTAATTTACGGAGTAGTTATCATAGCGGCTCTCGTAATATTTGGTTTAATTAAATTTATTTTCGCACAAGAAAAAGGCGATTCAAAAATGCTAGAAATTTCTGACGCTATTAAAGAAGGTGCTATGGCATTTTTGAATAGGCAGTATAAAACTATTGCATGGTTAGCTTTAATAGTAGCTATAGTTATAGTTATTGCAAATTATTATGGCCATCTGTCTGAAGGAACCTCTGCAGCAATTGAATTTGCATGGAAAATAGGCCTTGCTTTTGTTACAGGTGCCTTTTGTTCAGCACTATCAGGATATATAGGAATGTATATGGCAGTAAATTCAAATGTAAGAGCTGCAGCTGGTGCAAAATCTGGTTTAAACAGAGCTCTTCAAATAGCCTTAAAAGGTGGAGCAGTTACAGGTCTTGCAGTTACTGCTTTATCTTTATTTGGAGTTGCAACATTATTCTTAGCTTATGGCGGTATGTCTGGCAATGAATCATTGATTAAAGAAGCTCCATCTTTAATAATAGGATTTGGTTTTGGAGCCTCTTTTGTAGCATTATTTGCACAGTTAGGCGGAGGTATTTATACTAAAGCAGCGGATGTAGGTGCTGACCTTGTTGGTAAAGTCGAAGCAGGAATACCAGAGGATGACCCTAGAAATCCTGCTGTTATAGCAGATCTTGTAGGTGACAATGTTGGTGATTGTGCAGGAAGAGGCGCAGATCTTTTTGAATCAACTGCCGCAGAAAATATTGGTGCAATGATATTAGGTGTAGCCTTATATCCTGTATTTGGATGGAGAGGAATGCTTTTCCCACTTGTTGCACGTGCAATTGGTATAATTGCTTCAATCATAGGTATTTTCTTTGTCAATACTAAAGATGATTCTAAAGATCCTATGGTTGCTTTAAATAAAGGTTATTTTGTTACTACAGCAGTAAATCTTCTTATACTTATTTTCGTTGTTAAAATGACCTTATATGGAAAACTTCCAGACGGGACAGATGTAAACTATTGGCTCTTGTATGGTGCTGTATTTACAGGTGTTATTTTAAGCTATATTTTTGTTTTCTTAACAGATTATTATACTTCAGTAAATAAACGCCCTGTACAAGAAATAGCAAAATCTTCTACAACAGGAGCCGCTACAAACATTATTACAGGTGTTTCAGTAGGAATGGAGTCAACTGCACTTCCTGTAATATTTATATCTGCAGCAATATTTATTTCATATAAGCTTGGAGAATTAGCTTTACCTGGAATCTCAAGTGCAGGATTATATGGTACTGCTATTGCTACAATGGGTATGCTCTCGACAACAGCTTATATATTGGCTATGGATACTTTTGGGCCTATTACTGATAATGCCGGCGGAATTACTGAAATGTCAGGAGCTCCAGAAGAAGTAAGACTTGTAACTGATAGATTAGATGCCTGCGGAAATACTACAAAAGCTCTTACAAAAGGATATGCTGTTGGTTCAGCAGCTTTAGCTACTTTCTTGCTATTTTCCGCATACTTAGATGAAGTAAAAAAAATATTAGGTAAACCCTTGGATTCTTGGTATACTGTTGATATAGGAAAACCAGAAGTGTTTATTGGAGCATTTATAGGTGCTATGATTGTTTATTTATTTAGTTCTACAGCAATAAGAGCTGTAGGAAAAGCTGCACAATACGTAATTCTCGATGTTAGAGATCAGTTTAAAGAAAATCCTGGAATAATGGAAAGTACATCAAAACCAAATTATGCTCGTACAGTCGATATTGTTACAAAGGCAGCATTAAAAGAAATGGTTATCCCTGGACTTATAGTTGTTGTAACACCAATACTTGTTGGTGTAATTCTTGGTCGTGAAGCAGCAGCTGGATTTTTAATGATAGGTACTATAGCCGGAGTTATAATGGCTCTATTTTTAAACAACAGCGGTGGTGCATGGGATAATGCAAAAAAATTTATTGAACTTGGTAATTATGGTGGTAAAAAATCAGAAGCACATAAAGCAGGTGTTGTTGGTGATACTGTAGGTGATCCTTTTAAAGATACAGCAGGACCTTCTTTACACGTTCTTATAAAACTTATTAGTACTATTACACTTGTTTTTGTTTCGCTATTTAGATAAGCATTATAAGGAGAGAATTTTATTTCTCTCCTTATCTTTCTATTAAATATATTTGTTCTGCATAAAATCAACTTATTATGTTTATCAAATTATACGATTCTATCTTTTTTAACTTTGATAGTAAATGTTATTATTTAATAGAAAATTTAAAAGAAATTTTCCCAACAACTATTTTATACTATCCTTAGAAACTAAATTTTTGTGATTATGTTGTATTTAATGATATAATAAAAATATAATAACAAAAATAAAGGAGGTAAACTTTTATGGGTTATAAAGAAGTTTCAGTTAAAAGAAAGTTTATGGGTAGATTTCCTCATGGTGCTGATTTACTTGAAGAAATAAATAAGTTTATTAATGAAAATAAAATTTATTCAGGTGAAATTAGTATTATAGGTGCGGTAACAAAATCTATATTTGGCTATTATGATTCTGAAGGTAAAAAATATATACATATTGAAAAAAATGAACATATGGAAATGCTTAGTGCATCGGGAAATATATCTGTAAATGATGGTAAACCTTTCCCTCATGTGCATATTATTTTAGCTGATAAAAATGGCTCGGTTTTTGGAGGACATTTAATGGAAGGTACAAAAATATTTGCTGCTGAATTTATAATTTCTGATTTTGGTGATGATACTTTTAAAAGAACTGATGACATTCCTACAGGACTAAAACTTTGGAATTTATAAATAAAAACGTCTAAAATTCACATATGAATTTTAGACGTTTTTATTTATAAATGGATGTATATATTTTATAGGATCAAAATACTTATTATAAACAAAATTCCTAATTAATGGCATTGATAAAAATCTTATTAATTTATCATAACCTTTATTTTCAAATCCATTTATTAATTTCCTGTAATCACTCATTTTCTTAATTCTATTGTTTATACTATATACCATTTTTTCAAAATCTGTACCTAAGGCTATTGACTTTGCTGCATATATACCACTTTTCATGGCATTTATAATACCTACACCTAAAAGCGGATCTAAAAATCCTGCTGCATTACCTACTAAAAATACATTGCCTACTTTATGATCTTTAGCAATTCCTGCATTAATACTCCCTTCATAAGTTTCAACTATTTCATAATCTAATTTTTCGTTAATTAAAAAACTATTCCACATATATTCAACATTTTCTTCTTTTGTGTATGTCATAACCAAAATCAAAGATGCTTTTTTTTCACTCATTGGAAGTAAATATGCATATCCTGACCTTGCATAGTCAGTATTAAACCATATTTGAGCTGTATTTATATCAAATTCTCCTAAAACTGTAGCTCCTTTTATTTTTGTAGAAACTATATTTTCAAATTCTGTAATTTCGCTAGTAATGCATGTATTACCAGTAGCAATTATTGTATAATCATAAAGATTTATTAATTTTTTATAATCAATACTTGTACTAAAATTTATTTTTTTATTTAAAGTACTTGCTAATTTACTCTCAATACTACCTCCACTTTGTCCTCTATGCAAAATATATCCTAAATCACCTTTAACTGTTACACTGTTTTTATAAGATTTCATAATTAAAGTTTTGATTTTAGAAACTGGTTTTATATCTATTCCACAGTTATTCCTAATATATTTTAAAGGATTTTTTACTGGTTTATTAGATAAGTATATAAGAGAACCAGCATATTCATAATAATTTCCTACTTTATGTTTCTTTTCAAAAATATCATAATCAATACCAAATTTATCAAAAGTTTTTGCACAGCATAATCCAGAAATACCAGCACCCAAAATAGCTATTTTCATTATCGTACCTTCTTTCTGTTCCTTCTAAAATTATAATACAGTTTATTAACAGTATTTTTCATCAAAAATGAACCTATTTTTAATACGTCAATATTTGAATCATAAATTATTTTTTTTACAGGTGGAATACCTAAAGTATATATTAATTTATCCAATTTATTATTATCAATCAAATCTAATGCTTTTCTGTATTCAAGCATTTCTATGTTTTTTTTTGTAAGAGCAGCCATAGATTTTTCAAAGTTTTTTTCTTTAACAATACATTCGCCAGCTAAAAAACCACTTACAATAGAATTAAAGGTCCCAAAACCTAAAAATGGCTCTATAGCTCCACCTGTATTACCAACAAAAAGGAGATTCTCCTGTTGATGAGGAAAACAGTTCCCTGAATTATGCTGTAAATCTGTAAATTTTATTACTTCAAAATCTGGTTTTTCTATTTTAAAAAACGTCTCCCAAAAAAACTGAAATTCTTCTTTCATAATGTATGGAATGATCATTACAAGTACTGCTCTTTTTTTATTAAAAGGTATTAAATACACATATCCGCTTTTAGCATATAATGTATTCATCCACATAATAAGAGCTTGTGTATCAAAATCACCTAATACATCTGCAACTCGCACCCACGTATCTACCAAATCCTGCCAACATCCTAATTCTTTTGGTATTTTATAATTTCCTGTTGCAATAATCAAATAATCATATTTATCTTTTAAAATTTTATATTCACAATTAACATCGAAGTTAACTCTTGTCTTTAATTTTGTGAAAAGCTGAGATTCTAAAGATTCTTCACTTTGACCCCTTAAAATCATATATCCTAGTTTGCTGTTTTCTATTGTCGTTACAACAGAAGGACCATGCATTATTATCCTTTTTATAATATTTAATGGTTTGATCTCTATATTATAAGTTTTTCTAAGATATAAAACTGGATCTTTTATTGGTCTATTAATTATATTAAGAAGTCCAGCTACGTGATCAAATGTTTCTCCAGATTTTGATTTTTTTTCAAAAATATCTGGCTTTATACCATACCTCTCTAAAGTCAATGCAGCACTAAGTCCTGAAACTCCTGCACCAATAATTGCAACTTTCATATTATATCATCTCCTGCTTATTTAATAATACTGTTTGGATTCACAGGCTTTGACTCTATTGACACAATGCTTATTTGTATGAGTGATATAGCCTTCATTGTTTCTTCTCTTAACTCTGTAAAAAGTTCTCTTATATATGGATTTGTTATATTAATAATATTTGCATTGTATAAGCTTTGCAAATTAATAAGGTATTTATTTAATTCTTGCAATATATCAATAGGTTCTTGAGACATATTTTTCTTAATCAAAGAATTAATATTCATAACTTTTTTTGCATTTAATATTTTGTCTATATGGTTTTTTGCCATTTTTTCTATATCACTCAAAATATTTGCTGTTGAATTATTAAAAATATTTAGATCTATATTTTTTATTTTATCTAAAATTACTCTTTCTATCTCATCTAGTTCAATAAAAGCGTTTAAAATCATTTCTTGTTGAGTTATTTCCTGCATTAAAATCACTTCCTAAAACATTTATTATTTATTATATTTTCATATTTATAAAAAAACATTCATTAGACTTTTATGTTTAAAATTTCTTTATAGTGGAATATTAAACAAGAGGTGATTTTATGGGGGATTTAGATGAAATAAAAAAATTAATGGAACATTTAGTGAAAAGTGAAAAAGATAAAGAAATAGCTAGTCAAAAAATGAAAGATATTCTTGAAAAATCGATAAATGAAATTAAAAATATACTTCTTTCACTAAAAAAATATATAGCAAAAGATAATATAATTTTAAAAAGTTACAGTGGTAAAACTTTTGAAGTAGGAGAAGGCATAATAGTATTTGACAAAGCTATTGATGAAAAATTAGTTTTAAAATCGGATAATTTTTTTTATTTTCTTAAAATTGAAAATGATAAATTAATTGAAAAAGCAATAACTGACCTGGAAATAAACAATTATATTAATTATGACACATTGTTTGAAAATGTTAAAAACTCACTTATAAAATGTATACAAAAAAATGAAAATGATATAAGAATTTATAAAAGTACTATGTTTAAAATAGATAAATACAATAAAGAACTTGCAGAAATATTATCTTTAAAAAATTCTATACAAAATGAAAAACTCTGATATAATTATATATCGGGGTTTTTTATTTCTGTAACCATTTTGTAATAAAAAATTTATAATTTCTTAATAATTATTAATATTTAAAATGGTATAGTATATATAAGGACAAAAATTTGAAATGAAATATGACTTTTTAAGTCTTTATAATAGAGAGGATGTGGAGAAATGAAAGGAAAGCTCTTTCAAATATTGTCTTTAGTATTAGTTTTTTCATCAATGGGTTTTATGATTTCTATGCAGTTTAAAACCGTCCAGGAAAAAAATAAACAAGAGGTATCATCAACAAATCATATTAGAATAGAAGAGTTAACACAACAGTTAAAAACTGCCCAAGATGAAAAAACTGCTTTACAACAGCAATTAGAAGAATTAAATAAAAGGCTTAATGATTACATATCTTCAGCCTCAAAATATGACAATTCATTGAAAAATTTGCAGCAAGATGCAGAAAAATACAAAATAATAGCTGGTCTCACAGATTTAAAAGGTCCTGGTGTTATAGTAACTTTAAACGACAGTGACCTTCAGCCTAAAAATGGTGAAGACCCTAATATGTTCTTAGTTCATGATGAAGATTTGCTAAAAGTCGTAAATGAACTAAAAGCCGGTGGCGCAGAAGCTATATCAATAAACGGCCAAAGACTAATTGCAGTATCAGAAATCAGATGTGTTGGCCCAACAATAAATATTAACTCCACAAGATATGCACCTCCTTATATAATAAAAGCCATAGGAAATCCTGAAACATTACAAGCAGCATTAAATTTAAAAAATGGTATAGTAGATACTCTTAAATATTATGGAATAAATGTTGATATACAAACTTCAAATGAATTAATAATACCAAAGTATAGTGATCCTATAAGATTTATATATGCAAAACCAGTAAACCAATAATGCCCTCTTACCTTCTTTATATAAAAAAGATAAAATCTAAGTTTAATTAAACTTAGATTTTATCTTTTTTATAATTTTGTTTTCGCTTAATATATAATTTATATAAAATCTGCCTAAGGTATTAGAATTTGCTGCTATAAATCTAATATTTCTTTTTTTCGACAAAGTCCAATTCTTTTTATAATCTTCATCTCCTCTTAAAAAATCAAATATCTCATCACCTTCTTCTATGGATTTCTTAATAGCTAACCCAACCATAATCGTACCTACACTTCTTTTATCATAATCAAGATCATAACCACTTATATAATAATATCTTTTTTTATTAACATGATAACTAAGTAAACTTGATACAACTTTATCTTTATCTTTTAACTCAAATAAGCTTAAACGTCTGTTTAAAAGCATATCTTTAGCTACCTTTTTATGAAATTTTCTTACTTTATTAGAATAAAAAACTCCAGGCATATGTTTTTTCTTCCATCTTGCTTGATGGAGCTCAATTAGTTTATCCATAGAATAATTAAGATTTTTTATATCTGTAACATTGGAAAAAGTACCATCATAATCTTTAAAAAATCTTTTTGTTTCATAATTCAAATTTCTTCTAAACTTGCCATTAAGACTATTAATATAAATATCCCAACTTTCCGGAAGCATCACATATGGGCAAATATCTTGTACATCATATTTATAATCAAGCTTATTATCTGTCAAAAATGAAAATAACTTGCTGCTTTCAGGTATATGTTCTAAATCTAAAACAGTAAAAATATCCATTTTATTTTCTAAAAAATTGAATAAACTTTTATAAAAAATTGACTCATAGCCTTCTCTAACAATAAAATCAAGATAATCACTGTTGTTAGAACCAATAAATTTTATCCTTTTTGCAAGTAATCCCATTTCGCCATATGTAATCATAAAAGGTGCTATTCCTATTAAAAAATCACCTTTATAAAAATTCAAGATCCAAAGTTTTTTATTTATACCAAAAAACTCCCACCAGTTTGTAACCCATTCAAAAGTATTAAAAGGGTAAATCTCTGATGATTTTTCAATATCTTTCCATTCTTCTTTTAACATTAAAAGACCTTTTAAATCTTTAACAATAACAACATTCACTTCAGATACTTGTCTTTCATCCAAAGTACAACCCTCCAAACAATGTATAAAAATATCATAAAACCAAGTGTAGAAACAAAATAAACCCATGCCGGCTGACTTTTATTAAAAAAACTAATATTTACAAGCTGTTTAGCCCCAAGATATGCTAAAACAGTCCAAAAACTTGCCCAAATTGTATCTGCAATCGCCGAAAATATTATATAAATTATAAAATTCATCCTTGTGATTCCTGAAGCCCAAATAGCTGGTGTCCTTGGAAGTCCTATTAATCTTCCTAATAAAACAGTAAAACCTCCATATTTTGAAAACCACTTATCCATTCCCTCAAGATCTTTAACAGTTATTTTTAAATACTTACCATACTTTTCCACAACCGGTCTGCCTTTATAATATCCAATCAAATAAGCTAAAATATTCCCAGACAAATTACCAATAGCTGCAATAATTATTACATAAAAAATATTCATTTCACCTTTTAAAATAAGATATCCGGCAGCAAAAAATAAAAGCTCTACAGGCCCTGGAGTCCCGGTCCCTTCAATTAGAAGCCCTAAAAAAATAGCTATGTAGCCATAATTTATTATTGCAGAATATATAAAAGAATTGCCTTCCATAAGAACACCACCTGTTTTATACCAAAAATCTAATTTTATATTCACAACTAATACTTATAGTATATAATAAAAGCTAGTTTTTTAAAAGTAAAAAAGCAAGATCAGCTATAGCATAACCTTACTTTTTATACATTTTTTCATTTATTATATTTTTTTATTACATCAGTATACATTTCGTATGTCTTCTTAGCTATACTCTCCCAGCTAAACATCTCTTCAACACGCTTTCTGCCATTAATTCCAAATTTAACAGCAAGTTCTTTATTGTTCAAAAGTATATTTATATGATTTGCAAGATCCAAAGGATTTCCTGGTTCAACAAGAAAACCTGTTTCATCATTTACAACTACTTCTTTAATTCCTCCTGTAGCACTTGCAACAACAGGAGTCTTACATGCCATTGCTTCTAAATTTATAATACCAAAAGGTTCATATACAGAAGGGCACACAAAAACTTCAGCATTACTGTAAAGCTCAATAACTTCTTCTTTTTGAAGCATTTTATTTATCCATATAATATTATTATATTCTTTAATTTTTTGTTCCATTTCTTCCATTACTTCTTGTGTATCTGGAGAACTTGCACATAAAACTATCTTAATATCCTTCGGGAGATACTTTACTGCATCAATAAGATGTATAATCCCTTTTTGTCTGGAAATTCTACCAACAAATAGAATATATTTTCCTTCTATACCATATTCTTTTCTGGTTACATTTCTATCAGTTTTTTGATATTGATTTAAGTCTATGCCATTATATATAACTTCAATTTTTTCTTCAGGAATGTTATATGCTTTTATTATATCCTCTTTGGAACCTTTTGAAACTGCTATTACTCTATCAGCTCCTTCTATACCCGTCTTTTCCATCCATGAACTTAATCTGTATCCATTCCCAAGCTGTTCTTCTTTCCATGGCCTCAAAGGTTCTAAACTGTGTATAGTTACAACTAGAGGTTTATCATATAATTTTTTAGCAAGAAACCCAGCCATAAAAGTATACCAGGTATGACAGTGCAAAATATCTGAATCAATATTATCCTTTATCATTGCTAAATCAGTAGAAAAAGGACCTAAAGCTTTTTGATATCTAGGATCAAGCCCTTTTTTGAGTTCTTCCCAGTCTTTATAACCTCTAACTTTAAGATTTTCCTTTTCATAGTTTTGATCTCCAAAACTTCTAACATCAACCTTCATAAGTTTAGAAAGCTCTCTTGTTAAATAATCAACGTGTACTCCTGCACCTCCATATATATATGGGGGATATTCATTTGTAAAAAGAGTAACTTTTAAATTATCCATGATTAACCTCCGCTCTTTCTTTATTAAATTTTATATCATCAATACATTCTATAATTCCTTTAAGAGGTATCTTAAACCATGCAGGTCTATTATTTACTTCATATAAAGCCTCAAATAACGCCTTCTCTAATTTAAACAGGGCTAAAACTCTGTTAAAATTATCTTCATTAGGCAAAATATCAGGAGCTTGCTTTTGCACAAAACTTTTATATGTTTCTAAAAAAACATCTGTAACACTTTTGGACCATTGTATGAGTATTCTCTCGATATCTTCATTTTCTGTTTGTTTATGTTCTTTAATATATGCAAAATATGCTGCATATGCTGCATAATTAAAAGATCTAACCATACCAGCAACATCCTTAAGAGGAGACATCTTTTTCCTTCTTGTATTTATAGATTTTGTCGGTTCACCTTCAAAATCTATAATAATATAGTTGTTTTCCGTTTTTAAAATTTGCTCTAAATGTAAATCAGCATGACATCTTATATATTTGCCCAGATCACTATATAAATCTAAAATAGCATATATATCCGAATTAAAAAATTCATTATAAAAAGCAATATCTTTTATAAGTTCATTTATTGTTTCACTAAAATTACTTGAAACTGTATAATTCATAAGTATATTAAAATTTGACCTGATTCTATCTAAAATTTCCTTTATATCCTCAGATGTTGGATCAATTTTTGAAAAGTCCTCTTCTTCTATCTGAGATAATTTAACGTGCATGTCAGCGATTATTAATGCTATATTTCTTATTTCATCAATATAGTCATAAAAATATTTTTCTATTTCAAAACTATTAACACATTGTATATCTTTAAATTTTCCTAAAATCTTGCCAAGATACTCCTGAGTATATTGCCACATATCCCCTTCGTTTTTTACATATTCAACTACCATAGCAGTTGTATATTGATTTTTATCTGTATCTTCATATAAAAAGTAGCCTCTTATATCCTGAGTATTTTTAAAACCCTTTTCCTTCAATTTCACAGTTAATTCAAGATCAGGATTTATTCCTTTAGCAAGCTTTCTGTAGGTTTTTATAATTTCGTCTTTTCTAAGCACTGTTAAACTATTGCTTGATTTATCACTAAGTCTGAATGAGTTGTATATATCAATATTCTTAAGTTTAACAGGTATCAAATTTGAATGTGATTTAAAAGTAATAATATTTTCTTTTTCAAGCAGTTTATCTAGAGCAACAACATACTCGATATTATCAATAGCATCATACAAATAATATTGTTCGTTTTCTGTATCTATTGTAAGAAGCAAATCCTTAATGTTGTATTTTCCTTTAGAAATTATCACAGGAAAATAATAAAATGAAATTATTTCTTTATCATTTTCCAACCCCTTTATTACAAAAGCTACTATTACTGCTATAATAATTTTACTTTCACTCTGAACTAAGGTAACATAATCATACAAATACTTTTTAATGATTGTAAGGGCTTTTTCTTGAAACCATCTAAATTGTTTTATTTTATTATTATCTATATTTTCAATAAAAGTATCCAGATAAGAAATAATATCTTCAAATTGGACTTTTTCCCCTATATACATATAATCACTTCTTTCACTACTAATCTATTTTTAGTACTGTTGTAGCCATCTCGGGAGAAACTGGATTAATGTAAACACCTGTAGCAAGTTCAAAACCTGCTGCAATAGTTAGTCTAGGATAAATACTCATATGCCAATGATAATTTCTATCATCATTTACTGGTAAAGTAGAAATCACTACATTATATGGTGGCATATTAAATTCATCTTCATATTTTTCAATAATCGGTTTAAATATATTTGCAAGGCTTTTTAAAGATTTAGAATCTATATCTTTAAAGTGTTCACAGTGTTTTTTAGGAAGTATCATTACTTCATATGCATATTGAGAAGCATACGGACATATAGCAATAAAATCTTCATTTTCACTGACTATTCTTATTTTTTCTGTTTGTTCATGTTTTATTATATCACAATATGGGCAGTTACCATTTTGTTTAATATATTTTTGTGTACCCATAACTTCCTTTTCAATAAAATCCGGTATAAATGAAGTTGCAATTATCTGCCAATGACCATGTTCTAATGATGCTCCGCCTCTTGCACCAAAATTTTTAAACATCTGCACATATTTTATTTTTTTATCCTCTGATATCTTATTATACCTTACCTTTAAAGCCGAAAATATATCTTTTATCTGTTCAATGCTTAATTTCCCTAAAGTAGCATCATGATCTGGTGATTCAACTATAATTTCTGCAACACCATACCCATATTCACTATTGTAAAAAGAATCTAAAACATCATCAGTATCTTTATTTAATGCTGCAAATTTGTTAGAAAATCCTCTTAATTTCCACATGCCATCTTCATCTTTATACTCTATAAGAGTAGGAGGAGTTAACTCTTCATTACCAGGGCAAAATGGGCAAAGAGTATTTTTTTTCTCTGCATGAACTATCTTAAAATCATGAGGCCTTTTACTTCTTTCTGTTGAAATAATTGCAATTTTACCAGTTATAAGATCATATCTTACTTCAGACATTATTATCTCTCCAATACTAATTTATTAAGATAAAAACTTGTTATTGTGATGCAATCGAGTGCATTTACTTTTTAAAAAAAGGATTTGATTAATTTTTTAAATTAATCAAATCGGGGAGAAATGTTTAACTTTATGCAACCGAATGCATTCTAATATTATAATAAACTTTTTGTGCTCGTTTGTCAATAAATTTTTTCCCTTAATTATAATCTATATATTTCTCTAAATTATATCTAATAATAATTATTATAAAAAAATTATTTTAAAAATCTCTTGACAAACATTAAAAATGGTATTATAATAAAAATGTAATCAATACAAAATTGTAATTCGTAAGGAGGATTATGATGAATACAAAAGAAATTGTTCTAAAAACTTTAAAAGAATCTCAAGAGCCTCTGCGTCCAGGTGACATTGCAGAAAAATCCAGTATAGATAAAAAAGAAGTTGATAAAGCTATTAAAGAATTAAAAAAAGAAGAACTTATAATTTCGCCTAAAAGATGTTATTATGCAGCTAAATAAATACAGAAAGAAGTAATCAAAATGGCATACTCTATTGAAGAATTAAAAGAATATTTGAAAAGATATAATATTAAACCTTCAACAATCAGACTTAAAATTCTCGGATTTCTATTAGAAAATAGAGTACATCCTACTGCTGATGACATTTATAGATATTTAATTGATTCTATACCTACACTATCTAGAACAAGTGTATACAATGCTTTAGAACTTTTTACAGATAAAGGTGTTATAAAACCTGTTTCTTTAAATGAAAAAGAACTAAGATATGATATTAAAACAGATTTCCACGGACATTTTAAATGTGAAATCTGTGGCAATATATATGATTTCCCAATACAAAATCAAGTTTGTGCAGAAGATTTTTTAGAAGGTTTTACAATCAAAGATATGCACATAAATTATTATGGAATATGCAAAAAATGTAATCAAAAAATAAAATCAAACAAAAATAAGGAGGAATATTAAAATGGAAGAAATCAAAATGAAATTGTTAGGAGAAAAATTTCCTTCTATGGAAGTGACAACAACTCAAGGAAAGAAAAAATTACCAGAAGATTATGCTGGAAAATGGTTTGTACTTTTTAGTCATCCAGGTGATTTTACACCAGTCTGCACAACAGAATTCGTTGAGTTTGCTAGGAAGGCTGATGAGTTCAAAAAATTAAATACAGAACTAATAGGTCTTTCTGTTGACCAGGTATTTTCACACATAAAATGGGTAGAATGGATTAAAGATAATATGAAAGTTCAGATTCCTTTCCCAGTTATTGCTGATGAATTAGGAAGAGTATCAAATCAGTTAGGCATGATTCATCCAGGTAAAGGTACTAACACAGTAAGAGCAGTTTTTATTGTTGATGATAAGGGTATTATAAGACTTATCATGTACTATCCTCAAGAAGTAGGTAGAAATGTAGACGAAATTTTAAGATCTTTAAAGGCTTTACAAACTGCTGATAAACATGGAGTAGCATTACCTGAAAAATGGCCAAATAATTATTTGATTCAAGATAGAGTTATTGTTCCACCTTCAACAAATGAAGATGAAGCATTTGAAAGAAATGAAAAAATTAAGACTGAGGAAATCGAGGCTTATGATTGGTGGTTTGTCCACACACCTCTTAAATAAATTTGCTCATAAAATATACCTTATTTTAAAAAGCGGATCTGTTATCAGATCCGCTTTATTTAAGACTCTTTACAGTTTTTTCTATTCTTATTAATCCTTCTTCTAAAGTTGATCTTGGACATCCAACATTGAGACGGAAAAATCCTTCTCCTTCTTCTCCATATTGCCTCCCATCATTTAATGCTATTTTACCTGTATTTATCAAAGCTGTATAAATTTCATCAGCAGTCTTGTTTAATTTTCTAAAATCAAGCCAGACTAAATATGTTCCCTCTGGTCTATACACTTTTATATCTGATATATTATTATTTATATAAGCTAGAGTATAATTAATATTGTCTTCAATATATTTAATCAGTTCTTCTAACCATTCTTCACCTTTATAATAAGCTGTTTCAAGTCCTAATGCCCCAAAAACTGTAACGCTATCTATTCTTAAAGCTTTAATAGCTTGTTGGTATTTTTGTCTTATAGTCTTATTAGGTATAATAGCAAATGCTGTCGCAAGACCAGGTATATTAAAAGTTTTGCTTGGTGCCATTAGAGTTATTGTCCTTTGCTCTACTTCTTTAGAAATTGTAGCAAGGGATATATGTTTATAACCTTTTAAAATAAAATCGCTGTGTATTTCATCACATATTATTGTTAAATCTTTTTTTATTAAAATTTCTTCAAGCTTTTCTAGTTCATCTTTACTCCAGACTCTTCCAACAGGATTATGCGGATTACATAAAATCATTAATTTAGTTTTTTCATCAATTTTATTCTCTAAATCTTTATAATCTATAACAAATTTCTCTCCGTATTCTTTTAAAGGATTTTTGATTACTATTCTATTGTTGTTATTTATAACTTCATAAAATGGGGGATAAACAGGAGGTTGTATTAATACCTTTTCTCCTTCTTTTGTCAGTTCTCTTATCCCTAAACTTATGCCTGGTATAACTCCTGGAATAAATATTATCCACTCTTTTTTTACTTCCCAATTAAATCTCTTTTTAAGCCAGTATATAATAGAATCAAAAAATGAATCTTGTATCCATGTATAACCGAAAACACCATGGTTTACCCTTTCTTTAAATGCCTGTATAATTTCATTTGGTGCTTTAAAATCCATGTCGGCAACCCACATTGGTAATAAATCGTCCTTACCAAAGACTGTTTTTAAATTATTCCATTTGATGGAATCTGTATTTTTTCGATCAACTATTTCATCAAAATTATACTTCATGTATCTCTCTCCTATATTATAATCTTATATATTTATTGCTTTTTAAGCATAATATCTAAAATAACATCATCTGTATTTTTCATGCCTTCATTTGAAATAACGCCCAAATTTTGAATTGTCTTTTCTGCTGTTATACCCAAAATGCCATTATCAGAAGGGATAAACATATTATTTAATGCCAATTTTGAAGCTTCTAAAGCAGATGTAACAGAAATAGAAAGTTTATATGCACATCCGATTTTAGCACCATCACATATCATACCCGATATCCCAGCTAATACATTTTTAACAGCAGCTTTAATCTGTTCTTTGCTTCCGCCATAAATATAGGTAAGTCCAGCACTTGCTCCCACACCAGCGGCAACTCCACATCCGCAAATAGGAGATAAAACGCCTATATATGCCTTTACATAACCTGTTAGAAGATGACTAAGTGTAACTGCTCTTATAATCTTTTCATCATTAAATCCATTTTCTTGACCAATAATTGCTATGGGAAGAATTGCAACAAGACCATGATTACCAGAACCAGCACTACTCATAACCGGAAGAGGATATCCCGACATTCTTGCCTCAGATGCCGATGCTGTTAAAGCCTTGGCTAAAGACTCTACATCTTTAACTTGACTTTTTAGCATCTTACCAATCCCAATTCCAACTTCCTCATTATAACCCGCATAAGCAATTTTTTTATTCATTTTTATACCATCATCTATAAATTTTATCTTGTCAAATTCAACTGTATCAGCAAAATCTATTAGTTCATCAATATTAAATTCTTTTATTCTATTTTTTAAACTCCCTTCATCTATTGTTTTCATATTATCATTTGATTTAATAATCTGTTCATCTTTTCTTTCATAAACAATATTATCATGATTATTTTTAATAATTACTTCAGCTTCATGGTTCTTACTTTTTGCAAATACTTTAATATACAATCCTTCTATATCTTTTTCTAAACTGAGTTTAATTATTTTTTTATCTAATATTTCTTTAGCTTTTTCAATATCTTTATCAGTTACATCTTTTAATACCTGCAGTTTATAATCTGATTTACCACAAACCAAAGCCAAAGCGGATGCAAACATAATTCCTTTTTCTTTTGTACCAGGTATAGATACAAACATCCCATTCTTTAAAATATTTTTATCAACATATATATTTAAAATTTCTACTTCTTCATGAAGTAATTCATAAGCTCTTGCAACAGCATAAGCAACTGCTCCAGGTTCCGTACATCCCAAAGCAGGTGTAACACTCACTTTTAAAATATCTAATATAAGATCCTTGTCCACGTTTTAGACCTCCTTGTCCATTTTTTTAAATTATTTATTGCAAAATTCATACCAATTATTTATATGGATTTATCAAATACTAATATACATTTATTATCAATTTTGATAATACAAAAAGTTTTTATGCTATATATAGCTATTATCAATATTTTAAATGTTTTATCATAAATTAAAAAATTTTATCACTTTTGATAATTATTTTTATATATGATATCATATATAAAAATAGCTATTAAAGGAAAGATGTTTTTATGGATAATTTAATGGAAAATATTAAAAATGAACTTCAAAACATCGCAGAAACTATAAAAGCAATAACAAATGTTGATATTACAATTGTGGATAAAAATCTAAAAAGAATAGCAGGAACTGGCCCTTTAAAAAACAAAATAGGTAGCTATGCACCTAAAAATTCAGCTTTTGAAAAAGCTCTTACTTCAGGAAAGCAATATTTAATTTTTGATCCTGCAACTGATGAACTTTGCAAAACTTGCGAAGCTAGAGATATATGCACAGAAAAGCTTGAACTTTGTATACCGATAAAAAATGAAAATAAAATTATTGGTATATTAGGTATGTCTATTTTTGATGAAAAAACGAAATTGGAATTCATAACTAAACAAGAAGATTTTAAAAATTTTGAAAGCAGATTCAGCAGTCTTATTTCAACAAGAATAAATGAAGAAAAATTAGGTGGAATAGTAGAATACCGTTCTTCTGAACTTCTCACTCTTATTAATTCATTAAATGAGGGAATTATCATTTTAGACAACAGTAAAAACCTTTTATCTATAAACAAATATATGATAGAAAAATTAAACGTAAAAAATTTAATTAATACTTTGAATATTTCTGATATTTTACCTCAAAGTGTTTTAAATGAAATGGCAAAAAAAGATTTTAATGGTGAAATAGGTCCTTTGCAGATTAAAGGAAATAAATTTGTTATAAACTCTTCTTCAATAATAGTTAAAGGCAAAAAAAGAGGTATAGTTATTGTATTTTCGGATTTTGCTAAAATGCAGGAATCTGTTTTTAAAGCTAACAAAATATCTGATATTATAACTTTTGATGATATAGCAGGAGAAAGTGATGCAATAAAATATGCAAAAAGACAAGCATATCAAATAGCAGATAAAGATGTTTCAGTTTTATTGATTGGTGAAAGCGGTACTGGCAAAGAAATTTTTGCAAGGGCCATACACTATAGCAGTAGTCGTAAAAATGAGATTTTTATGCCTATTAATTGTGGTGCAATACCAGAAAATTTAATAGAAAGTGAACTTTTTGGCTATGAAAAAGGATCCTTTACTGGCGCAAGTTTAACTGGAAAAATCGGAAAATTTGAGCTTGCTAAAGATGGAACTATATTTTTAGATGAAATTGGAGACCTGCCTTTAAATATGCAAGTAAAACTTTTACGAGCTCTTGAAGAAAAAGAAATAACAAGGATAGGCGGTTTAAATAGTATAAAAGTCAGCCCTCGAATAATATCAGCAACACACAAAAATCTATATAATATGGTTTTAGAAAAAAACTTCAGAGAAGATTTATTTTATCGTTTAAATGTTGTTCCAATAAATATACCTCCATTAAGAGAAAGAGGCTATGATATTATAATCCTTGCCAGATATTTTTTAGAAAAGTTTAATAAAATCTATGAAAAAAATATAAAAGGGTTTACAAATAATTGTGAAAAATTACTATTGAAATATCCTTTCCCCGGCAATATAAGGGAACTGAAAAACTTAGTTGAATATGCAGTTAATTTCACAGAAAATCAATACATTGAAAGCGAACTAATTCAAAAAAGATTAAACAATTCTAATTTGGCAGATGACAATTTAACATTACAAAAAATGATTAAAATTTATGAAAAAAATGTTATTAAAGAGCATTTATCTAAATACGGGTATGATTTAAATGGTAAAAAATTAACAGCCAAAAAACTGGGCATAAGCATCCCAACTCTATATAGAAAACTAAATGATGAATTTTAAGTATAATTTTTTTATGTTATAATAAAACAAAAATTATAAGGGGGATATTTATGAAATACATCGATTTAAGAAGTGATACTGTAACTATACCAACTGATGAAATGAGAAAAGCTATGTATAAAGCAGAAGTTGGAGATGATGTATATAGAGAAGATCCTACTATTATTAAGCTTGAAGAAATGGCTGCAGAAATGTTTGGCAAAGAAGCAGCCTTACTTGTAACAAGTGGCACTCAAGGTAATCAGGTTTCTGTTATGACACATACTCATCCTGGACAAGAAATAATTGTTGAAGAAAATTCTCATATAATTACTTATGAAGTTGGTGGTATTGGATATCTGTCAGGTGTTCAGACAAAAGCTTTAAAAAGTAACAAAGGGGTTTTAAATCCTGCAGATGTAGAAAAAGCAATAAGACATGAAGATATTCACTACCCAAAAACTAGCCTTATATGTTTAGAAAACACCCATAATAGAGCTGGTGGTACAGTAACTCCTGTTGAAATTATGAAAGAAATTTATGAAATAGCTAAAAATCATGATCTGCCAGTTCATTTAGATGGTGCAAGAATATTTAATGCTGCTACATACCTTAATACAAATGTAAAAGAAATTGCTAAATATGCTGATAGTATAATGTTTTGTCTTTCAAAAGGTTTATGTGCACCGATAGGTTCAGTAATTGTAGGTAAAAAAGACTTTATTGAAAGAGCAAGAAAATATCGTAAAATGCTTGGAGGAGGAATGAGACAGGCTGGTTTTATTGCAGCAGCAGGTATTATAGCTCTTGAAAAGATGACAAATAGACTTCAGGAAGACCATGATAATGCAAGATTTTTAGCAGAAGGTTTAATAAATATTCCAGGAATTGATCTTGATATTGAAACAGTACAAACTAATATAATTATGACAAATATTTCTGGAACTGGCATGACTGGAAAAGAATTGGCTTTAAAACTAAAAGAATATGATATTATAATAAATGGAGGCAATGACTCTTCTGTGAGATTTGTGACCCACTACTACATTACTAAAAAAGATATTGAAAAAACTATTAAAGCAATTGAAAAAATTGTAAGAAAAGCATAAAGAGAAGGATCCCCTTCTCTTTATGTATATTCTATTTTAACTTTGCTACCCTCTCCATAAACATTTGGAGGTGTAATAATTAATTTTATAGGTACCCTATCTTTTAGTTCATCAACATGACTTATTATACCAACAACCATGTTATCTTTTTTTAATCTCTCTAAAGATGTCATTACAATATCAAGCAGCTCTTGATCTAAGCTTCCAAAGCCTTCATCAAGGAAAAAGAATTCTAAAGGAGCCTTCCCTTTTAATTGTATATGTGATGAAAGAGCCAGAGCTAAAGAAAGAGAAGTTAAAAAAGTTTCCCCACCAGACAAAGTATCAACAGATCGCCTTACACCACCATTATAATCATCTCTTATTACAAAATTATTCTCACCATCAATCTCTAAAGCATATCTTCCCTTACTGATTTCTTTAAGCCTTTTAGAGGCAGTAAAAGTTATATATTTCAGTTGCTTTGCAGCAATAAAATCTACAAATCTGTTACCATAAAACATATTGTCTAACTCTTTTAGAATATCTACAATATTTTCTAACTCTTTTTTCTGTTTATTAAATTCTAATACTTTAGCCAAATTCTCCTGCATATCTTGAATTGTTTTTTCTGTAGCTCCTATTTCCTTTCTTTTTTGATTTAAGATAAGTCCTAAGTCTTCTGTTTTTTCTATCAATTGCCTCAATTCATTTTCGTTAATCTTCTGACATTTAAGTATGTTCTCGAGTCTTTCTATATCTCTATTTACAGATACATAGTTGTTATCAAAATCCTTTATTTCAATTTCTATAGATTTAATACTTTCATTAGTCAAAATATTTTCTAAAACTTCGTCTTTATCTTTAAACCCTTTCTCCTTTAAAGCAGTTTCAAGTTTTTCTTTCTGCTCCATAAAAATTTTATACAACAAATTATGAGTTTCATGGGCAGATATTTTTTTATTCTCTATATTCTGTTTTTCTAATCTAATCTTTTCCAAAAGCTCTTTTAAAGCACTTTCCGCATTTATAATTCTTTCTTTACTTTGAATAATCTCTTTTTGATATTCTTCTATATTTTTCCCCTCTATTAAAATATCATATTCTCTTTGTTTTTCGTCAATGATTTTCTTTTTTTCTTTCCCTATTTCTTCAATCTGACCTTTTCTTATTAAAAGTATGTTAAAATTTTGGGTCAATTCATCTCTTTTTATTGTTGTATCTTCAATTACATTTTTTAACTTTTCTATATCTTTCCTCAAAACTTCTATTTCTCTATCAAAATTATTTATTTTGTCAACTTCTTTTTTAAAATCATATATGCCTAAATCTTCTATGAAAAATGCTAGTTTATTTTTTAATTTATCATGATTTATTAGCATATCATCGGTTGATGATTCAAGTTCTTGCAAAATGTTAAGGTCTTTATTAATACTCTCTTTTACTCTTGTATATTTTAAATCTAATGAGGTTCTTTCTTCTATTAGCTTTTTTAACAATAATTCTAACTTTTCTTTAGAGCTATTCCATACTTCAAAATGCCTTTTACTATTTGTAAAAGTATTCTCCAACACTTTTACATTTTCTTCTATTTTAAAAACCTCTATATCTTTTAAATCATTTATTAGCTTTTCATAATCTTTTTTATATATTTCTTCTCTAGCCTCTATTTTTAATAGATAATTTTTTAACTCAACAACTTTATTTTGATATTCTATTATTTCTTTTTCTATTTTATCTTTTAGTATTTGCTTTTCCTTTATTACATGTTCATCAGCTTTTTCTGCCAATTTTTCATGGTGTAAAGATCCACATACAGGACATGGAATACCTTCTTTTAAACCATCTGCTAATTCACCAGCCATATTATTTTTTATAAGTTTATCTATATCAATTTTTATTTTCTCTAAAATATTATTCTTATTTATTAGTTCACTCTCGACTGCTTTTATCTCACTAACTTTTGTTTCCTTTATCTTGAAAATTTCTTTTAAATTATTTTCTAACTCAATTTTTAAATTAATTTTTTCTTTTAGTTCTAAGACTTCAGCCTTTTTTCTTTCCAACGTTTCTTGAATATGTAAAAGTTCATCATTAGTTGGTGGCTTTTTATTTTCTAGCTCCTTTAATTTATTTTCTATATTTCTTATTTCAAGTTTTTTATTAATTAATAATTCATCCATTTCTTTAAACTGGTCTTTTTGTTTTTTTATCACTTCTTTTAAATTTAATATTTTCCCCTCTTTTTCTTTTATTTCTTTATCTATCCTTTCAAATTCTTTTTGAATCTCAAAAGCAGAAAATATTTTTTCTTTAATTTCGGGTTTAATTTTAATATTATTTATTTTTTTTTCTTTTTCGTACAAGTTTTTCTTTGAACCTTCTATGAAATCATTTAATGACTTTAAATTTTTTTCAACTTCATATATATTATTTTTTAGATCTTTAAACTCTTTTAAAAGACTTTCTTTTTCATTAGCTACTTTTTTTATTTCTTCTTTTAAAGTTCTTGCCCTTTTTATTTTTTCCTCTTTTTCAATTATAACTGGAATTTTTTCTTCTTTTTCTTTTAATGCAATATCATAATCTTCTTGGGCTTTTTTAAATAAAACTTCTTTTTCCTTAAGTTTGTTAGTGTATTCTTCAACTTCTTTTTGATTTACATTGATCTTTTTATATGTTTCATCTAATGAATCTATATATGGTTTAATAGATATAGCCTTTTCTGCCTTTTCTAATTTTTTTCGTTTATCTTCAACTTCTTTTACCTTTAAGTCTAACATTTCCTTTTTTAATAATAATTGATTTAATTCTTGTTGCTTTTCCCAGATACTTTTTAATCTGTTACATTCAATATCTAAATTTGACTTTTCTTTTTCTAATTTTTCTTCTTCAGTTTTTAGGAAAATCAATTTCTTATTTAAATCTTCAATTGCAGTTTCACTCACACCTTCATGTTGACTTAACTTAGCATTTATTTCATTTAACATATCAACCTTTTTCTTTTTCTCTTCTCTTATTCTAAGCAAAAGTATATTACCATACTTTTCTAAACCGAAAATTCTTTCCAGCATATCTCTTCTTTCTTTGCCTGTAAGCTTTAAAAATTCACTAAATTTCCCTTGAGGCAGAACTACTGAACGAGTAAAATCTTCAGCTGTAAGTCCAATTATTTCTAATATTTTTTGTTGAACATCTCTATCTTTTTCTGCTAAAACTAAGTTTGTATTATCTTTTAATTCTCTTAATCTAACTAAAGTTGTTTTATAACCACCGCTTTTTTGGTCTTTTTTTATACTTCTTTCAACTACATAAACTTTCCTTGTACCATCAACTCCTATTTCAAACTGGTAAAACAAAGATAGTGAAGGAGATTGAGTATTTATAAAATCTTTACTGTTTCTTGGTATTTTACCATACATTGAAAGTGTTATTGCATCTATAATAGTAGATTTCCCACTTCCTGTAGGCCCAAATATCCCGAATAGACCTTTTTCTGTAAGAATTTTAAAGTCAATGATTTGTTCATCAATAAAACTGTTAAGTCCTGTTATTTTAAGTTTGAGAGGTTTCATGTTCTTCATCATCTTCCTTTATAATATTCAAGAAAAGTTCTAATACTTCATTTTTAGGTGGAATCTTATTTTCTCTTATATAAAATTCTTCAAATAATTCTTTTATACTTTTATCTTCTATGTCACAATCTTCAAGGCTAATTTCGTCTTCAGGCAAAATAGGCCTAATCTCTACAATATCTGGAAGTATCCTTTTCATTTCCTTAATCTTTGAAGATGGAAGCGGAGTTTCTGTTTTTATCTCAAAATATGCCCATATATCTCTACTCTTGTACTCATTACAAATGTTTATTGCATCATCAATATTATTACATGTAAAAACCTCAATAGGTTTATAGTTTTTAAAAAACACTTCTTTAACTTCTGCTATTTCTCCAGGCTTTAAATTTACTAAATATGCTGACTTTGACTGGTTCATTTCACTTTTGCTATATTGTATGGGAGAACCAGAATAATACGCAGACAAAACTGAAGAAATCTTCTGTGGCTTATGTAGATGCCCAAGGGCTATATATTGTGCTTTTTGCGGAAGATGCCTGATTTCGACAGTAAAACTTCCTCCTAATTGGATTGGCCTTTCAGAAGCAGATTCTTCACCTCCAGCAACAAAGATATGAGATACCGCAATATTTATAGTATCATCCCTATATTTTTTTGATAATTCATTAAAAATTAATGAAACCCTCTCTGAATAGCTTTCCTGTTGACTTTTTTCGTCCAGTTGTAATGTGAAAATCTCATTTAATCTTCTTTCACTGGGATATGGTAAAGCAATAACAATTGCTTTTTCACCCTTAATTTCAATTTCAAAAAAACTTTCCCCTGAATCTATAATCTTAAATTTTCCAAAATCACCTTTGGGCACAACTGTTTTTGGCAAACCTAAAAGTATAACTCCCTGATCATAAGCAAGAGAACTTGCTGCTGAAAGTCTTTCAGGATTATCATGATTCCCTGCTATAACTAAAACTACTCTGTCACCATTTGTAAGTTTTTTCAAAGTATTGTAAAAAAGAGTCTCGGCCTTTGCAGGAGGATTAAAAGAATCATAGATATCACCAGCAATAATAACTAAATCAACATTGTTTTCCTCTACGATATTAACAAAGTCATCTAAAAACTTCTCTTGTTCCGGAAGCCTAGAAAAACTTTCAAGATTTTTACCCAAATGCCAGTCTGATGTATGTAAAATTTTCATTTTATCACCTTCAAATCTTTAATTTGTGAAACACCAGGAAGTTTTTCTTATTAGTTTAATCAAGAAGAACTGTTTCCATAGTTTGAAAAAGGTAAAGATATTTTTCTTTTACTTTTTTCCCTGTTAATGTTTCTAATGCTCTGGAATAAAGATCAATCTGTATCTTGTATTTATTTGCTATTTCTTTTTCTCTCCCTTTTTTTACAAAGTCTGTTTTATAATCTAATAAGACTAAACCATCCTTTTCTTCAAAAAAACAATCTATTATCCCTTGAACTTGTATGAACTCATGTTCATATTCAGATGGCAAATTTTTATATATCTGTGTGCTGCTTAATTCAATATGAAAAGGTACCTCTCTTGATATATTTTTTGCTTTTAACATTCTATTCCCCAAAGGCGATTCAAAAAAGGCTTTGATCTGTTTTATATTTATTACTTTAGCTTGGTCTTCTGTAATAATTTCTTTTAATATAAAATCATTTATTTGTTTGATTATATCTTCTGTAGTATTTAAATAATTAAGATTTAGTTTTTGCATAACCAAATGCATTATTGCTCCTCTTTCTGCTCCAGTAATTTTTTTCTCACCTTCTAAAAAAGCAGGTGTTTTAAGAACGTCATTTTGGAATATTGATGTAGTTTCATCATCTAAAACTTCTTCATTTAACATACGCTTTATCTCTGTAACAGAAAGTTTAGCAGGTAATTTTGTGGCTTCTTTATATGGATATATATAGTTAAGTTTTTTTGATATTAAATCATATAGATCATAATTGTAGACATTTGTACTAACATCATCAAGTTCTTTTAAAATGTCCTGATCATATTTAAAATTTGATATATTTTTTGTAAGCATATTTTTATTCCATAATTTTATTTTCCATCTAGAATTTTCATCAAATTTATATATCTGGTCTATACCAGCTAATTTTCTCAGATTTTCTAAATCTGAATGAGTAATTATAGCAGGTCCTATCCAATCTAAATAATTTTTTGCTTTTAAAACCTGGTATTGAGGAAGCTTTTCGTCTGAAACAAGATTCTGATACCACTTAACAACAGTATTTTTTATATCTTTTATACTTCCAACTAGTATTAATTTTTCTTTCGCCCTTGTAAAAGCAACATATAAAATCCTCATTTCTTCCGAAAGACTTTCAAGCTTTATCCTTCCTCTAATCCCTTCTTTTACAATACTAGGATATGAAATTCTTTTTTTATAATCAACAACCTCAGGACCAAATCCTAATAAATGATGATATAATATCGTTTTATTAAGGTCCTTTAAATTAAACTGCTTACCTAAACCTGCTACAATTACAACTGGAAATTCCAGTCCTTTGCTTTTATGTATACTCATTATTCTTACAACATTTTCATTTTCACCAAGTATTTTAGCACTCCCCATATCTTTACTGCTTACTTTTAGTTTATTTATAAAATTAATAAAATTAAAAAGGCCTTTAAAGCTTGTTTCTTCATATTGTTTAGCTCTTTCAAAAAGTACTCTGAGATTTGCCTGTCGTTGTATACCTCCAGTCATAGCCCCTACATACCCATAATATCCGGTGTCTGTATATAAATACCATATAAACTCATCAACAGGCATATATACAGCTTTTTCCTGCCATATTGATAATTTACTTAAAAAACTTTTACTTTTGCGACCAATTTCATTATTTGAATCCGCAATTTTCTTTACTGCTTCATAAATTGAATTATCAGGAAGTTCTGCTCTTATTTCAATAAGCTCTCCTTCTGTAAATGAAAAAATAGGCGACCTTAATACTGCAAGCATAGGTATATCCTGAATAGGATTATCTATTATCTGCAATAGAGAAATAATGGTTTTCACCTCAGATGTTTCAAAATAACCTGTCCCTATATCTGCAAATGCTGGTATTCCATCTTCAATAAGTTCTTCTAAAAATACCTCAGCCCAGTTTGTTGTTGCTCTCAAAAGTATTACAATGTCTTTGTATTCTAAATACCTGAATTCATTTGTTTGTTTATCATATATTTTTACTTCTTTATTTTTTATTAATTCTTTTATTCTTTTTGAAATTACACGGACTTCTGCTTGTATTACATCAATTTCCTCATCTTGTGAAACATCTTCTTCGTAATCATATTCATCATTTTCATCTGTATTATTTGTTTCATTTTTTTCTTCAAAATCTTCCTCTTTTTCAATTAAATTAATTTCTATAGCATCTTCTTTAAAATCTGTATCAATAAGTTCAAAACTTGCACCATAATTCAGCTTTTCTTCATCAGTATAATCTATCTCGCCAATATTCTTTGACATAATCTTTTTGAATATATAATTAATTCCGTTAATTATATGAATTCTACTCCTAAAATTCTTATAAAGTAAAATTTTCCTTTCTCTAAAGCCTGTTCCAATTGGGTAGTTATTATATTTTTCCAGAAATAACTCCGGCTTAGCTTGTCTGAATCTATATATGCTCTGTTTTACGTCACCCACCATAAATCTATTAGGAATTTCAATTCTTGAAATAGCTTCTAAGATTACTTCCTGTACAAGATTTGAATCTTGATACTCATCTATAAAAATTTCTTCAAAACGTTGGCTATAAGCTTTAGCAGTATCAGAAGGCATTCTATTACCATCTTTGTCTTTTGTAACAAGAATATTCAAGGCAAAATGTTCTATATCACTAAAATCGATTATACCTTTTTCTCTCTTCTTAGTTGCATATCTTTCTTCAAAATTAATAACAATTTTTGATAATGCCTCCATATAAGGATATAATTTTTTTATTTCATCATTAATTGCTGTTTTATCTGCGAAAAAAAATTTATCTCTTATTTCTTTGATTTTAGCTTTAACTTCATTTCTTATATTTGTAACTTCTTCCTTGACTTTTTTATCCGCATCTTTGCTACACCTCTTAAGACCAGTAAAATTAATTTCATTGATTTTTTTGTAAAATGAATCCCAATCGTATGTTAAATTTATCAATTCTTTAATGTTTTCTGTCTCTTCCTCAAAATTTATCAAATATTCATCTAAACCTATTGTGTTTTTAATTTTTTCTATTGCTTTATTCATAGCTTCTAATATACCATAAAGTTCTATTTTTATATTATCCATTATTACTTTTGCCCATTTTGAGCTATTGAAGTCAAAATCATCTTGTATATTAAAAGCCTCCGCAGCATTATACAGCCATTCTTCCGGCCAAGGCGTTGCCTTTACAAAATCGTGCAATTCTAAAATTATATTTTGAAGTGGTAAATCACTTTTTGTTCCAGAATAACTGTCTAATAAAGATAAAAACCAATCATTATCATGATTTTCATATAAGTTTTCAAAAAGCTCTTCTATAACTTCTGTTTTAATAAGTAAAGTTTCCGTATCATCGCCTATTCTAAAAGCCGGATCTAAATCAATTATATGAAAGTTATTTTTTATAACTTCAAGACAAAAAGAATGTATTGTAGTTATCATCGCTTTATTTAAAAGTGTAAGTTGAGTTGCTAGCCTTTTATTTGATGGATCTTTATCAAGTTCTTCAATAAGGGCATCTGCTATCCTTTCTCTCATTTCTGATGCAGCAGCATTTGTAAAAGTAACAACCAAAAGATTATCTATATCTACTGGATTTTCTTTATCCATAACTCGTTTTATTATTCTTTCTACCAAAACTGCTGTTTTACCTGCTCCAGCACCAGCAGCAACAAGAAGATTACAGTATCTTTCATTTATTGCTTCATTCTGCTCCTTTGTCCATATATTCTTCCCCATACTTTTGCCCCCCTTCCTTAATTCTTATCCATATATCCTCCTTCTTAATCGGTTTTAAAACTTTATAATCATTACCTTTTAATCCTTTCTCAAATTGACATATAGATGAATATTTGCAATATTTACAAGGTATTTTATCCTTTAGTTTGTAAGGTTTTATTTCAATATTGCCTTTTTGCATGTTATTAAATAAAAATTTTATTATGTTTTTTACATGATTCTGCAATAGTTCAAACTGTTCTTTCGTGATACTTTTAGTTTTTTTACCCAAACTTCCATCTTTATTTAATACTGCTGGTATTATCATAGAATTTCCATCTATGCTTCTGTCCATTTCTATTATTATATTTTTATCTTCTAATACAAGTCCATCTAAACGCAACTTTTTTAATACTTCTTCTTTTATTTCCTCCTCAGTAAAAATACCTCTTTTCTTTATAATTGGATCATCAATTTTAAAATAAAATATACCTGCCGGATTCACATCTTCAGCAAGGATTTTACCTCGTTGTATTATTGCATCAAGATATATAATCAGCTGAAGCTCAAGACCATAAAATATCTCTGTAAGATCAAGGCTTTTATTCCCTGATTTATAATCTATTATCCTTATGTATTTTTTCCCATCTTTGATGTATTCATCAATTCTATCGATCCTACCTATTAAGTTTATTGCTTCTTCCATATCTGAAATTATTTTTATTGGGGGATATTCTTCTTTTTCTCCAAAAGCAATTTCATGAAGAACAGGCTCAAAAGAACTTCTTATTATTTGTTCTTTTATAACACATACTGTATTTAAAAGTAACCTTTTCAATCTTTGTGCAAGATATTTATACTTACCTGAACTATTTAATATATACCCAGGGAATTTTTCTAGCATATTGTCTATAATTATTGAAATTGCTTCATCACACCAATCGTCATCTATATCTTTCCATTTGGTTTCCTCTTTCTCTAAGGTAGTTGAAAATTCATCAAGCACCTTATGCAGAAATATACCAATATCAGGAGCTTTGAATCCATATATTTTTCTTTCTTTTGCTTTTAATCCATATTGTATAAAATATGCAAAAGGACATTCTGCATATTTTTCTAATCTAGATATACTTAAATATAATTTATCTCTATAAAGCTTTTTAATTTTATCACCCGGTATGTCCTTCGGCTGGTTTGTATAATTTAAACCTCTTAAAGTATAATATAACCTTTCCTCCCAAAGCTCGTTATTTTTATACCATTTATATACATTAAACCAAATTATATTTATATTACTAGATATTCTCCATTTTTCTATTTCCTTTATCATTTTATTAAATGTTGGCATAGGTGCTGAAATATACTTTATATTTTCTTCATCTGTATTTATCTCTATTATATTGCTTATCAGCTTTATCTTTGGAAATACCTTTTTGAGTCTTGAAATTATTATCGATGGACGAAGGCTATTACCCTCATGATCTGCTATTGGATAACTAAGTTTTAAAAATTTACTTGTTGCCGTTAATGAAGAATAAACTAAATATTGTTCTTCAAAAATTTTAGACTTAGTATCTCTATCAAGCTCTACACCTAAAATTTTTAAATTTTCTCTGTCTTTATCATTCAATATACCCTCGTTAGAAAATGATGCAGGAAAAACACCATCATTATTACCTATAAGATAAAGTATTTTACTATTGTGACTCTTCATTCTGTCAACACTGCTTACTAAAACCTGATCAAGAGCAGGAGGTATTAATCCGATTTTATATTCACCAAAACCTATAGACAACATCTTAGCAAATTTATCAATATTAGCTTTATCTTCACCGACCACTTCAACCATCTGATCTAGTACATCTACAACTATATCCCATATTTGAGCATATTGATTTGCTATATCAAGTTCACCCTGTTTTTTAAAATCTGATATCACATCTTGGATTTTAGTTTCAAGGCCAATCTTTACTAAATAATCATATAGGGAAGTACAAAGTTTTTTTATTGTTATTTCTTTAGAGATTTCATTATAAAAATTTAGTAAAGGTTGCGTTACATTATCTTTTATTTTATTAATTCTGTCTAAAAATTCCTGATCATCTAAACTTATTCCTGATTTATCCAAATTATATTCAATCTGATATTCCCATTTAGCCTCTTTCCATTTATCTCCCTTTATCCCATTTGCTAATACATAATTTTCTAATAAATAAATGTCTTCTTTATCAATATTTGTTAACCCTGTTTTTAAATATTTGAAAACTGATTCGTAAGACCATCTTTTTGAATAAATTTCAAAAATAGATATTATAAAAACAATTATAGGATTGTTTATTATGTCACGCTTCTGGTCAATAAAATAAGGAATATCATAGTCAGCAAATATAGCACTTATTAATTTACTATATCTTTTTAGATCACGCGTTGCAATATTTATTTCTGAAAATCTGAAACCCTTGTCTCTTACTAAAAATATAATATCTCTTGCAATTTCTTCAACTTCACTGTACACATTAGCCGCTTTTGTTATACTTATATTTTTCGTTTCTTTATTATAGCTTTTAAATGGATATGAAAACATATATTTCTCTAAAAAACGCAGTTCTTCATTATCTTTAAAACGGACTGGTCTTTCATTATTTAAATAAACAGGTTCATCATAAGAAATATTATTTTTTTCGCATATTTTTAATAACTTTCCTTCTGTTACTTTTGTTGTATAAAAAACATCCGCATCTTTTGATGAAAAAGAACTATCTAAACATAATGTTATATTAATTCTTGATGCCTTTTTTAAAAGCTCTTCAATTATTAAATACTGTTTTGGTGTAAATCCTGTAAAACCGTCTATCCAAAATTCTGCACCTTTTAACTGGTCTGAAAATTTTATTTTTTCGGCAATTATGGCAAGTTCATCTTGTGAATCTATATAATTTTTATGAAGTTCAGATTCAAAATTTGAAAATATAAGGTTTATATCTTTTAACTTGTCTTTTAAATTTTGATTATTAACATGATCTAATATATCATTCATTCTATCTGGAGAAATATCATAACTTTTTAACTCTGTAATTATATCGGAAATATTTTTTATAAATCCTATTTGTTTTGATGCTTTAGAAAATATACCAATATCTTTTTTAACCTGTTCTATAACTTTATATAAAAGAATAGATCTCCCACACGCTTTCATATGTCTGTGTGTTAGTCCACCAACTTCTACAAATATCCTGTTTGCTAAGGTTTTAAAGCTTAAGACCTGAGCCCTCATCATAACATCTTTTTTAACTGTCTTTAAAAGGCTTTTTTCTGCTTCAAAAGTAAATTGCTCAGGAACAAGCAGTATAAGCTTATTTTGTTTTTCTGTATACAATTTCTCTTTTATATCCGTAAGGCAAAATTCAGTTTTTCCTGTACCCGATCTCCCATATATAAACCTTAAGCTCATATTTGTCACCTCTATAAATAAATCTTACCATATCAGAGTTTGGGTATCAATTTTTTCTTAATTTATTATTTGTAATTATGACATAATACATAGTGTTGCATTAATGTGTTATTTTGTGATACAATACATAGATGTAAATAAAAAACTTTTTATTTCATAAGTTGAAAGGATGTTACAAAATTGTTATTTGACGTTTTTATGCTTTTCCTAAGTCTTGCTTTAATACTATTTTCATGTGTTTTATTCACAAATTCAATAGAATGGTTCGGTAAAAAACTGAATTTAAGCCAAGGTGTTGTAGGAAGTATTTTAGCAGCAATAGGAACAGCTATGCCAGAGACTATAATACCTATAATTGCCATAATATTTTATGGTGGTGGTGAAGCAGGTCAAATTGCTACTGGAGCAATTTTAGGTGCTCCTTTTATGTTATCAACTCTTGGATTATTCGTAACAGGTGCCGCCGTAATTATTTATTCTCTTTCAGGCAAAAGAACTTTAAAATTAAATGCTGATAAAAAGACTTTTAAAAGAGATTTGAACTTTTTTATAATTATTTATATTATAGCTATAATGACAACATTTGTAAATCATTACAATCAAAGTAGAATAATTGCCACAATTATAATTCTTTCTTTATATGTTTTATATGTTATAAAAACATTTTCTGGAGAACAGCAAATGTGTGAAAATCTCGGCAGTCTATATTGTTCAAAACTACTAAATGTCGAAAATAATATGTTCTGGATCGTTTTTCAGCTTATATTATCTTTAACTGGAATTATATATGGGGCTCACATGTTTGTAGGTTATGTTAAAGATATATCTTATACATTTGGAATAGCGCCTTTATTACTTTCAATTATTATAACACCAATTGCAACAGAACTTCCTGAAAAACTAAACTCTATTGTATGGATAAGGCAAAATAAAGACACTCTCGCTCTTGGCAATATAACAGGTGCGATGGTATTTCAATCTGCCATACCTGTTACAATTGGAATTTTATTTACACCATGGAATATTACAGGCATAGCTTTTTTAAGTGCTGTTATAGCTTTAACTTCAGCCTTTTTAAATTTAGCATGGATAAATTTAGGAAAGAAGATAAATCCTTTTATACTTATACTAGGAGGTATATTATATAGTATTTTTCTAATAACTATATTGTAAAATCAAAAATAATTGATTTTTTATATACCCTATATTAAAATAATTATTATTATAATTTAATAATAAAATTTTACGGTTGAACATTTTGTGTTTCAAGAATTATAGCTTCTTGGGTGGGAAGCTCATCTTAAAGGTGAGTTTTCCCACTTTTTATTTTACAAAATAATACAAATAATAATATAAAAGGAGAATGGATTATGATTATTGTTGCACTCTTGCTAATATTATTAATGATCCTAATTTTACCTCTTGTAAATAGGCATATAGAACACAACATCGAATATTTTCTTTTTTCAATGGGAATCGCCACAGCATTTGTATCAGGAGTATTTTCTTATGACCTGATAGTTCACATATTTAAAAATCATCTTTTGTATTTAATAACAGCAGCCGTATTTTTATCAGGACTTTTATTTGAGATATTTAAAGATAAATTTAAAAGATTTATAGGAACAGTAGTAACTCATATTCCACTGGGAATATTTATATTTTTGGTAATTGTCATCCTTGGATTGACAGCCAGTATAATCACAGCCATAATAGCCTCAATAATATTAGTGGAAATAATTCACTTGTTGCCCTTAAAGCACAAAGACAAAGTGGTGATTACTGTCATTGCTTCTCTTTCAATAGGCATTGGTGCTGCACTAACACCAATTGGCGAGCCTTTAGCCACAATTGTAACATCAAAATTAAATGAAAACTTCCTTTACCTTTTTGCTACCTTAGGCATTTACATTATACCAGCTATATTGGCTTTGGGCTTTTTAGGTTTACTCTATATCAATAAATTAGAGAAAAGTAGTCTCATTATAGAAGAAAATTATGTGGAAGAAGCAGAAGAAATTAAAAAAATTGAAAGATTTCAATTTATCTTTATTCAAGCATTTAAAATTTTTGTTTTTATTCTGGCATTGGAACTTTTAGGTGCAGGATTCAAACCTATTATTGATAATTATATAATTCATCTTGATAGCCGACTTTTATACTGGATAAACATGCTATCTGCAGTTCTTGACAACGCAACATTGGCAGCAGCCGAAATTTCTCCTCACATGACAACAGAACAAATCCAAGCAATATTGATGGGTCTTTTAATAAGTGGCGGAATGTTGATTCCGGGAAACATACCTAATATCATATCAGCAGGAAAGCTAAATATAAAAAGCCGTGAATGGGCTTTTATAGGAATTCCTCTATCTTTAATTGGTTTAGTTATATATTTTATCATTCATTTTGTAGTCTGATTTTATTTTACTCTATTTGTTAATTTACCTATTCCCTCTATTTCAATAGTTACAGTGTCCCCATGTTTTAAAGGACCAACGCCAGAGGGCGTTCCCGTCAATATGACATCGCCAGGGTTTAGCGTCATTATGTGAGATATATAACTCACAAGTCTTGGAACGCCAAATATGAGATTTCTGGTGTTACTTTTCTGCTTTACTTCATCATTTACATATGTAATTATATCCAAAGAAGATGGGTCTAAGTCTGTCACAATCCAAGGGCCTATGGGCAAAAAGGTATCAAAAGACTTCGCTCTTGTCCATTGGCCATCTTTTGCCTGCAAATCTCTTGCTGTTACATCGTTAGCTATCGTATAGCCAAATATATAATCTTTCGCATCTTCTTCTTTTACGTCTTTTGCTTTCTTTCCTATTACAATTGCCAACTCGCCTTCATAATCAACTCTTTCTGACATCTCTGGTAAAATAATCTGGTCTTCATTTCCAATAACTGCTGTAGCAGGTTTTAAAAATAAAGTTGGCTCCTGAGGAATCTTATCATTCATTTCTTCTATATGGTCTTTATAATTAAGACCTACACAAACAGCTTTAGTAGGAATACACGGTGGTAATATAAAAACATCACTTAAATTATAAAAATTAAAAAATTGTCCTTCAGGTATAAAAACTTTTTCCCCATCTAAAACCGCCTGAAATTCTCTACCGTTAAAACTTATTCTTATAAATTTCATTTATATAAGCCCCCTCAAATTTTTAAATATTATAGATATTTTATCACATTATTTATAATTGTGTAAGTAAAAAAACAATATAAAAAAGACAAATTCTTTTTAATATAAAACTTGTCTTTTTTTTTTTATATTTATTCATATCTTAATGCTTCTATTGGATTAAGATTTGCTGCTTTATTAGCAGGATACACTCCAAAAAATAAGCCTACGCCCAGAGAAAATGAAAAAGATAAAAGCATAGTAGCAGTAGAAGGCTGTGCATTTATATCCATAGCAGATCCTATTATTACTGACATAGCATATCCAAAAATAATTCCCAGTATTCCACCTAAACCACTTAAAGTCAATGATTCAATTATAAACTGCAAGAGTATATCTTTCTTCTTTGCACCAAGTGCCTTTCTGATACCTATCTCCCGAGTTCTTTCTGTTACAGATACGAGCATTATATTCATAATACCTATACCGCCTACTAAAAGTGATATACCAGCTATGCCTCCTAATAATAAGCTTAAGGTTCTGGTTACGCTGCTTATAGTTGATAAGATCTGAGATTGGTCTATAATTCTAAAAGCAGTTGAATCTCCCTTAAATATTTTCATAAGCTTAATATTTATGCTGTTTTTAGAAAGTTCTATTGTATCAGGACTTAATGCTTCAATGTATATTTGCCTTATATTTTTATTGTTTGCAAAATAAAACATAGTTTTAATAGGTATAAATATAGAATCATCATCAGAACCTGTAATAGAGGACCCTTTTGACTCCAATACCCCAACGACAGTAAAATTTTGTCCATTTAACTTTATTGATTTTCCAACTGGCATAGTGTAGCCAAATAAATCTTTAGATATATTACTTCCAATTACAGCTACTTTATTTCTAAACTCATCATCTAATGGTGTTATAAACCTTCCTCTTGCAACTTGTATATCTCTTATTGATTGATAATCACCATTTACACCATTTACTGATGTACCAGTAACAGTATTATTGTCATATTTTGCAACGACACTCGTGGAAATAATTGGTGATATGGCAGCAATATAATTTGGATCATTTAAATTCATTGCCTGGTCATAATTTAAATAACTTTCATTTCCTCTTCCCGTTATAGTAACCATAATAAGATTGGAACCCATACCTTGTATTTGAGATGTTACTCTTTGGGTTGATCCCTGGCCTAAACTAACTAAAACAATAACAGCTACTACTCCAATTACTATACCTAATGTAGTAAGAAATGACCTCATTTTGTTAGATAAAATTCCTCTTATAGCTATCTTAAATGCTTGAATGTAACTCAAAGTTCAATCACCTCATCTTCCAAAATGCGTCCATCTTTAATTTTTATAATTCTTTTAGCCTGTTCAGCTATATTTGAATCATGAGTTATTAAAATGATTGTATTGCCATTTTTATTCAGTTCTTTAATTACATTTAATACGTCACTGCCACTTTTTGAATCAAGATTTCCTGTTGGTTCATCAGCAAGTATTAAATGAGGGTTATTTGCAAGTGCTCTTGCTATTGCAACTCTTTGCTGCTGACCTCCAGATAACTCATTTGGTCTATGATTCATCCTTTCTTTTAATCCTACCATTTCAAGAAGCATTTCTGCCCTTTTTTTTCTCTCTTTTGCAGGCATTCCTAAATAAATCATCGGTAATTCAACATTTTCTAAAGAAGTCATTTTCTGAAGCAAATTAAAATTCTGAAATATAAAACCAATTTCTCTACTTCTTAGCTCTGCAAGCTGATTATCAGTAAGTTTACTTGTATCTATTCCATTTATAAAATAGTCTCCTGAAGTTTTTATATCAAGGCAACCGATTATATTCATTAAAGTTGTTTTACCTGAACCAGATTGTCCAATAATTGATACAAATTCACCTTTTTTAATATTGAGATTTATACCATCTAAAGCTCTGACTTCATTTTCACCCATTTTATATATTTTCGTTAAATTATGTATTTCAATTAACGATTCCTCCATAATTTACCTCCCTGTAGAAGTGCCGCTATTTGGCCTGCTTCCATTGTAACTCCCGCCTGTAGGAAATGTTCTGGTACTGCTATTCCCTGAAGGTCTAAAACCACCCATACCTCCAAGGTTTCCAGAAGAAATATTATTCGATCCAACTACTGATGGTATTATAACCTTATCTCCCTCTTTCAAGCCACTTATAATTTCTACAAAATTGTTATTACTTATACCAGTTTGTATGATTCTAATATTATTTTTAAACACCTCTGAGTCGCTTTTATTATTAAGATTCTTTGCATTTATATTATTTGAATAAATAATTACATATTTTTGGGTTCCATTTGTCTGAACAGCTTGTATTGGAATAATTAGGACATTTTGCTTTTCTGAAACAATGATTGAAATATTCATTGACATCCCAAGATAAAGCCCATCTTCCGGTTTTACTTCTATTGTAACATTATATGATGCAACGCCATTTTGAATTGTAGGTAATTGTGAAATCTGAATCACATTCCCTTTAAATGTTCTGCCTGGAAGATTATCTGTGGTAAGTTTAACTTCCTGACCTTTTTTTACATTCATTATATCTGTTTCATCAACTAAAAAATCAACAAGATATTTTTCACTATCTGATATAACACAGGTTTCTGCTTGATTTCTATAATTTGATATTTGAGTTATATCCAAAACAGGCACAAATTGTTGTGTTGAAGAAGATTGTATATTTGAACTACTTCCCATACTAGTATTTAGTGATGAAATATTATTTCCTAAAATATCCCCTTCATTTATATTTTGAACTAATATTTTACCATTAATAGGTGAATAAATTTTTAAACCATTAATCTGCTGTAAAATTTGATTATAATTATTTTGTGCTTGTAAAACTTTTAATTTATCATTTTGGATTTGTAGATCATTTATATTATTTGATGATAATTTTACTAATATCTGGTTTTTGTTTACACTCTCGCTTGGCAAAACATATATTTTTTCTATTATACCATTTGTTTGTGCTGAAACATTAATGAGATTTTTTACATTAAGTATACCGTCTTCCAATGCTTTTAAAATGCCACTGTCTGTATATATAGAAACCTGTACTTTCATGCCATCACTTAAAGCTCCAGGGTTATTAAGGCCAACAGTAACATAATAATATTGTACTGTATCATTTGGCACAGGTTGCTGTGAAACATATTCAACTTTACCTTGTACCGAAGTAAAAGAATCATACAAGAAAATATCTGCTTTTTGCCCTACTTTTATATTTTTTATCTGTAAACCATTAAATGGCACCTTCACTGTAACCCTAGAATAATTTGCAATTGAAATAATAGGTGTACCAACTGCAACATTTTGCCCTTCTTTCACAAGAATGCTGTCAACTATACCATCTGAAGGTGATTTTATCTGCAGATTTGAAATATTATTGTTATAATTTATTGTATCCTGATTTAATTGCTGATTAGCTAAATCAAAGGAAAATTTTGCCTGTTCTAACTGACTATTTAAATTATCATCACTAAGTTCATATAATAAATCACCTTTTTTAACTGTATCTCCAACCTTGTAATATACTTTTTTTATTACTCCATTACCTTTTAAAGTTATAGCTCTGATATCTCCGCTTAAATTACCTGAACCTGTAATACTCATAGAAATATTACCCCTTGTTACTGTTGCATAGGCTATTTTCTGCGACGAATAAGTATTCGACTTATTAGTATATTGATATACAATTGCTCCAGCTAATAGTAAAACTATAATAACTGCAAAAAAATATTTTTTTTTCATATATACACCTCTTTTATAAAATTAATTTTGTCATTAAAATAACAGAAAAATATTATGTGAAAACTGAAAATATGTGAGAAATTTGCGCGATCTAAACTTTAATATATTTCCATTTACCATTCTTAAACCTATAGCTATACATTGCCGCCCTTACTATAAAGTCAATAGATATGCCAATCCATATACCATAAATAGCCATCAAAAATACTTTGCCAAGTATATATCCAATTGTTATTCTAAAAAGCCATAAACCTACAAAAGCTGTAAGCACAATGTAAGGTATATCGCCGGCTGCTCTTAAAACCCCTGCCATTACATTTAATATTGCTAAAAATGGCTCAACAATAGCAAAAATTTTTAACACGTTTGAAGCCATCTTTATTACTTCAGGGTCATTAGTGTATAAAGATGCAAGCTGCTTAGAAAATATAAACATAAAAACCCCTACAATTGAAATAACTATAACAGCCATGTTTCTTGAAACCTTTGCATATATCTCAGCCAGCATAAAATGTTTTGCTCCTAGACTTCTCCCAACAAGACTTGTCGCTGCAATTGAAAAACCAAACATAGGCATAAAAGCAATACTATTTGCATTCATTCCTATTTGATATACTGCAATTGCTGTCGTACCCATTGTTGAAACTATAACCTGAACCATTAAAAACCCTCCCTGCATAATTATTTGCTCTAATGATGCAGGTATACCAACTTTGATAATTCTTGCCATCATATCAAAATCCAGCTTTATTTTATCCTTTATATTAAGATTAATTCTTCGTTTTGCAAAAAACAACACATATAACTGCAAAAAGCCTCCTATGACACGAGCAATAGTTGCTGAAAGAGCTGAACCTTTTACTCCAAAAGGAGGTATTATATATCCTCCATGATATGGTATACCAAAAACTAAAATGCTGTTTAAAAAAAGATTTATAATATTTACAACAGCTGTAATATACATTGGAGTTTTAGTATCTCCCGCTCCTCTTAAAGCACCGCCAATTACAATATCAATAATAACAAAGGGAAGTCCAAATAACACGATTTTGTAATAAGTCAAAGCCAGTTTAAAAACCTCAGGAGAAATGCTCCCGAAGAAAGTCCTGATGATCGGTGATGCAAAAGTATAACCTAATAAAGTAACAATTAAAAATAGTCCAAAACTCATTAAAAGTGACTGCATTACTGCTAATTTTGCGTTTTTTTCATCTTCCTCCCCTATTAGCCTTGCTACAATTACTGTAGAACCTATCGCAAGACCTGAAAACATTGCCTGCAAGAAAAAAATAAGCATATTTATAAGTCCCACAGCTGCAAGAGCACTTGCACTAATATGACCTACAAATATAGTTGACACCATTCCTACTGCCATTATAAGCATTTGTTCAGTAATAGAAGGCCAAGCCAGTTCTATAATTTCCTTAGTTACATTTAGCTTGCCTTTATCTTTTGTCTCCAATTTTACCCCTCCAAATTAACTATAAAACCAAATAAATTTATTCTTTTTCCACTATTTTAATAGATATAATAAAATAAAAACACCGTGTATGCAAAGCATTGCTGCAATGAAAATCGGCTATACAAGATTATTTTATTATTTTATATAAAAATTTAAAATTTATATACAAAATCTCGGCCCTCACTACTCCATATCAGGAAATCCAAACTGTCTTAATGCTTCATATAATATAATTGCAACAGAGTTTGACAGATTTAATGACCTTTCAGAAATAACTTTATTCATGGGTATTCTGACAGCAGAATCATAATGTTCTTTTATAAACCATTTTGGAAGGCCAGCACTTTCTTTACCAAAAATAATATATGCATCATTTTCATATTTTATTTGATTATAAAAATTTTTAGCTTTTGTCGTAGCAAGATAGAATTTTTCATATTTATGTTTTTCTATAAAATCATTCAAATTGTCATATACAATCAGGTCTAAAAGCGGCCAATAATCAAGTCCTGCTCTTTTAACATATTTTTCATCAATTTTAAATCCTAATGGTTTTACAAGATGAAGTTTTGTCCCCGTAAGTACACAGGTTCTAGCTATGTTACCAGTATTCTGTGGTATCTCAGGTTCAACAAGTACAATGTTTAGTGGCATCATATCAACTCCTGCATATTATTAAATTATTATATATTAATTATATCACAAGGTACATAAAAGTAAAAAAAAAGAGATAAATCTATTGTTTTATCTCTTTTACTTTTAATTTATATACATTTTGAAAAGAGCTTAGTTTTTAATATAATAAACTAAAAAGAGGCCAAAGGCCTCATTTTTAGTTTTCTCCCTGTTGATCCAATTGTATTGTGTCATTATCTGGAGTATTTGTTTTTTCAGCTTCTCCTGCTATTTCTTTACCCTTCTCATTATCTTGCCCTTTGTCCTGAGCTAAAATTGCTCCATTTCCAGCATCAACTTTTACATCTACGGAACCGTTGTTTGTAGTTATATCAACACTATAAACAAGATATCCATTTTCATTGTCTAGTTCTACTTTGGAAACTGTACCTGGAACTACCTTTAAAGCTGCTGCTTTTGCTTCATCTGGAGTTACTTTTGCAAGTGAAGCAAGTTGTGCACTTTCTTGTGCCTCATTATCCTTTACTGCTGAACCATCTTTTGCATTATCCTGAGGATTTGCTACACTAATTGAGCCTTTATAAACTGGTTGCTGTTCATCTATGTTCTTGTTATCAGTAGATGATACACTTGATGTTGCTGCTGGAGGTGTATTTGTTTGAGCAATTGCTATACCCTGATGTGCTACAACACCTCCTGCTAAACCTAAGGCCATTGCCCCTGCTACTACATAAGCTGTTAACTTCTTATTCATTTTAATCATCCTTCCTTTTTATTTTTTTGTTGATGTTTATCATCAACTTACAATCTTATTTTATAGCCTGAACATTAAAGCAACATTAACTCAAAATTAAACTAAAATTAATTTTGAAATTGACTATAAAAAAAATAAGTGCTATTATTCTTTATAAAGATAACACTTAAAGAGGAGGATTAATTTGGAAGATGTAATTAGATTTGGCGTTTCTATGGAATCAAAACTGCTTCAAAAGTTTGATGAACTTACAAAGCAAAAAAATTATAATAACAGATCAGAAGCAATAAGAGATCTGATCAGAGATTTTATAGTGGAAAACCAGCAAGAATCAGAAGATACAGAAATGATTGGAACAATTACTTATGTTTTTAATCATGAGGTTAGAGAATTAAATGATAAGCTGACAGAAATGCAGCACAGACATTTTAAAAATGTAATATCAACTATGCATGTACATTTGGATGAACATAATTGTCTAGAAGTTATGATAGTAAAAGGAACATCTAAAACAATTACAAAAATAGCAGATGAAATTATAAGCACAAAAGGAGTTAAGCATGGTAAATTAGTTATGACTACAACTGGTAAAAATATTTAAGGAGGAAATTATATGCATATACCAGATGGATATTTAAGCCCGCAGACATGTGCTGTCATGGGAACTGCAATGATACCAGTTTTATACGTGTCAGCAAAAAAAGTTAATAAAACATTTGAGAAAAAAGATATTTCCACAATGGCAATAGGTTCAGCATTTTCTTTTACTATAATGATGTTTAATGTTCCTGTTCCAGGTGGTACAACAGCACATGCTATTGGAGCAACTTTACTTGCAATTATTTTAGGCCCTTGGGCAGCAACCATATCACTTACAGCCGCCTTGGTAATACAAGCATTAATTTTTGGTGATGGAGGTGTTTTAGCTCTTGGTGCAAATAGTTTTAACATGGCTTTTATAGCACCCTTTGTAGGATATGGAGTATATAAACTTATGCTTTTTTTTAAATTAAATAAGGTTGTTTCATCCTCTATTGGTGCATATATTGGAATAAATGCTGCTGCTCTTACAGCTGGCTTAGAACTTGGTTTACAACCAGTGTTGTTTCACACAGCAAATGGAACACCTCTATATTTCCCATATGGTTTGAATATATCAATTCCAGCAATGTTGTTTGCACATCTTACAGTAGCAGGTATAGTTGAAGCTGTTATAACAGGTTTAGTAATTCATTATTTAGAAAAAACAGATGATAAAAGCATCTTTTATAAATACTCATATAAAATATGACAAATAAATATAAGTATTTATAAAAATTAATCAAAAAATAAACTACAATAAGTTGATAATGTAAAAGTAAAAAAATCAATTTTAGGTTTAAGAGTATAAATGTCCATAATATTTTAATTCAATTTAACAAAAAAGACAGTAAATTTTATATGATATATAAAAAATTTAGAATGATGTGAATAAAACATATCTTAAAAACAGATTAAATAAAGATTTTTAGGATATGCACAAGTCTATTAATATTATATAAGAGGTGATAATATATGAAAAAGATTTATCTAATACCAATAATAATAATTCTTTTAACTCCACTTGGCCTTTTAGCTTCAGGTTCTGCATGGGGAGAGTGGAGCCTTGACGAAATTAAGAGTATGGTCGGTTATGTACCTCAGGGAATGAGTAAATTTTCTGATATAATAAATACTCTATTCAAAGATTACACTATCCCAGGTTTTAACTCTACATTTGTCCAACAAGCTATTGGATATATATTTTCGACCATTATAGGTATAACCTTTATATTTATATTATTTGCTATTTTAGGGAGGTTCATGGGTAAATCCCATAAAAAAAATGGATAACTTTTTAGAAAAAACACTTTTATCAATACAAGATCTTTTTGGAAGTATGCTATATTCTGATGAGATATCGTCAAGAAAGGGCATTTTACAACAATTAGAACCGAGAACTAAAGTTATTTCTATTCTTTTGTTAATAATTATTATTAATTTTAGTAGTTCGTTAATTTTTATGACATTATTACTTTTATACACATTATTTTTAGCTTTTTTATCTAAAATTCCTTATAAACAATATATTTTCAGAGTATCAGCAGTATCGATTCTTTTTTCTGGTTTAATATTAATACCTTCCCTATTTAACATTATAAGAAATGGACATCCTTTAATATATATAACTGATAACTTTTATATTACAAAAGAAGGTGCCATAAGTGCTATTACTTTTATGATGAGATCTTTTATATCCTTATCTTTAGTTTATTTATTAACTCTTTCCACAAAATGGGCAGATCTAATAAAAGTTTTAAGTTTGTTAAAATTACCACGTATTTTTGCTGTTACGATTGATATGTCTTTAAGATATGTTTTCTTATTACTTGAAATAGCATCAAACACATTTATGGCAAGGAAAAGCAGGAACTTAGGTAAAATAAGCAACAGTGATGGAAGAAAGTTTGTTTCATCTTCCATCGCAAATATTTTTATAAGATCACAAAACTTAAATGATGAAGTATATAGTGCAATGCTATCAAGAGGCTACAATGGAGAATATAGAACGATAAACAACTTTAAAATCAGTTTTTTTGATTATATATGGGTATTTGTAAATATATTAATAATTATTTCTTTATTTTATATAAATTCTAAAGGAGGAACATATTGAATACAGTTTTTAATATAAAAAATCTCTCATATTCATATGGAAATAAAATCAATGCGCTTTATGATATAAATTTTGAAATTTTTAAAGGTGAAATTCTTGTAATTTTAGGTGCAAATGGAAGTGGTAAATCTACTCTTTTAAAGTTAATTGATAATCTTATTCTTCCTGATAAAGGCGAAATATGGGCTTTTGGTACACTTTTAAATGACAAAATACGATATGATGAATATGAATTTAGAAAAAAAGTTGGTTTTGTTTTTCAGGATTCTGATGCACAACTTTTTAACAGCACAGTTTTTGATGAAATTGCTTTTGCACCTCTTCAAATGGGTCTGCCTAAAGAAAATGTTAAAAATGCAGTTAATGATATAATCAATTCTTTTGAAATAGAAAAATTAGCCTCAAGACCTCCATATAGATTGAGTGGAGGAGAAAAAAAGAAAGTAGCTTTAGCTTCTGTTATTATAATAAAACCAGAAGTATTGCTTTTAGATGAACCAACTAATGGATTAGATCCAAAATCAAAAAAATGGCTTATAAAAAAATTACAATTACTTCATAAAGACGGAACAACTATTGTTATTGCAACACACTATCTTGAAATGGCTTCGATGCTGGCTGATAGAGTAATAATAATGAATGAAGAACATTCAATAGAAATTATAGGAGAGCCAAATACAATTTTAAATAATACAGATCTTCTTTTAAAAGTAAATTTAATTTAAAAAAACAGTGTCATATTAATCCATGACACTGTTTTTTTAAATTAAATTCTAATTAGAATCTGATTTAATATACCCCCAATAAATATTGCTCCAAAAACTTCTATAAAAACGATTATCCATGTTTTTTTCCATCCAATCGTCCTTTTTAATGCTGCAATTGTTGCAATACATGGTATATATAACATTGTTACAACACCAAAAACGAGCATTTGTCTTGGATTTAAAATCTGATTTATATGAATAGTCCCAGATAAAGTCAATAGCATTATAAGGGTAAGTTCTTTCCTTAATATACCAAAAATTAAAACTACTCCAACAATAGAAGGCAATCCAAGCCAAGTTACAATTATAGGATCCATTACATAAGTTACATATTTAAAAATACCTGTATATTTTAAAATTTCTAATACAAAGCTTCCTATAATAATAATCGGAAGTGCTACATATATAAAATCTTTTATCCTGAACCAAATTTGTTTTAGCGTTGGCTTAAGTGCTGGCATTCTATAACCCGGTAACTCCATAATTAAATCATAGGGTTTACCTGGTGCAATTTTATTTGCAAAGTAAGCCGCAATGTAGACTACAAGTACATCTAAAGCAAAAACTGCAATTGCATATTGTGGCCCCATAAAAACACCTATAGTTCCTAAAATAATTACAATTCTTGCTGAACATGGAACTAATGTGGACATAAAAGATGCAATAAAAATTTCTCTATCTGTTTCAAGTATTTTTGTACCTAAAACAGCAGGTACATTACAGCCAAAACCCATTAGTATTGGTATTAGGGCTTTCCCATGCAATCCAACTTTGTGCATGACTTCGTCCATTAAAAATGCTATTCTAGCTAAATAACCTGTATTTTCTAAAATAGATAAAAATACATAAAAAGGAAAAATGTACGGCAGTACTATTGTAATAGCAGAAATAAGTCCTTCCGCAAGTCCATTCCACAAAATATCCTTATACATATCCGAAATATGCAAATTATACACAAAAGGCTTAAATGTATCAAAAAAATCTTCTAAAACTCCAGAAAAATATTCACCAAATTTAAATATTCCATAAAAAGATGAAAAAACTATAACAAGCATAAAAATATATCCCCAAATTTTATGAAGAGCAATATTGTCCAAAATATCGTTCCATGTAAATTTGTTGTGTATTATAGAAACTGTTTCATCTGCTATTTGAGACGCAATCTTATATCTATCTTCAGTAATTATTGTATTCAATGATGAATTAGTATTTGATTTTAAAGCTTCTATTACCTTTTGTACTTCTTCAAATGCTTTTAATCCGTCCGGCTCATTTTTTAATTTATCAATTATATCTGTGTCTTCTTCAATAAGCTTTAGAGACAACCATAATGGATGAAATAAATTAACTATATTTAAATTATATTTTAAAAGTATTTCATAAATTTTTTTTATAGAATCGCTTACTTCGCTTCTATATTTTAAAATTTTTTCATCATTTATATTATATTTTTTTATATCTATATCTTTTTTTTCTTCAATACTGTCTAAGGCTCTTTTTACTAGCTCTTCAAGCCCTTTCCCTTTAGTAGCAATAGTTTTTATAACTGGTATCCCTAAAAGTTTTTCTAATTTTTCAACATCAATATCAATTCCCTTTTTTATTGCATAATCTATTTGATTTAAAGCTATAACCATCGGAACATGTAATTCCATAAGCTGTATTGTAAAAAACAAATTCCTTTCCAAATTAGATGCATCTACAACATTTATAATTATATCAGGTTTATCAAAAGCTATAAATTCTCGAGATACAATCTCTTCTTGAGAATATGCTGATAGTGAATAAATACCAGGTAAATCTATAACTTTTATAGTTTTACCTCTAAATTTTAAAATTCCTTCTGCTCTTTCAACAGTTTTACCAGGCCAATTTCCGATTATTTGAGTTAATCCAGTTAATTGATTAAAAATAACGCTCTTACCTACATTAGCGTTCCCAGCTAAAGCTATCACAACTTCATTTTTCATAATTATGCTCCTCTTTTGACTATTACATTTTTACATATATCTTAGATACCAAACCATGACCAATAACTAGGTGCGAATTACGAACAATTAGTTCTACCGGACCTCTCATAGGACCCTTTCTTATTACTGTAACTTTAGTACCTGGCACAAGACCCATTTCATTTAAACGCTGAGCTGCATTTCTCCCAGCTTTAATAACCGCTATTTCAACTTCATTATTTTCCATAACATCAGCAAGATTTATAATAGTATTTTCTCCCATTTATATATAACCTCCATAACTGAAAACAATTATCAATATCTCTATAAGATTGTAACATTACTTGTAGCTAAATGTCAATAAAAACAGCTCTTTAGCTTCAAAATTTTAATTTTACTTTATATAATTAAATTATTGAAATATATTTCTTTTTATATTATAATTTTAATAAATTATTTTTAGGAGAGTGCATATTTATGGATAATAAATTTGATATAGTTAATATTTTGTCCAAAAAACTTTTTACATTTAACAAGGAAGTTATAAATAGCAACCAAATGGTGTTAATATTATGAACACAGACAAATATATATCTAATGTAGTAAAAAGCATACCACCGTCCGGAATTAGAAAATTTTTTGACCTTGTAACAAATTCAAAAAACATAATATCCTTAGGAATAGGAGAACCAGATTTTGTAACACCATGGGAAATAAGAAGAGAAGGCATTGACTCACTAGATAGAGGTAGCACAACATACACCTCAAACTTAGGCTTGCCCGAACTTAGAATCGCCATATCCTATTTTTTAAAGACCCATTATAATTTAACCTATGACCCTGAAAAAGAAATAATGGTAACTATTGGTGCCAGTGAAGCCATTGACCTTGCTCTGCGAGCTCTTTTAAATGACGGTGACGAGGTTTTAGTACCTGAACCGAGTTATGTATCATATGCCCCCTGTGTAACTCTGACAAGAGGTGTCCCTGTGTTTGTACCTACTGACGAAAAAAATAATTTTATAATAACTCCTCATGACATAAAATCAAAAATAACCCCAAAAACAAAGGTATTAATCCTTCCTTACCCCAATAACCCTACAGGTGCTATTATGAAAAAAGAAGAATTAGAAGAAATTGTAAATATAATAATAGAGCATGATTTAATAGTAATTTCTGATGAAATATACAGTGAATTAACTTATGAAGGAAAGCACGTAAGCATAGCCTCACTTCCGGGCATGAAAGAAAGAACAATACTTATAAACGGTTTTTCTAAAGCTTTCGCCATGACAGGTTGGAGACTTGGATATATTGCAGCAGAACACGGATTCATTGAAGCGATGAATAAAATCCATCAGTACACAACTATATGCGCTCCAATAACAGCACAATATGCAGCTATAAAGGGTATATATCAATGTGAAGAAGACATAGTAAAAATGAGAGAAACCTATGATAAGAGAAGGAAATTTATTGTAAACGGATTTCGCGAAATAGGCTTTGACTGCTTTGAGCCAAAAGGAGCTTTTTATATTTTCCCGTCAATAAAAAATACGGGTATGACTTCACAGGAATTTTGTGAAAAACTCTTAAAAGAAGAAAAAGTAGCTGTAGTACCAGGAGACGCATTTGGTCCAAGCGGTAACGGATTTATTCGTGTATCATACGCATATTCTATAGATAAAATCAAAATAGCACTTGAAAGAATAAAACACTTCGCTGAAAGAATATTGTAGTCCTATCAAAACTAAAAGGAATCCCCTTTCATTTCAAAAAAGAAAGGATTCCTTTTAGTTTTATAATACTAAAATTAATTTCTTACTGTTCCTTTACTTTTTTTCTTAAATAATTCAATACATTTATATCAATGACATCACCTTCACAAATTCTTTCTTCAAAATTTTCCCATCCACAAAAATCTTTATACGCTTCTTTTGTGTATTCATCATACTTTCCTGTTATTTTTCCCTTATAATAGCCTAATTTTTTAAGAGATTCCTGTATTTCAGCAGCCAATTTCTCATCTACTTTTACCATTTCTTCAGGCTTCGTTTTACTAAAATATAATTCATGCAAATCTAATAAATGAGATAATTTAGCGATTGGATCAGGGTCATCATCAACCCTAAGGTCAATATATCTATCATTATATCCTCCATAGCTTCCTTTTTCTTTAACAATAAGCAAAGATGCCGATTGTCTACCTCTTCTATCTCCTCCTGCATTTTGAGCTGCATCCAAAGCTACAACTAATCTTCGCGCAAGAGTCCCTTTCGTATTTACAAAAGTCTCAGCAAGGGCTTTTACAGTATCCTCACTTACTAATATATTACCTTGACAAGAGAAATTTTCTCCCACAATATGACCTGCCCAATCAAAGCATCTTTTGCCAGTAAAAGCAGCAGCATTTCCTTTTGTATCTACTATACCTACCTGTCTATCTTCTCTATCTGGATCTAATGCAAGCAATGCATCAAGAACTTGTTGTGCAGAATATCCCTTCTCAAGAAGTTTGATGCCTATTTCTCCAAAATCAAGATTAGCCAATGCCTGTGTAGCTATCGCGCCTGCTCCAGCTTTTGCCCAACCGACTGCAGAACCTACTGCCAAAAATTTTGATTGAACTGCTACACCTAATTCACCAGTTTGAGGATCACGCGCGACAATAGAAAATGTTGAAATTCTTCTCATAAACAATTTCCTCCTTTATTTTCAATTCTCTTCAACTTTAGAATTGCTATAAAGCGTATAAGCAATTATTGATATGAGAACCAATCCTACTATTGATGCTATTCCATTACTTAAAATTCCACTTCCTATTGCAATTTTTTCGGCTACCCCTGCCGTGGTTAATAAAGCAAGTAAAACACCTACCAAAGCATCTCCTGCAACAAGTCCTGATGCATATAATGTACCACTTTCGATTCCTTTGTTCCTATATTTTTCTACAAGCGTTCTTACAAAACCTCCAACAAATATTGGAACTGATAAATGTACTGGTAAATATAATCCTATCGCAAATGGTAAAGAAGCTATACCCATTAGTTCCACAATTACTCCTATAGCTGCACCAATAATTAATAGTCCCCACGGCAAGTTGCCAGAAAATACTCCTTTAACTAACACCGCAATTACAGCTGTAGCAGGGGAAGGCAATTCACTACTTCCAATATGATATGCGTTATTTAACAAAGTCAGCACAAAACCTGACATACCAGCAAAGATAAGAATACCAGGTATCATTATAATCTGCTGGGCCTTTGGAGTGGCACCTACTATAAAACCTGTTTTTAAATCTTGAGAAGTGTCACCAGCAATTGCAGCGGCAACTGTTACAATAGCACCAATAACAACGGTTGTAACCATCCCCTTAATGCCTGTATAGCCTATTGATTTCATAATAATGGCACTAATGAATATGGTTGCAATCGTCATTCCGGAGACAGGATTAGATGAACTTCCAACAACCCCAACTATTCTCGAAGAAATAGATACAAATAGAAATCCAAAAATTGCTGTAAGAAATGCACCTAATATATTCATTTCCATTTGAGGTATTAAAGTAATCAAAATAACTATTGCTAAAAATATCGATACAATATAAGGAAATGGTATATCTCTTTCTGTACGCAAAGTATTATTTGAAGTAGATGTTCTTATTTTAGAAAAAGAACTTAAAATAGCATCTTTTACAACAGGAAGCGCTCTGAAAAACTCCACTAGTCCTCCAACAGTTAATGCTCCTGCTCCGATATATTGAATGTAATCTGTCCACATTCCCCATGCATCCAATTGAGAAATGGGAGTTAACGAAGGAAAAATTGGTGTATTTACATTAGCTCCAATAAAAGTTAAAAGAGGAATAATAACTACCCAAGCTAGCAAACCACCAGTTAGTATTATTGCTGAAACTTTATAGCCTATTAAATAACCTACACCTACAAGAGATGGAAGAATATTAGCACCAATAACTCCTCCAGGAAGTTTTGGTATTGATGTTTCAATAACATCTGGAAAAAAGCCAAGACCAGATTGTATTAATCTGTATATTGCAGCAATTATTCCACCTTTAAACACCATCTTAGCAGATACACCGCCCTTATCACCTGCGATAAGAATTTCTGCGCAAGCCGTACCTTCAGGATAAGGTAGGATTCCATGCTGCTCTACAATTAAGTATCTTCTGTAGATAACCATTCCAATTACGCCTAAAATTCCTCCAAATAAAGTTATTAATGAGATTAATAACATGGAAGGAATATAATCAAGAAAATATAGTGCTGGTATACTAAATACCACACCTGCCGCGGCAGCTTCACCAGCAGAAGCTAATGTCTGAACTATATTGTTTTCTAAGATAGTACCTCTTTTTAAGACTCCTTTTAATATCGACATAGACACTACAGCAGCTGGAATAGATGCACTTACAGTCATACCAACCTTAAGGCCAAGATAAGCATTTGCTGCTCCAAAAATAATAACAAGTATTATCCCTAAAATTACAGAAGTAGGTGAAATTTCTGGTAAATAAACATCTGCTGGTACATACGGTTTAAAACTTTTATCCTTTTTTAATACATCATTTTTCATTTCAACTTTCCCCCTTTATTATTTTACTTTATTAAATTTTTTGATAAAAAATAATAGATATTGATGATTTTATGCTACATTAGCAACAATATCTATTATTTATTGCTAATATAGCATATTTAAAGATAACTGTCAATAATCATCTAAAAATATTAAATGTTTTATTTTTAGCAGTAAATTAATTAAAGTTAATATAAGAAGTATTTTCTTAATTTTGACCAAAATAAAAACATGGCACTATAAATTTCCGCCATGCTTTTAGACAAAATATTTTTCTTCTTTGTCTAAACTTCATTCATCCAATTGTATGTATCCTTGAAAAGTTTAAGTTCTATAGATAAGTCACATTCTTTAATTCCTTTCATTTTTGCCAAATCTTCAGTCATAAACTTTATCAAATCAACATTTGATTTCATATATATTTCTACAATTAAATCATATCTTCCAGCTGTATAAGCAATAAATCTCACTTCTTTTACTTTGGCAAGTGCTTCCGCAACTTCTTGTAAATAAACTAAATCTACTTTTAAACAAAGAATAGCCATTACCTCAAACCCAACTTGTTTGGGGTCTGGAATAGCAACAACACGTAAAATATTATTTGCAACCAATTGATTATATCTTAATCTTACAGTGCTCTCTGGTTTGCCTAATTCATTAGATATTTCTCTAAATGATTTTCTACCATCCGTCTGCAGAATTCGCATTATCTCAAAATCTAGCTCGTCAAATTTCATTAAAAAACCCCTCTCACAAAAATATACGTCAAGCTAACAATTAATAAACTTAATATAAATTCTTGTTCTTTTAATTTCTTCTATTTTCTTTTATCTTGTTATACTACTTTATACACAATTTCCCCATTAACCATTGTCATATCTACAGTTAAATCACTGTTTAGAATGGTTATGTCAGCATCTTTTCCTATAGCTATGCTGCCTTTTCTGTCAGCTATGCCAATTACTTTTGCAGGGTTTTCTGAAACCATCTTGCAAGCTTCAAAAAGTGTTATTCCAAGAGATGTTATATTTGCTACAGCTTTATCCAATGTCAAAGTACTTCCTGCCAAAGTGCCATTCTCAAGCCTTGCCTCTTTATTTTTCACATAAACTTTTTGCCCTCCAAGACTGTATTCTCCATCTCCTAAACCACAAGCTGCCATAGCATCAGAAATTAATACTACTCTATCTGTCCCTTTTATTTTTAAAAGTATTTTTACTGCCGCAGGATGTGAATGTATAAAGTCGCATATCAACTCGCTGTATAATCTGTCATCCAGAAAAACTTCTCCTAAAGCACCTGGCTCCCTGTGGTGAAGCCCTTTCATGCCATTATATGTATGAACTGCTATTGTAGCACCATGATCTACTCCATTTTTCATCTCTTCATAAGTAGCATTTGTATGCCCTAATGATACTCTTATATTTTTTTTAGTTACATATTCTACAAATTCCCCATTCTTGTCCTTCTCTGGCGCCAGTGCTATTACTTTTATGTTTCCATTTGAAGCTTCAATAAACTTGTCCATTATGTCTATGTTTGGTTCTAAGATGTATCTATCATCCTGTGCCCCTTTGTGTTCTTTGCTTATAAAGGGTCCTTCCACATATGCACCTAAAACTTGCGCACCTTCTGTACCCTTTTTCATTGTCTCATTAATATTTTTAAGAGCATCTAAAATATAGGGCATATCCATTGTCATTGTAGTAGCACAAAAAGATGTAACCCCATGCCTTGCAAGGTGAACTGAAATAGCATTTAAAGCTTCATAAGTACCTTCCATTGAGTCATGCCCTACACCACCATGTATGTGTATATCAATAAATCCAGGCACCACCTTTTTCCCTTTTAAATCAATTACTTCCGCATCATGTGTATTTATATTTTTACCTATATCGAAAATTTTACCCTCAGAAATTAATAAATCTTTGTCATATAAAATTTCATCCTCCAAATATATTTCGCCATGTTTTAATATAAGATTTTCCATAAGTTTCACCTCATTTAAATATACTCTTAGTTCCAATTCTGATTATATCATAAAAATTGTTTAAATTAATAATTACACATAAACATCAGTTTTATATCATTTTTTTATCACTAGTTATCTTTATAATAATATTAAAAAATAAAATATAAAGGAGAAATGAACATGCATAAAAAAAAAAGGCCATATTAGAACTTTTATACAAATATTTTTCTTTATTTTGATTCTTTCAATATCTATAAATAAAACCTTATCTGAAAATGGCATATCTATACCATATATTTCAACTGCATCCCTACACGCTTTATGTCCTTTCGGTGGAGTTGTAACAATTTATCAATATATAACAACAGGAACATTTATTCAGAAAATACATGAATCTTCATTCATTCTAATGATTATAGGATTTATAATAGCTATATTATTTGGTCCTTTATTTTGTGGTTGGATTTGTCCTTTTGGAACTTTTCAGGAATTCATAGGAAAACTAGGCAAGAAAATTTTTAAAAAGCGATTTAACAATTTCATTCCTTACAAATACGATAAATATTTAAGATATTTACGATATTTTGTTCTTACTTGGGTTTTATATGCGACAATTTTAACAGGAAAATTGATATTCCAGGATGTTGATCCCTATTATACATTATTTAATTTTTGGACTAGCGAAATTGCAGTTGGAGGAATTATAATACTATTTATTACATTTATATTGTCTGTTTTTATAGAAAGACCCTGGTGCAAATATTTATGCCCTTATGGAGCAGTACTTGGTATTTTTAATTTAGTTAGGTTGTTCCCAATAAAGAGAAATAATAAAACATGCATAAATTGCAAAATTTGCGATCGTAATTGCCCAATGAATATAAAAGTTTCAGAAAAAACTATAATTAGGGATCACCAATGTATATCATGCCTTAAATGTACATCTGAGTATTCGTGCCCTATTAATAATACTGTAACAATCGAATCAATTATTCCTATAAAAGTTAATAATAAGGAGGAAAATAAATATGAAGCTTAATTCTAAAATTATAGGTATTATATTGCTTTTATTGTTATTTGGCGGGATTGGCATCGCAGAAGCAACAAATTACTGGAAAACAGAATCTTCAAAAGTACCAGCAACTTATATAGACGGCGAATTTGCTGGAGAATATAACCCGGCAGATATAAGAGGTTCTTATACTTTTAATGACATAAATAAATTCTTTAAAATCCCTATTGATGAATTAGCCCAGGCATTTGGAATAAATACAAGCGATAAAGCATCTTTTAAAATAAATCAGCTTGAAACTGTTTACCAATATCTAAAAGATAATGGCACTGAAATAGGAGTATCTTCTGTAAGGTTGTTTGTTTCACTTTATAATGGCTTGCCATATGACTTAAGCAATGACATATATTTACCACAAAGTGCAGTAGAAATTTTAAAAGCTAAAGACACTCTAACAGAGGAACAAATTAAGTATTTGGAAAACCATACTGTCAATATACAAAATCAATCAGAATATGTAAAAACAGAAAGCAATATTACAGAAAACTTAACAGATAGAACTATTAAAGGGAATACAACTTTTAAAGAAATAATAAATTGGGGTATATCAAAAGAAGAAATTGAAGCTATATTAAATAAAAAAATCCAAAATACTGCATCAAAAATTAAAGATTATTGCTTAGAAAATAATATTGATTTTGAAACAATTAAAAATGAATTACAAAATAAATTAAATACTCTAAAATAAGTTAAAAAAACTATAAATAATAACACTGAAATTTTGCTAAAATATAATTCGCTTTCTAATAGAAAATAGTTTTTTAAACTATTTAGTTAAAGTATATGTTATAACATTTATATTATTTCTCTATATTTGCAAAAAAGCCTGCCTAACAATAGGCAGACTTTTTAAAATTTTA
>JBNAVY010000007.1:0-16022 GCA_049700195.1 Thermoanaerobacteraceae bacterium
GCATGGGGTTTCTTTCTCTCAAATTTTTGCTTTGCCATTTTCTTTTTTCCTCCTTTACAATAAACTTATCCTAGTGTTTCATGTATTTTTATGGTAACAATATTTTAAATTATAAAAAAAAATCACATAAAATTGGAGCCCGCGACCGGGCTTGAACCGGTGACCTCCGCCTTACCAAGGCGACGCTCTGCCTACTGAGCTACGTGGGCAATAATAAATAAAACCTGACTCCGATTTTTGATTTTACTATAAAATTTTCTAAATGTCAATACTTAGCTGTTCCTCATCTCAAGATATCTTTCAAGTTTCCTTTTTACTCTTTGCAGCGCGTTATCAATGGATTTAACATGTCTTTTTAAATCTACAGCTATTTCCTGATAAGACTTTCCATCTAGATACAGCAATAATACCTCCCATTCCAAACCACTTAGAAGTTCTTCCATTTTATTTTCAATGTTAACGTATTCCTCTTTACTTATAATCAATTCTTCAGGATCAGAAATACACTCACTTGAAACGACATCTAAAAGAGTTCTGTCAGATTCTTCATCAAAAATTGGTTTATTAAGTGAAACATAAGAATTTAGAGGTATATGTTTTTGCCTGGTGGCCGTTTTTATTGCTGTTATTATTTGACGTGTAACACAAAGTTCTGCAAAAGCTTTAAATGATGTCAACTTGTCCTCATCAAAATCTCTAATAGCTTTATAAAGACCTATCATTCCTTCTTGTACAATATCTTCTCGTTCCGCACCAATTAAAAAATATGACCGTGCTTTAGATTTGACAAAACTTCTATATCTGTCAATAATAAATTCTAAAGCTACATCATCTCCTTTTTGTGCAATTGATACTATTTCTTCATCTTCCATTTGTTCATACGCTGCATAGTAGTTTGGTTGTGCACCTGACCTCACAGACACCGCCCCCATCTATAACTTAAGGCAAGTTTACTTAATAATTATACATTACTTATACAACTATAGTCAAGCTGATTTTAACCTTCTCCCGACATTTTGCGCAATTTTTTTACGATTTCCACATCTATGCGTGACTCAATGTTATCTTTATGAATGTTATTTATGTATTCTCTTTTATGCCTATCTATATATTTGTTCATTTCTTCATATAATTCTCTTGCTGACATTCTTGTAGCTCCTTGAGCTAAAACAACTTGCTGAATTGTCCAATCTGATGTTACTACTACAACATGATCTAATTTTGATAACTCCTTAACTATACCTTCAATATAATGATCAGCAGATTCTCCTTCTTTTGTATATACAATTTCAATACCATTTATAATCTCATGTTTTTCTAAACTTCCCTTTACATACATTGCATCAAATACTAAAATTAAATTAATAGCTGAATAACCATGAAAGTCAGACAGCATATCTATTAATTTTATTCTTGCTTCTTCAAGACTTTTTTTTGCTTCTTCTTTGAGAATCTGCCAATTGTTAATAACATTATAACCATCAACAATCATATACATTAAATCACGCCTTATTTTCTCTTTTTGCCATAATTTGATACATTATTAATGATGCTGCTACAGAAACATTTAAAGAATTAATATTGCCTTTCTGAGGTATTTTAACTGTAAAATCACAATTTTCTAATACCAATTTCGAAACTCCAGTATTTTCACTTCCAATAACAACCGCAACTGGTATATCTAAATCAACTTTAGAAAAATCCTCTTTAGCTTTTAAATCTGTACCAACAATCCAAATTCCTTTATCTTTTAACTTAGATATAGTATTATTAATGTTTGAAACTTTTGCAATCCTCATATACTCTATTGCACCTGCAGAGGTCTTTACAACTGTACTATTTACAGTTGCAGAACGTCTTTTTGGTATTATAATGCCATGTACACCAAATACTTCAGCGCTTCTTATAATTGCCCCAAAGTTATGAGTATCTGTAACACCATCAAGTATCAATATAAATGGTTTTTCTTTTTTGCTTTCAGCATAATTTATAATGTCATCTACCTCATAATATTTATAAACGGAACAAGCCGCCAAAACCCCCTGATGATTTTTATTCCCAGATAATTTGTCAAGAGTTAAATTGTCAGCAGTAGAAACTATAATATTATTTTCTCTTGCAAGTTTTATTATTTTTGATACACTTCCTCCTGCAGTTTTAGAAACATATAATTTTTCTATTTCTCTGCCGCTTTTTATAGCTTCAATTACAGGATTTCTACCATATACTATATTAGATGAACTTTCCATTTTATTACCTCTATTCTTTTTTATTATCAATACTTAATTCTAAAATATCCTTTAGCCTTTTTTCTCTTCCAGTCAGATATAAGTAACCAATAAGCGCTTCAAAAGCAGTAGCATATCTATAATCCTGAATATCTGCATTTTTAGGTGAAGTTGCGCTTTTTGCATTTCTTCCTCTTCTTACAATTTCTTTTTCTTCTTCAGATAGCAGATCATAAATTCTTTTTATTGTTTCAGCCTGAGATTTTGCATTTACATATTTTACACATTCTCTGTGTAAAATATGTACAGGTCGCCTTTGTTTTTTGACCATATGTATCCTCATATATAAATCAAAAACGCTATCTCCAACAAAAGCCAAAACAAGAGGAGATAAAGTTGATACCTCCTGTTTTGTAAAAAGTTCACTATCTTTAAAATAATCCATCAAATTCTTTTCCACCTTACTCCATTTGGGGTATCTTCTAAAATTATACCTTTATCTTTTAACTGGTCTCTTATTTCATCTGCCATCTTCCAATTTTTATCCCGTCTTGCTTGCTGTCTTTTCTCGATAAGTTCTAAAATCTGTTTATCTTGTATTTCATTATTATTATAACTTATACCTAATACATCTGATAATTCAAGAAACATATCTAATATATATTTTATCAATTTTTTTGAAGAATTACTACTTAAATTTGAATTTGCTGTTTTTGACATTTCAAAAAGCACTGTTATTGCATCAGCAGTATTAAAATCATCATCCATAGCGTCTTCAAAATCTTTTCTGTATTCATCATATTTCTTTATCAATATTTCTTCTTTTTCATTTATCTCATCAACATCAGAATTATTTAAAAGATATCTCAAATTATTAACTGTATTGTTAAGTCTTGTATATGCTGAATTGGCCTGTTCTATTAATTCTTCACTAAAGTTTATCGGATTTCTGTAATGAGCCATTAACATAAATAAACGTAAAACTTCCGGATTATACTTTTTAACAATATCTCTTACAGTAAAAAAGTTATTTTTTGATTTAGACATTTTTTCATTATTTATATTTAAATAACCAATATGCATCCAATACTTTGAAAACTCAACTCCATTAGCTGCCTCACTTTGTGCAATTTCATTTTCATGATGAGGGAAAATCAAGTCAGGACCCCCAGCATGTATGTCCAAAGTTTTCCCTAGGTATTTTGTTGACATTACTGAACATTCAATATGCCAACCCGGCCTCCCTTTACCCCAAGGACTATCCCATCCTGGCTCTTTAGGCTTTTGTGATTTCCATAGTACAAAATCCATAGGATTGCGTTTTTCATCATTAACTTCTATTCTCGCCCCTGCCTGAAGCTCATCTAAATTTTTATGGGATAATTTACCGTAATCCTTAAATTTAGAAGTTTCGTAATATACATTACCATTTACCTCATAGGCATAACCTTTATCAATCAATATCTTGATAAAATCTATTATTTCTTGAATATTCTCCGTTGCTTTAGGATGAACTGTTGCTCTTTTTATATTCAAACTATCTGCATCCTTAAAATATTCTTCTATATATCTTTCGGATACTTCAGTTGTTGTTATATTTTCTTCGTTTGCCTTATTAATTATTTTATCGTCAATATCAGTAAAATTTTGAACATAATTAACCTTATATCCTTTGTATTCCAAATATCTCCTCACTGTATCAAAAACTATAAAAGCCCTTGCATTCCCTATGTGTATAAAGTTATATACCGTAGGACCACAAACATACATATTAACCTCTTTATTTTTTACAGGAACAAACTCTTCTTTTGTCCTTGATAAAGTATTATACAGCTTCATTTGAATCCTCCTCCATCTCATTTATTATTTTCTCTAATTTCATAATTCTCTTTTTTAAGTTTTGTATTTCTTCTTCGACAGGATCAGGTAATTTACCATGTTCTAAATCTATAACAGGTGAAGCAATCCTAATATTATTTTTTCTGACACAATGGCCTGGAACACCCACAACGGTAGTATCTTTTTCAACATCTTTCAATACAACTGCTCCTGCACCTATCTTTGAGTTTTCACCTATTGTTATGGGTCCTAAAACTTTTGCTCCACTTCCAATAACAACATTATTTTTTATTGTAGGGTGTCTTTTCCCTTTATCTTTTCCTGTCCCACCTAAAGTTACCCCTTGATAAAGAGTAACATTATCCCCAATTTCTGTAGTTTCTCCTATCACAACTCCCATTCCGTGGTCAATAAAAAATCCTTTACCAATTTTTGCACCTGGGTGTATTTCTATACCAGTAATAAATCTGCTAAATTGTGATATAAGTCTTGGTAATAAAATTAATCTTTTTTTATATAAAAAATGAGCAAATCTATGCATAATCAAAGCATGTAAACCCGGATAACAAAAAATAGCCTCAAAAACATTTTTTGCTGCTGGATCTCTTTCAAATATGACTTTTATGTCTTCTTTTAAACTTCTAAACATATTTATACCTCCTAAAAATAAAATCCCCCTTCATCTACAGAGACGAGGGGGGATCTCGCGGTTCCACTCTGATTGAGTTTATCTCCACTTGAATTTTGTAACGGCATAGACCGGTAATCCTCTACTCTAAATTCGAAGACACAGCTCACAGACGCATTTCTTATAATATATCCCAGAACTGCTTTCAGCCGCTGACAGTTCCTCTCTTTAGGCCTTTATTATAATACTTTTCTGTTCATCGCTTTTTTGTATATTTTATTGTAATAACTCAATTGCTTTATCTAATCTAAAAAGAATTTTATCTTTTGACAAAAGTGGGATAATTTTTATCAATTCAGGACCATGATTTTCACCTGTAATTGCAAATCTTACAGGCATAAAAAACTCTTTCCCTTTTATCCCAGTCTCTTTTTGTATTGACTTTAATAATTCTTTAGCTGATTCTTCAGTTAATTTGTCATGATTATTTATTTCGTTTCTCAAAGCTCTCAAAACCTTTTCTGTATTGGGTAAATTACGCACTTCAAAAAGAGTATCCTGATTATATTCAACTCCTTCTGAAAAAAACATTTTAGCCCTTTCAGTGATTAATGATATATATGGTAAGCCATCTTTATATAATAAAACAATTTCCTTGAGCCAATTATACAACACTTCATCAACGTCGTCAATGTATCCTTCTTTTAAGAAATATGGTATTGCTAAATCAGTAATTCTTTCAAGAGAGCTTTTCTGAATATATTGCTGATTCATCCAATTTAATTTTTCAATATCAAAAACCGGATTAGAACTATGAATTTTATTAAAGTTAAACTTTTTTATTATTTCTTCTTTTGACATTATTTCTTGGTTATCGTCCGGAGACCAGCTTAAAAGTGAAAGAAAATTAAACATTGCTTCAGGAAGATAACCCATATCTCTATATTGCCCTATATATGTGTTACCATGCCTTTTTGATAATTTAGTTCTATCTGGTCCTAATATAAGTGGAGCATGTCCAAAACGCGGCATATCAAAATTTAAAGCTTTATAAATTAATATTTGTTTTGGTGTGTTATAAATATGGTCTTCCCCTCTTAATACATGAGTTATTTTCATAAGTGAATCATCTATTACAACAGCAAAATTATATGTTGGCATACCATCAGATTTGACAATTACCATATCTCCACCTAAAGTATCTGATTTTATACTTATTTTTCCCTTTATCATGTCATCAAATTCTATGATTTCATCATCTGGAACTTTAAATCTTATAACTGGTTTTCGACCTTCTTTTATATATTTTTCTTCTTCATCTTTAGTAAGATATCTACATCTACCAGAATACCTTGGTATATCTCCTTTTTCTACAGAATTTTTTCTGTCTTCTTCTAATTCTTCAGGTGTACAATAACATTTATAAGCCATTCCATCTTCCATAAGCTTTTTAGCAAATTTATTATATATTGATAAGCGCTCACTTTGTCTATAAGGTCCATATTCTCCAGGCTTATCAGGTCCTTCGTCCCATTCTATTCCGAGCCATTTTAATTCTTTAAATATAAGATTTTCAAAATCTTTAGAAGACCTCTCCAAATCTGTATCTTCAATACGCAATACTAGTTTTGCTCCTTCACTTTTTGCAAAAAGATAATTAAATAGAGCAGTACGTATATTGCCAATATGTATTGCACCTGTCGGACTTGGTGCAAATCGCACTCTTAAATCTTTCATAGACTTAACACTCCATCCTATTGTTATATATATTTTTATTATAGCAGAACTACCCTTAATTATAAACAAACTTTTATAATGAAAATGGGTCTTATATTAAAACCCATTTTCATTAATTTATTAATTCTTTTACCTTGTCTATAACATCTTCAACATTAATATCTTGTGCACTCTGGGAATTCCTCATCTTAAGTTCTACTTCCCCACTCAAAACTTTTTTCCCAACTGTAATTCTTATAGGTATGCCAAGCAAGTCTGCATCATTAAATTTTGCCCCAGCTCTTAAATCCCTATCATCTATTATTACTTCTACACCAGCTTCTTGTAATTTACTATAAATATCTTCGGATATTTCCTTTTGCTTATCATCTGATATATTTACTGGAATAACTATTACCTTATATGGTGCAATTTCCATAGGCCATATTATCCCTTTATCATCAAAGTTTTGTTCTATAACAGCAGCCATTGTACGATTTATGCCAATACCATAACAACCCATTATTATAGGTTTTAAATTTCCACTCTCATCTACATATTTTGCTTCAAGCGCATCTGTATATTTTGTCCCAAGTTTAAAAATATGTCCTACTTCTATACCTCTGTCAATTTTTAAAGGTGCGCCGCATTTAGGACATTTATCACCTTCTACAACATTTTTAATATCAGCAACAATATCTGCCTTAAAATCTCTATTATAATTTACATTTTTTATATGGTACCCTGTATCATTTGCGCCAACGATAAAATTTCTCATTTGTGGTATTTCATTGTCAGCAACTATCACAACATTTCCTTTTAATCCAATAGGTCCTGCAAATCCGACGTCTGCACCTGTTACTTCTTTTACAGTGTCAGCATCAGCCATTTCTACATCCTGTTCATTTACTTTTAATAAGTTTACTAACTTTGTAATATTTAATTCTCTATTACCACTAACAAGTGCCGCAACAATATTATCATTAACCTTGTATATGAGAGTTTTTACAAAATTATCAGACGTAGTTCCTAAAAAATCCACAAGCTGCTGAATAGTTGTTACATTTGGAGTTTTTATTTTCTCTTTTTGAAGCATTTCTAACTGATTTTTATCATCAAGTAAACACTCTGCTTTTTCCTCATTTGCAGCATATCCACAGTTATCACAATAAGCTATCGCAGCTTCTCCTACACTTGAAATTACCATAAATTCTTTTGAGTCTTTACCTCCCATTGCTCCTGAATCGGCTTCAACAACTTTATATTTAAGACCACATCTATCAAATATCCTGCAATAAGCCTTGTACATTTTATCAAAAGATATATCAAGACCGTCCCAGCTAGTATCAAAACTGTAGGCATCTTTCATTATAAATTCTCTGCTTCTCATAACTCCAAAACGTGGACGCCTCTCATCTCTATATTTAGTTTGAATCTGATATAAAGTAATTGGTAACTGTCTATATGATTTAATCTCATTCCTTACAACATCTGTAAAAACTTCTTCGTGAGTAGGCCCTAAACAAAATTCTCTCTCATTTCTATCTCTCAATTTAAACATTTCAGGTCCAAAAACATCCCATCTACCTGTTTCTTTTAAAAGTTCTGCCGGTATTAAAGCAGACATTAAAACTTCCTGTGCTCCAGCTCTGTCCATTTCCTCTCTAACAATCTGTTCTATCTTTTTAAGAACTTTTTGTCCTAAAGGTAAATAAATATAAACACCGGATGCAAGCTTTCTCATAAGGCCAGATTTTAACATTAAAATATGGCTGGGAATTTCTGCTTCCGCAGGTACCTCCCTCATAGTTGGCACCAATAACTGTGATAATTTCAATTTATATCCTCCTTAGTATATGAATTTTCAATAATTTAAAATAAATTTTATTTAACTTGATTATCAATGTCAATACCTAATTCTATTAAACTAACAATAGCATATGCAGCTATTCCTTCCTGCCTTCCAGTAAAACCTAAACCTTCTTCGCTTTTAGCCTTTATATTAACTTTGTGTTCTTCTATTCCTAATACTTTAGATATATTTTCTTTTATAGCCTTTTTATATGTTGTTAAACGTGGTTTTTCTGCTATAATAATACAATCTATGTTATTAATTAAAAATTTTCCTTTTATCATATTTAAAACTTTCTTTAACAATTCTATACTATCTGCATCTTTAAATTCTTCTTTGGTATCAGGAAACCATTCTCCTATATCACCTAGACCTGCAGCACCAAGTATTGCATCAGTAATTGCATGTGCTAATACATCTGCATCAGAATGTCCTATAAGACCTTTTTCATGAGGAACCCTTACTCCACCTAATATTAATTTTCTGTCTTCTTTTAAACGATGAACATCATATCCAATACCAACTCTCACTTTATCTCTCCTTTAATTCAAAATTTCCTTCTTCATCAATTTCAATAACAGACTTTATTGATCTAAAATGCTTTTTAGCTGTATTAATTCTTTTCGAAATAGTCTGCTTATTTGTTTGTATATAAATATTTGAGATGCCAGGCTGTAAAATAGATATTTCATATTCACCTTTTGGTTTAGATGCAAAATGCCATGTTAACTCTCCAAAAAGATCATAAGATTTAGTTTTATTACTTCGGTCAAGTATCATCACTTTTTTATCAGTTAAAATACTTACATATGAAAAAATCTTTTCTAATATATTAATTTTGGGTTTCTCTCTTAAACCAAGTATACTGGATAAATCTTGTAACGATTCATTTAATATACCAACATGGCTCGATTTTATTATAAATTGCTCACCCATTATACCAAAAGCACTTTTTCTAAGTACAGTACCATCACCTTTTTCATCTCTTATTATACCAACAGGTTTGCCATCAGGCCATATTTTATCGTTATCTGTTTCTTCTACCTGTATAAATTTATTTGTAAAAATACCATCTCCAGAAAAGCAAAAGATATGCTTTATCTTTTTATAAAAATCATCCTGATTATTGTTCAAATTATTTAAGAAAATATTCTGTTCTTTCATATAGCTAATGTTTTTAAAAATAATTCTGCTATTATTTGCAGTATATTTAAATAAATAATTTTCATATCCTAAAGATGGTAATAAATCTTTTACAGAAGGTATATACTCCCTTATAACTCTAACCGCATCTGTTTCGCCTTTCATTTTTGAAAAAGCCCATAAAAATCCTTTAAAAAGTATGTTTACAAAATCATCATTATCTGGAGGTACCGTTGCACCTTCCCATCCATAATATGCATTTGCAGCACCTAAATGGGGAGATGCTAAAAAAATAACTTTATCAACATCATTGTTAAAAATATCACTTTGTATATAAGCTCTGGCAAGCAATCCCCCCATACTGTGACATAACAAATTAACTTTATTAGTTTTAGTTTTTAATTTTGCAGTATTAATTACATCTATTAAAGTGTTAATACTGTCTGGGACGCTCTTCCACCACTCATAATAACATATAAACAGATTTTTGTCCTCAATGAAGCCTAGATTTTTTAAGTTGTCTACAAAAGGGTTATAAACATAACCTGCAGGGCCAAAACTCCATATTTTGCCAAGTGGTGTAGGTGTATAAACAGATCCAAATATCCCTGGTATTAAAATCAAAGGTATATCCATAAAATCACCTTCACATAATTAATAATTATCTTGTAATAATTATATGAAGTTTAAATTAACAATGTTATTTTTTTAAAAAAGCTTCAGCTATAATTAAATCTTCTGGAGTAGTTATTTTTATATTTTTATAGTCCCCTTCTACCAACATAACATCAATACCCATTCTTTCTATAAGTACAGTATCATCTGTACCTGCAAATCCATCAGCAATTGCCTTTTTATGAGCATTTAAAATTATCTCTTTTTCAAAAACCTGTGGTGTTTGAATAGACCAAAGAGTTCTTCTGTCTGGAGTATTAATAACAACATTTTGATTATTTACAACTTTTATTGTATCTTTGACAGGCACACCAACACCTACTGCTTTATAAATATAAGCTGCCTCAATAGCTTGCAAAATAACTTCACTTGTAATAAGAGGCCTTGCACCATCATGTATTGCAATTATTGTAGCTTTCTCATTAACAGACATTAAACCATTAAATACAGATTGCTGTCGTTCTTCTCCTCCTTCGACAATTTTCTTTACTTTTGTAAATCTAAATTTATCAACTATATTTTCTTTACAGTATTTAATTTCACCTTTAGACACAACCAGTATTATTTCCTGAACAGCAGGCAAATTTTCAAAAGCATTTATTGTATGGTATAAGACTGGTTTACCATTCAAATTCAGAAAAACTTTATTTATAGATTCACCCATGCGTTTACCTCTGCCTGCCGCTACTATAACAACACTTACAAACATGTTGCACAACCTTTCTTGAATAAATAACTACAATAGATTATAACATTTTGTGATATAAAAAAACACAGGTATACCTGTGTTTTTTTATATCGCTCTTTCTTGATCTGCCAGTTGTTTTGGCTTTGCAAAAATCATTCTGCCTGCAGCTGTCTGTAAAACACTTGTTACTAATACTTCTATAGTATCACCTATAAATTTTTTGCCACCATCTACAACTATCATTGTTCCATCATCTAAATATGCTATACCCTGACCCGATTCCTTGCCATCTTTTATAACTTGTATAACCATTTCTTCACCAGGTAGAACAACAGGTTTTACTGCATTAGAAAGTTCATTAATATTAAGAACAGGCACCCTTTGAAATTCAGCAACTTTATTTAAATTATAATCATTCGTTATTACTTTTCCTTTCATTATTTGAGCTAATCTCAATAATTTTGTATCCACTTCTGTAGCATCTACATCTTTATCAACAATCTCAACTTTTATATCTAATTCGTTTTGTATTTTATTAAGAATGTCAAGACCTCTTCTGCCCCTATTACGCTTTAAAGAATCTGATGAATCTGCTATATGTCTCAGTTCTTCCAGAACAAAACCAGGAATAACAAGTGGTCCTTCAACAAAGCCTGTTTTACAAATATCAAAAATTCTTCCATCTATAATTACACTTGTATCAAGTATTTTAGGAATGCCTTGACCTTCATTCTTGGAATTTTTCTGTGGATTAATTTTCTTAACAAAGGAAAATAAATTTAAAAATTCGTCCTTCTTTTTTAGTGAAAGTTTAATTCCTAAATACCCTAAAAATATACTTAATAATATAGGTACCACTTTGCCTACTATATAAATATTATAAATAGGTGCACTTATAAGATTTGCTAATAAAAGACCTATAATAAGCCCAAATGCTCCAATCATAACATCATAAACAGGTATATTCTGAAATGCCGATTCGAGCAATATCTCAAAATCTTTTCCCCACTTAATAAATTTAGGAGAAAGAATGAAAAATATAATTCCACATATTAATGTTCCAAAAATATAAATTCCAAGTAAAGTCACATTATTTAAACTGATATTCAGGATTTGTTGAATTTTAATAAGATTTATTGCAATGTGCGCTATTTCATAACCAGTTGCCAGTCCTATCAACGTTATAAAAATTCTGATAATTTTTAAAAACACTATTTTAGTCACCTCCTTTTAATCTATTATTAACAAAATAATCTATAATTATAAGTTTATGTGGGGAAATTTTTTAACATATGAAAAATTTGCAATGTATATCACCTATTTAATTTAAGTATACTACTTATATAAGATAATTGTCAATTTGGATTGTGATTAATCTTACATTAATGTTATATGTTGTATGACTGGGCTAATGAAAATATTGACATTACATAGGTTAGAGTCTATAATAAAATTATAGTAAAAATAACTGTACGGGAGTGGACTTATATCATGAAAGATATTATAGTAGATGATCTTCAGAATACTGTTGATGAATACCTTTTACGTCATAAAAGCGTCTTAGATATAATGACAAAAATCCAGGAAAGCAGTGCTCGTATAAACCGTGCTGTGGCAAAATCTGTTACTGAATGCGGATGTATAAGAATTGATGCCACAAGGCAAGAAACCCCTCCTGACGCAACAATAGAAGATGCGCTTAAGTCTTTTAAAACTCATGTAGAAGGACATCTGTGTGATAATTGTAAAGAGGTTTTGGAATCGGAAATTGGAAATAATATTTTTTATGTTATTGCACTTTGTAATGTTTTAGGTCTTAATTTTTATGACATACTGCTAAAAAAGAATAAAGAGTTGCATACATTAGGTATTTTTAATATGCTGTAAAAAATAGCTCTGTTACCAGAGCTATTTTTTACAGCTTTTTATAAAAGTCATAATTTCATATATATCTTTTACTTTTAATATTTCAATATTTTCATATTCTTTTAATTTATCTGTTCTCATAAAAGGTACAAAAACTTTCGAAAAACCCATTTTTTTTGCTTCAAATATTCTTCTTTCAATATTGCCAACTCCTCTTATCTCACCAGTAAGACCAACCTCACCAATAAAACATACATCATAGGGAATAGAAATATTATAATAACCAGATATGGCCGAAGCTATAACTCCAAGATCTGCAGCTGGTTCTTGTACTCTCATACCACCAACAACATTTATATAAGCATCTTGCTGCGAAAGATTTATTTTTAACTTTTTTTCAATAACAGCCAGCAGAAGAACAAATCTGTTATAATCAATCCCCGTAGCCATTCTCCTTGGAACACCGAAATTCGTATTGCATATTAAAGATTGTACTTCCATCAAAATAGGCCTTGTACCCTCCATGCAGCATATAACGGCAGTACCAGAAGCCTCCTGAGGTCTATCTGAAAGAATAAACTCAGAAGGATTGCGTATTTCTTTTAGTCCATCTTCTATCATATCAAAAACACCTATTTCATTTGTTGAACCAAATCTATTTTTAACAGCTCTTAAAATTCTAAAAGATTGGCTTCGGTCACCTTCAAAATACAAAACAGCATCAACCATATGTTCTAAAATCTTCGGACCAGCTATTGCTCCTTCTTTTGTAACATGTCCGATAATAAATACAGTTACTCCATTTTGTTTGCTGATTTTCATAAGATGTTGAGTAACTTGCCTTACCTGAGAAACACTTCCTGGTATAGTTGCACTTTCTTCTGTAAACATTGTCTGTATTGAATCAATTATTATAAAACCAGGTTTAATATCTTCTATATGACTTTCTATATTCTCTATATTAGTTTCAGACAATAAAAAAATATTTTGATTTTCCTTAATTATTCTGTCAGCTCTAAGTTTAATCTGACGTAAAGATTCTTCACCAGAAACATAAAGTACTTTAGTAAAACCAGCCATTACGCTAGATACTTGCAGTAATAAAGTTGATTTGCCTATACCCGGGTCTCCACCAACTAAAACAAGAGAACCTTTTACAATACCACCGCCTAGAACCCTGTCAAACTCCTCAATACCTGTTTTTACTCTATCTTCATCTTTGCCAGTAATATCTTTTAAAAGCTGTGCTTTTGAGCTTAATTTCCTTTCATATATAATCTTATTGACATCTATTATTTCTTCTTCATCAAAAGAATTCCAGGATTCACAATTAGGACATTTACCAAGCCATTTAGTGCTTTCAAAACCACATTCCCTACATACAAATTTTGTCTTAGCTTTTGCCATTTGTTATTCACCATCTTCTCATAAAATATAATCTATAAAAATTATACCATAAATTCTCAAGCCAGACCTATAAAAGTAAAATATACTAAAAAGCCATTTAAAATTATTATAACACTTGCAATTATCCAGCCAAATATTTTAATCAAAAAGTTATTAACAAAAACCCCCATTAATTTTTTATTACTCGTTATTAATAACATAGGAATTATAGCCAATGGTAATTCAAAACTCAAGACAACCTGGCTAAAAATCAAGGTTTTCATAGGGTTTATACCTAACGTAATAATTAACATAGCCGGCAACATTGTAATAAGCCTTCTTACATTTAATGGGATATTTAACCCTACAAAACCCTTCATAATAGTTTGACCTGCTAAAGTACCTACAGCAGATGAAGAAAGTCCAGATGCTAAAAGTGCTATTCCGAAGGCTCCACTTGAAAGAGTACCTAAAAGGGGTTCTAAAGTTTTATGTGCTTCTTCAATAGAATCAACAACAATACCATTTTTAAAAAACACTGCAGCAGAAACTATAAGCATTGCAGCATTTATAATAAATGCTATGTTCATCGCAACTACTATGTCGATCTTTTCCATTTTAAAATGATGTTTTTTTTCTCTTACATCTAAACCATTATTTCTCTCTTGAACAAGCTGTGAATGAAGATAAATAACATGAGGCATAACTGTAGCTCCTAATATACCAACTATTATAAAAAGTGCATAACTGTCTGGTATTGATGGAATTAAAGTACCCATAGCAACTTTACTCCAATCAGGTTTTGCAAGAAAAAGTTCAATAGAATAAGCTATACTTATTATAAAGACAAGTAGAAATATTGTAAGTTCCACCACCTTCTGCCCATATTTTTCAAGATAAACAATTAAAAAAGTTATTAAACCTGTTAAATAGCCTGCATATATAAGAGGCATATTAAACAAAAGATAAAAACCCAAAGTACCTCCTAAAAACTCTGCCATATCTGTAGCCATTGCTGCTAATTCAGCAAATATCCACAAAATCCAGTTAGTCCTTTTTTTAAAAATCAACCCACACATTTCGGGAAGATTGTGTCCAGTTGCAATACCTAATTTTGCAGACATTATTTGCAAAAATATTGCTATTATATTACTCCAAAAAATAACCCATACTAATTTATAATTATATATTGATCCTCCGGTAATATTTGTAGCAAAATTTCCAGGATCAATATATGCAACACTAATAATAAATGCAGGTCCTAAATATTTTATAAGATTTTTAAGTTTTGTAAAAATATTCTGTTTTTGAATATACTTTTTCTTAAATATAACATTATTATCATATAATTTTGCTTCCTTATCCATTATTACACCCCATAATTTAATATTTTAGCCGCGGCTAATTATTACCTTATTTAAATTATGAGATAGATAATTTTTGTGTTACAAAAATATAGCTTAAAATCTATGACTACTAATAAAATCAATGTATAACTTTTTAAAACAAGGATTCTCAGCAAGAAAAAGGTTAAATAAATTAAAGATTTCTAATGTTTTAATTGAGATCACATGTTCAATTAATTCAGTTTCAATAAGAATATTATCTTTTACACCAATATTAATTAAAAATTTTTCAATCACATTATGTCTTTCAAGCAAAAAGCGTCCTATTTCCTTACCTTTTTCTGTGAGTTGAATTTCTCCATATTTTTCATATTTTAAAAGACCTGATTCTTTTAGTTTTTGAACCATCCTTGTTGCAGAAGGTGCTTTTACATTTAATAATTTTGATAATGAATTAATTTTTACACTATTTTCATTAATGCTATTCCTATAAATCATCTCTAAATAGTCTTCCATTGAAGGAGTCAATAATTTTTTATCATGTTCTAATAATTCATATCCTCTTACAGTATAAAATCCATAGTAATCTTCCATTTAATCACTACCTTTATTTTCTTTTTAATTATATTTAATAAAATATTCATCAAATTATACC